>CAZGNA010000126.1:0-8102 GCA_964526945.1 uncultured bacterium
GTGCTGCGGCGCCTGCGGGCGCGGACGCGCCGGCGGTGGCCCGGGGCGCGCGCAGCCCGGCGCGGGATGGCGAGGGGGCCGCGCGGTGCGTCCTCTTCGACCTGGACGGCACGCTGCTCGACTCGTACCGGCTGATCAGCGAGGCGTTCCGGCGCGCCTGCCAGGAGGTGCTGGGGCGCGACCTCACCGAGGAGGAGATCACCGCCGACTGGGGCGCGCCGTTGCGGCGGCGGTTCGAACGCCTCCCCGGCGTGCGGCCCGAGCAGGTGCGGCCGCTCATGGACGCCTACCTGGCCGCCTACGAGGCGGCCCATGACCGCCTGGCCCGTCTCTTCCCCGGAGTTCCCGAGATGCTGGACGCACTGCGGGCCCGCGGCTGCCGTATGGCCATCGTCACCTCGAAGCGCCGGCGCACCACCGACCTGGCGGTGCGCGCCTTCAGCCTCGACCGGTGGATCGACGTCGTGGTGACCGAGCAGGACACACCGCGCCCCAAGCCGGCGCCCGACCCGGTCTGGCACGCGTTGCGCGCGCTGGGGGCGATTCCTGCCGACGCGCTGCTGGTCGGCGACGGTGTCTTCGACATCGAGGCGGCGCGGCGCGCGGGCGTGCGGGCCGTGGCGGCCCTGTGGGGCAGCCGCGAGGCCGGGCGGCTGCAGGCGGCCGGCCCGGACTACGCGGCGGCCCGCCCCGCAGACGTGGTAGCCCTGGTCGACGACCTCTGCCGCACCTGACGCTGTCGGTGCGCGGGAGGCCTCACACCCCGACCTCGCCCCGCAGCACGCGCCGGGCCAGCAGGTTGAAGGTCACCAGCAGGGTGGTGACCAGCACCGCCAGGGCCGCGCTCAGGGCGATCTTGCCCTCGTCGTGCAGCCCGAAGATCACCACGCCCAGCGTCTCGTTGCCCACCGAGAACAGCAGGATCGACAGGGTGAGCTCGGCCACCGCCGGGATGAACGCCAGCAGCCATCCGGCGATCAGGCTGGGACGGATGATGGGCAGCACGATGTCGCGAAACGCCTGCAGCGGGCGCGCCCCGCTGCACCGCGCGGCCTCTTCCAGCGACTCGTGCACCTGGGCCAGGCCCGCTGCCGCGGTGCGCACGCCAAACGCCAGGAAGCGCGCCACGTACGCCACCAGCAGGATCCAGATCGTGTCGTAGAGCCGGATCCCCAGCACGGGCACGGGCCGCACCCAGGCCAGGATCATCGCCAGCGCGACCACCGTCCCCGGCACCGCGTAGGGCAGCATGACCAGCAGGTCCACCGCCCCGGCGCCGGGGAGGCGCACGCGGGTGCGCAGGTAGCCGATGGCCGCGCCGAGGACCACCACCAGCGTGGCGGCGCTGCTGGCCAGCAGGAGGCTGTTGAGCAGCGCGCGGTGCACCTTGGGGATGCCAAACAGCGCCGTGGCGTAGTGCTGCAGGGTGAAGTGCTCCCAGTGGGGTGGCAGGCCGTAGGCGCGGATGAGCGAGGTCAGCAGCACCGCCAGGAAGGGCAGCCCGGCGCTGATGCACACGAACAGGCCCAGCAGCGCTGCCACCGGGCCGCGCCACCGGCCCAGCGCCACCAGGTGGCGCTGGGCGGTCTGGCCGCCCACCACGGTGAACCGCCCGCGGCGCAACAGCGCGCGCTGCGCCGCCAGCAGCACGCCCGCGATCGCCACCAGCCACATCGACAGCGCGGCGGCCACCCGCAGGTTGTCGCGCAGGTCGAAGTTCAGGACCGTGGTGTAGATGCGGGTGGGCAGCACGAAGTAGCGGGCGGGAAAGCCCAGCACCGCGGGGATGCCGAAGTTGGCCAGGGACGACATGGCCAGCAGCAGCGCGCCGGCCAGCACGCCGGGCGCGGCCAGCGGCAGCGTGACGTCGCGCAGCACGCGCCAGGGGCCCGCGCCCGCCAGACGCGCTGCGGCTTCCAGCGACGGGTCCATGCGCTCGAGCACGCCCAACGCCGCCAGGTACGCGATGGGGTAGCCGTAGAGGATCAGGACCAGAACGATCCCCGTCTGGCCGTAGATCACCACCAGCGGCTCGTCGGCGCCGGTCAGCGCGCGCCACGCCTGGTTGAGGTACCCGGCGGGGCCCGCCAGGTAGACCCACGCGATGGCGCCGATGAACGGCGGGATCATGTAGGGCAGCAGGAGCAGGGTGCGCCAGAGGTGGCGGCCCGGCAGGTCGGTGCGGGCCACCAGCCAGGCCAGCACCGCGCCCAGGGCCGTGCCGCCCACGGTGGCCCACCCCGAGGTCACCAGGCTGTTGACCAGCACGCGCTGGGCCGCCGGGTCGCGGGCCAGGCGTACGTAGTGCGCCAGCGAGAGGCGTCCCTCGGCGACGAACGACTGCAGGATGAGGACCACCGAGGGGTAGAGCACCAGCACCAGCAGGAGCCCCGTAAGCGCCACGGCGGCCGCGGCCGCCCCCACGCGCAGGGCGGCGCGCGGCCAGCCCGTCCTGCGCAGCGGGACGGCGGCCTCCTGCATGGCCGTCACTGGATGCCGAACAGCTCCGAGAAAGTGCGCTTGATCTCCTCGCGGTGCTTGTCGATGTAGCCCAGGTTGGTCTGGATGAGCTTCAGGTCGGCCGGATCGGGCGCCCCCTGCGGCAGCGGGATGCCCGGGATCACCGGCACGTAGGCCCGCTGCACGAACAGGCGCTGGGCCTCGGGCGTGTACAGGTAGTCGAGGAACGCCTTGGCGGCCGCCTCGTTGGACGTGCCCTTGATGATGGCGATCGGCGTGGGCACCAGCACGGCGCCCTCCTGCGGCCAGATGTGGTCCACCGGCGAGCCCTGGGCCTTGGCCGCGCGCACGAAGAAGTCGACGATCTGGGCGATGCTGATCTCGCCGGCGGCCAGCGCCCGCAGCACGTCGCCGTTGGCGCGGAGGATGCGGGCGTCGTTCTCCTTCAGCTTGCGGTAGTAGTCCCACCCGAACTCGCGCATGCTGGCGAAGGTGCCGACGTGGGCGAAGGCGGCGCCCGAGACGAACGGGTTGGGCATGCCCGCGCGGCCCCGGTAGCGCGGCAGCGTCAGGTCCCACCACGACGTCGGGCGGAACCGGACGTGGTTGGTGTTGAACGCCACCACGTTGAAGATCAGGCGCACCTCGTGGTAGCGGTTGCCGTCGTAGTGCAGCTTGGGGTCGACCCGCCGGCCGGTGGGCGGGGCGTAGGCCAGCAGCAGGTCGCGCCGGGCCAGCTCCTGGAAGAAGGCGATGTCGGCGAACCAGATGACGTCGGCCTGGATGCGGCCGCCCTGGAGCTCGGCCTGCAGCTTGGCGACCACCGGCCCGGAGCCGGCCCGGAAGATCTTCACGTCGACGCCCGGGTGGCGTCGCTTGAAGTCACCCACCAGCAGGTTGATGTCGTCCTCGGACTCCGACGTGTAGAGCGTGAACGTCCCGCTGACCGCAGGCCCGGCGCCCGCCGCCCCCGGGCCGCCCGCCGCCAGCAGGCCGATCAGGATCGCAACCAGCACGCCACGCATCATACGCTGCCCTCCTCTGCCACGTGATCTCGACGGGCGTTGCGCCGTCGCGCGCGCCGACGGCACCGGCGCCCGCCTCCACGGACGCGCCGTGATCTCGACACCCGTCACCCGTCGCGCCCCCACGCCACCCGCGCCGGCCGACGGCCCGCGCGGGCGCGTCAGTCAGGTCGGCACCGCGGCCTCGCGCCAGAGCTCCTCGAAGCGCGCCTTGTTCCAGCGGGCCAGGTCGCGCCCGGCGCCCAGCGAGAAACCCTCCAGGGTGATGGCCGCCCGGTAGTCGCGCAGCCCCGCCAGGATGCGCGCGAGGTCGCGGCCGCCCTGGCCCAGGGGCAGGTGCAGGCGCGCCTCGTCGGCGTCGCTGAGGTGGACGTGGACCACCCGCTCGAGCTGCGCGATGAACGCCACCTCGTCCTCGCCCCATGGGATGTGCGCGACGTCGACCACGGTGCCGACGTTGGCGCGGTCGACCTCGCGCACCAGCCGGTTGGCGTCGGCGGGCGTCACGACGAACTCGCCCTGGCGCGGCTCCATGTGCTCGACGCCCACCACCAGGCCCCTGGCCGCCGCGTCGTCGGCCAGCGCGCGCACCGCCGCCACCAGCCCGGGCCAGTAGGCCTCGGCGTCGTCGTGCGGCGCCGTGGTGCGCCCGGGGTGCATCACCACGAGCCGGGCGCCCAGGGCCACCGCCATGGCGAGCGACGTCTGCAGCGCCTCCAGCGACGCCCGGCGGATGCCCTCCAGCGTCGAGGTGACGTTCAGGTCCCAGCTGAGCGCGTGCAGGACCACCACCAGGCCCCGCCGGCGCGCGGCCTCCCCGAGCGCCGCGGGGTCGGCGCCATCGCGCACCAGGTGGTAGGCCCACAGCTCGACCCCGTCGTAGCCGAACTCCACGGCGGCGTCCAGCACGTCGGCGGGGTCGTGGGCCCACAGCAGCGGCGCGCTCAGCAGCACCTGGCAGTGGCGCTGCACCGGCGACAACTCGCCCGGCGCGGCGGCCAGCACCGGCCGGTGGCGGCGCCGCGGCCGGGGCCGCGGCCGCACGATGTCCATGGTCGCCCGCAGTTCCGCCGCCACGCGGAACGGCTTGGTGAAGACGCGCCCGGGCAGCGTGGTGATGAACTCCCGCGGGCTGCGCCGGAACTCGGTGGTGATCTCGAAGGGCTTGGCCAGGAGGCGGCGCGCCACGCTGTTGACGTACTGCTCCATGAAGTGCAGGGTGTCGACGGCCACGGCGCGGCCGCAGACCGCGCACAGCACGCGCGACAGCCCGCCGGCCCCGGGCGCCACCAGGTGGGCGGTGGCCCGCCGGCAGCGCCCGCAGTAGAGTTCGACCTCGTAGCGTTCCTCGACGGTCGGCACGGTGTCCTCCGCGTGGACCCAGACCTGCTTCCGCCCCTAGCCGCCCAGCACCTGCCGGACGGCGGCGACGATGTCCTCCTCGTGCGGCACCGCGGCGCGCTCGAGGGTGCGGTCGTACGGCAGCGGGCACTCCTGCCCGCCCAGGCGCACGATGGGCGCGTCGAGGTAGTAGAACGTCTCCGTCTCGGCCAGCCGCGCGGCGATCTCGGCGCCGATGCCCAGGGTCTTGGTGGCCTCGTAGACGATCACCACGCGCCCGGTCTTGCGCGCCGAGGCCTCCAGCGTGGGCACGTCGAGTGGCCGCAGGGTGCGGGGGTCGACCACCTCGACGCTGATGCCCTCCTGCGCCAGCCGGTCGGCGGCGGCCAGGGCGCGTCCGACCATCACCGACGTGGCGATCACGGTGACGTCGCTGCCCGGGCGCACCACCGCGGCCTGGCCCAGCGGCACCGGGGTCAGCGGCTCGGGCACGGGGCCGCGCTCCTTGTAGAGCAGCTTGTGCTCGACGAACACCACCGGGTTGTCGTCGCGGATGCTCGCCAGCAGCAGCCCGGCCGCGTCGGCCGGCGTGGCCGGCGCCACCACCTTCAGCCCGGGGACGTGGACGAACCACGCCTCCAGGCTCTCGGAGTGCTGGGCGGCGGCGCCGGTGCCCGAGCCCGCGGGCGTGCGGACCACCATGGGCACGCGCGCCTTGCCGCCGAACATGTAGCGGATCTTCGCGGCCTGCAGCACCAGCTGCTCCATGGCCAGCGTGATGAAGTCCATGAACTGGATCTCCAGCACGGGCCGCAGGCCCGTGAGGGCCGCGCCGATGGCGCACCCGGTGATGGCGGCCTCCGAGATGGGCGTGTCGCGCACCCGCTCGGGGCCAAACTCGGCCAGCAGGCCGTCGGTGACCGCGAACGCGCCGCCGTAGACGCCGATGTCCTCGCCCAGCAGCACGACCCGCGGGTCACGGCGCATCTCCGCGCGCAGGGCCTCGCGCAGCGCCTCGCGGTAGGTGAGCTCGCGCGTAGCCGTCATCGCGGCGCGTCAGCCTCCGGGGCATGCCCCGGCCCGCTTCCGACGGCGTCAGCACCCCTGGGACCGGCATCCGGCACCCGGGGCGGGGCCTGGCGGTCGCGGGGGCGGCGGGCGTGAGCATCGGGGCCGCCGGCGACCGGGCCCGGGGCGGCAGCGGCCGGGCCGTCGTCTGCGTAGACGTCGTCGAGCAGCGTCGCCGGATCGGGCTCGGGGCTGGCCTCGGCGAACTGCAGCGCGTCGTCGATGATCGCACGCGCCTCGGCCTCGAGCCGCGCCACCGCGTCGTCGGTCAGCAGGCCTTCGGCCACCAGCCACTGCTGGAAGCGCACGATGGGGTCGCGCTGCCGCCAGGCATCGACCTCGTCGCGGGTGCGATAGCGCTGGAGGTCGCTCTTGCTGTGGCCCCGGTAGCGGTAGGTGACGCACTCCAACAGCGTCGGGCCGTCGCCGGCGCGCGCCCGGGCCACGGCGGCAGCCGCCGCGGCGTAGACCTCCAGGACGTCCATGCCGTCGATGGTCTCCCCGGGGATGCCGTAGGCGCAGGCGCGCTGGCTGATGCGCTCGACGTTCATGCTGCGCGCCACGGGCATGGACATGGCGTACTGGTTGTTCTCGCAGACGAACACCACCGGCAGCCGCCAGATGGACGCCAGGTTCAGCGCCTCGTGGAAGGCGCCCTCGTTGGCCGCGCCGTCGCCAAAGAACGCCACGCACACCTGGCCGCTGCGCCGCAGCTGGATCGACAGCCCCACCCCGGTGGCGATGGGCAGGCCGCCGGCCACGATGCCGTTGGCGCCCAGGTTGCCGCCCTCGACGTCAGCGATGTGCATGCTGCCGCCCCGGCCGCGGCACAGCCCCGTGGCCTTCCCGAGGAACTCGGCCATCATGGCCCGCACGTCGGCGCCCTTGGCCAGGCAGTGGCCGTGGCCGCGGTGCGTGCTCAGGATGTAGTCGTCGGGCCGCAACGCCGCGCAGACGCCCGCGGCGACCGCCTCCTGCCCGATGCTCAGGTGCATGGTGCCGTGGACGCGCCCCTGGGTGAAGAGCAGTTCCGCCCGCTCCTCGAACGCCCGGATGAGCAGCATGGTGCGCAGGAGCCCGACGAGCCGATCGGTGGGCAGGGCCAGCGCCTTCACCGCGCACCCTCCGCGCGCGCGGCGCGGGCCACCGCCGGGGTGCGGGCGGTGTCCAGCACGGCGGCGGCCGCCACGTGGTCGGTGACGAGCACGTCCACCAGGCCGCCCCGCAGCGCCCCGGCGATCGCCGCGGCCTTCTCTGCCCCGCCGGCCACCGCCACGACGGTGCGGATGCGCCGGAGGTCGTCGAGGGTCACCGCCAGGATGCGCCGGTCGAGGGCGCCGTCGACCGGTGCGCCCGTCGCGGTGTAGGCCCGCGTGCAGATGTCGCCCACGGCGCCCCGCCGCCGCAGCTGCGCCAGGTCGGCCGCCGAGAAGTAGCCGCTGCGCACCAGCGTGGACGACGGCACGAGCGCGCCGATCCCCACCACCGCCACATCCACTGCCCGCGCCTGCGCCAGCACCCGTCGGATGCCGACATCGGCCAGCAGGGCGCGCGCCAGCGCGGGCGCTGCGACGATGGCCGGCGCGTGCAGCAGGTGCGCCTGGCCCGCGAACGCAGCGGCCAGGCCGGCGGCCAGGTCGTTGGCGTGGATCCCCGGCGCCACCTGCCCGACGCCGCCCACCAGCGGCACGACCACCGGCCGCAGCGGCCGGGGCCGCAGGTGGTCCACCACCGCCCGCAGCGTGGTCCCCCACGAGACCCCCACGCGCGCACCGCCCTGCAGCGCACGCTCGAGGTAGCGGGCGCCGGCGCGGCCCAGCGCGCGCCGCGTCGCCTCGGGATCGCCGGCGTCGCCGGTGACCACGATGGCCTCGCGCAGGCCGAAGCGCTCCTCCAGCGCGCGCTCGAGCTCGTGGTGCGTCCCGGGCGGGGCCGCGACCTCGATGCGCACGACGCCCACCTCGCGGGCGCGCCGCAGCAGGCGCGAGACCGTGGGCCGCGACAGCCCCAGGCGTTCGGCGATCTCCTGCTGCGTGAGGTCGCGCAGGTAGTACAGGTCGGCCACCTTGGTCAGCAGCGCGGCGGCGCGCGCCCGCGCTCCCGCGCGCGCGGCCTGTGTCCGGCCCACTGTCTCGCCCGTCTCGCCGCGGCTCATCGCCAGGACACCCCCCGGCCCCGGGGCGGCCGGGCCGCGACGCGAGGCGCCGG
>CAZGNA010000127.1:0-8058 GCA_964526945.1 uncultured bacterium
TGAACGCATCGAGCGATTCCGAATCTGAGGGTTTTCACGCCCGATTTGGGTTCACCGTCTGTCCCGGCTCCAGTTTTGACGATTTTTCACGCCGGATCCAGGATTGAATCTTCCGCAGGCGTCACGAGGCTGTCTGTAGTTGCTGCTACACAGGACAGAACGCGCCCGTGGCCCGATCGCCTCAATGGTCACGTCGCCTCATCCGAACACGCCTGGCGGGTGGTACACGCGTCACTGCGACTGCCGGTGGCCGAGTACAGCAATCCGGGGTCTCCGCACGCGGTCACCGTGCCCTCTGGCCGGCCGGTAGCCGAAAGCACGCCCTCAATCACATACGAAGTCTCTGTAGGGCACGCGAACTCGACGCCCGCGTCCTTACGCCGCCTGGATAGCACACAATGCTACGCCGACGGTCCAGTGGCTCGTCGCTACTCCACGAAGGCGTCCACCACCTCGCCCCGCGTCACGTCCACCAGCCCCCGGTCGGTGAGCTTCAGGGCCGGCACCACCGACAACGCCATGAACGACAGCGTCATGAACGGATCGGCCAGCCGGCTCCCCATGCGTCGCGCCAGACCCAGCAGCCGCCTCTGCGCAGCGGCCACCTCCGCCAGCGGTCGGTCGGACATCAACCCCGCGATGGGGAGCGGCAGCCTGGCCGTCTCCCGCCCTGCGACGGCGGCCAGGCCACCCTGCATCTCCAGCACCAGGTCGACGGCCGCCCGCATGGCGTCGTCGCTGGCGCCGACCACGATGATGTTGTGGGCGTCGTGGGCCACCGAGGAGGCCAGGGCGCCGAGCCGCAGGCCGAAGCCGCGCACGAATCCAATGCCAACGCGGCCGCTCCCGGCGTGCCGCTCGATCACCGCCAGCTTCAGCACGTCGCGCGCGGGATCGGCGACGACCTCGCCGGCGACGACGCGGGCGTCGACGATCGCGACACCGGTCGTGATCTGATCGGGGATCACGTCGATCACCCGCAGCCGGCGGCCGCGCGCGGGTACCCGGAACAGCAGCGTGTGGCGCGGCACGTTCACCGAGCCCCGGATCGCCGGCGGCCGCTCGGGACGCTCGTAGGGCAGCAGCGCGCCCTCGCGCGCCACCAGCCGGCCGTGGCGGAAGACCAGCCGCGGCTGTGGCGCGCGCAGGTCGTCGAAGACGAACAGATCGGCCAGGCGACCGGGACCAAGCGCGCCTCGGTCGCGCAGACCGTAGTGCTCGGCGGCGTTCAGGCTGGCGAGCTGCAGGGCCACCAGCGGGTCGAGGCCGCGGGCGATGGCCGTGCGGACCATGCCGTCGATCGAGCCCTCGTCCAGCAGATGCAGCGGCGTGCGGTCGTCGGTGGCGAAGGCGAAGCGGCGGGCGTTCCCGGGATGCACCAGGGGCAGCAGCGTCTCGAGGTTGCGCGCGCCGGTGGCCTCGCGGATCAGGACCATGAGGCCGCGGCGCAGCTTCTCGGAGGCTTCCTCCACCGTGGTGCATTCGTGATCCGAGCCGATGCCCGCCGCAGTGTACGCGTCGAGGTCGGGCCCCGCCAGGCCTGGCGCGTGGCCGTCCACCGGCCGCGGGCGTGCGGCGGCCAGCTTGGCCAGCACCTCCGGGTCGGCGGCCAGCACCCCCGGCACGTTCATCATCTCGCCCAGACCCAGGACCCACCGGTCCTGGAGCACCCCCTCCAGGTCGAGGGCCGAGAGCTCGGCGCCGGCGCTCTCCAGGGGGCCCGCGGGCACGCACGAGGGCGCCATAATGTAGATGCTCAGCGGATTCCACCGGGCGGCCTGCAGCATGTACCGGATGCCGGTCACACCCAGCACGTTGGCGATCTCATGGGGATCGGCGATCACGGTCGTGACGCCGCGCGGCACCACCGCCGCCGCGAACTGGGGCGGGGTCAGCAGGCTGCTCTCGATGTGGACGTGGGCATCGATGAAGCCCGGGGCCACGTACGCGCCCCGGAGGTCGATCACCTCGGCTGCGGCCGGTGCCGTGCCGCGGGGGCGCAGTCCGGCGATCCGGCCCTCGGCCACCAGCAGGTCCGCCTCCACGACGGCCGGGGTGAACAGGTCGACGACGCGGGCGTTCGCCAGCAGCAGGTCGGCAGGCTGCCGGCTGCGGGCGACCTGGATGAGCCGCGACAGGTCCACTGGCCCGGAGGTTCGTGCCGCCCGCCGGCTTCCCTCTCCGCCCCGGACCGCCCGCCGTGGGCGGCGCCGGCAGGCGTCGTCGGCGCCGACCCAGAACTTCTCTGGCGAGACCAGCCGGGCGGTCGCGGCCCGGCTGATCGCGTGCGTTGCGCCGACGCATCGAGGTGGAGTATGCCGCACGTGTTGCCGTTTCACGGTCAGCCGACCTACGACCTGGAGATCGCCGGGACGGTGCGCACCCTGCCGCTGATCCAGGTGGCGCCCGATACCTGGATCGCCTACTACTACAGCCTGGGCGACACCGAGGTGATCGACCGCGCCGCGCGTCTGCTCGCGCCCGGCCTGGCCCAGTGCGAGATCTTCGTCACCACCGAGACCAAGGGCATCCCCCTGGCCCACGCCATCGCCACGCACCTGGGGCTCAAACCCTACGTCGTCTGCCGCAAGGAGCTGCGGCCGTTCATGCTGTCGCCGCTGGTGGTGCGGTACAAGCCGATCACGGCCCGCACCGAGGAAGAGCTCTACATGGACGGCCGCGACGCCCACAAGCTCCGCGGCCGCCAGGTCGGCATCATCGACGACATCGTCAGCACCGGCGAGACGCTGGAGGCCATGGCGCAGCTGGTCGCGCAGGCCGGCGGGACGGTCGCGGCCAGGGCCGCCATCCTGCTGGAAGGCGACGAGCGGCCGGACGTGCAGCACCTGGGCGTCCTCCCCATCTTCAAGGCCACCGGGCCGTCGGGGACGCCGTAGCGGGCGCGGGTCGTGGCAGCGTCCCTCTCCACCCACGTGCTGGACGCCGCGCGCGGCCTGCCCGCCCGCGGCGTGCGCGTCGAGCTCTACCGGGGCGCGACGCTGCTGGCCGCCCGCGAGACGAACGAGGACGGCCGCATTCCCGATCTGCTGGGCGGTCCGCTCGAGGCCGGCACGTACCGGCTGGTTTTCTATCCGCCCTCGCCGTTCTTCACCCGCGTCGAGCTCCAGGTGGAGATCACCGAGCCTCACCGCCACCACCACATTCCCCTGCTGGTTGCGCCCTACGCATGCACGACCTACCGCGGCAGCTGAGCGCTGACGTGCTGGCGGCGCTGTTCGGCGGGCGCACCCGCCTGGTCGACCGCCTGGCGGCGTGCGAGAATCCGCTGGGCTGCGCGCGGGAGCTGCTGCGCACGCTGCCCGAGGACGAGGTCGTGGAGGCGCTCAACGCCCACCCCCGCATCGGCGCGCGGCAGCTGCCCCCGGTGTCGGCGGCCGAGCAGGGCGCCGACGACGACCCCGCCATCCTGGCCGAGCTGGAGCGCCTCAACGCGCTCTACGAAGCCAGGTTCGGGTTCCGGTTCCTGGTGTTCGTCAACCGCCGGCCGCGCCGCGTGATCCTCGAGGTGCTGCGGGCGTGTCTGCAGCGCACGCGCGAGGAGGAGCTGCAGCGGGCCCTCGACGACCTGGTGGCCATCGCGGTGGACCGATACCGCCGGGGTGTGCGCTGACCTGCCGGCGGCCGCCAGGTGCGCGGCCAGCCTGGCCACCAGCAGCACCCTGACACCGCCAGGGCGTGCGCCGATCTGCCGGCGGGCCGGCACGCATGCTGCCGGTGCGCGGCCGAACAGTCGGCGCCATGCCGGGCCGCGGCGCGGGAGGGCAGGGTCAGCCTGGCAGGAACCCCTGCGCGTCCCCGTGGAATGTCGTTTTTTCAGCCGTGGACGTCTACCTCGCGCGGACGCTCGAGGAGGCGCTGGAGGTCAAAGCGCGCCGGCCCGAGGCCGTGCCCATCGCCGGCGGCACCGACCTCATGGTCGAGCTGAACTTCGGCCGCCGCCGCCCGCCGTCGCTGCTGGACATCTCCCGTCTGGAGGACCTGCGGGTCTGGCGCCGTGAAGACGGGATGCACTTCGTCGGCGCGGGCGTCACCTACAGCCGGATACTGCGGGAGCTCCCGACGGTCCGTCCGCTGGTCCAGGCGGCCCGAACCGTGGGCTCGCCGCAGATCCGCAACCGGGGCACCCTGGGCGGGAACCTGGGCACGGCATCCCCGGCGGGCGATACGCTGCCGGTGCTCGCCGCCCACGACGCGGAGGTCGTGCTGGTCCGCGCGGGCGGGCAGCGCCGCGTCGTGCCGTGGCACGCGTTCATGGTGGGGCCCAAACGCACCACGCTCGCGCCCGACGAGCTCATCCTCGGCGCGCAGTGGCGTCTGGCCCGCGGGCCGGGTGTCTTCGCCAAGGTGGGACCCCGCAACGCCATGGTCATCGCCGTGGCCAGCCTGTGCGTGGTCGCTGACCTGGACCGCCGGCGGCTTTGCGTGGCCCTGGGCTCCGTGGGCCCCACGATCCTCCGCGCGCCCGACGCGGAAGCCTACGCGGAGCAGGTGCTGACGGCCGCGGGCTGGTGGGACGATCCGGGGGCCGCCGTGGCCCCGCGCGTCGCCGTGGAGTTCGGCGAGCGGGTGGCCGCGGCCGCGCGGCCGATCGACGACGTGCGGGGCACGGCCGCCTACCGCCGGCACGCGTGCGCCGTGCTGGGGCAGCGTGCGTTCCGCTGGATCCTGGAGGACCGCGCGCAGGAGGCGACGTCGTGCTGATCCGCGTGCGCGTCAACGGCGAGTGGCGCACGGGCGACGTGTGGCCCGGCGCGAGTTTGCTGGGCCTGCTGCGGGACGCCCTGGGGCTGCCCGGGGCCAAGAACGCGTGCGAGCAGGGCGAGTGCGGCTCGTGCTCGGTGTGGCTCGACGGTGAGCTGGTGTGCGCGTGCCTGGTGCTGGCGGCGCAGGCGCACGAGCGCGACGTCCGCACGGTGGAAGGGCTGGCGCCCGAGGGAGCGCTGCACCCGGTCCAGGAGGCGTTCCTGGAGACCGGCGCGGTGCAGTGCGGGTTCTGCACCCCGGGGTTGATCGTGGCCGCGGTCGACCTGCTCCAGCGGGTGCCGACCCCCGACGACGACGCGATCCGCGAGGCCCTGGCCGGGAACCTGTGCCGCTGCACCGGGTATGGGAAGATCCTCGAGGCCGTTCGCCTGGCCGCTGCCCGGATGCGGGCATCCACGGCCGGGGGCGACCGGTGACCGCGGTGGGTGCGCCGCCTGCGGGCGCACGCCGATGTGACCCATGGGCCGGCTGCTGATCGAGCAGTGCGCGGTGGTCGTGACGATGGACAACGCCGGCACCGAGATCCCCGGCGGCTCGATCCTCGTCGACGACGGCGCGATCGTCTGGACAGGCACCGGCGCACCGCCAGCGGCCCTGCTGCACCCGTCGCCTCCGGCGGCCGACGGCCTGGTGCGCCTGGATGGCCGCGGTTGCGTCGCCCTGCCAGGGCTGGTGAACACGCACCACCACCTCTACCAGACCCTCACGCGCGCGCACGCCACCGACCAGCCGCTGTTCGGCTGGTTGCGGACACTCTACCCCCTCTGGGCCGGGGTGGACGCGGCGTGGGTCTATGCCGCCGCCCGTGTGGGGCTGGCGGAACTGGCGCTGTCGGGCTGCACCACGACGACCGATCACCACTACGTCTTCCCCGCGGGCAGCGACGGCTTCGACGTGCTGGACGCCGCGATCGCGGCGGCCCGCGAGCTGGGCCTGCGGTTTTACCCCTGCCGCGGCTCGATGGACCTGGGGGCCTCACACGGCGGGCTGCCCCCGGACGGCATCGTGCAGGACACCGACGAGATCCTGGCGCAGACCGAAGCGGCGGTGCGCCGCTACCACGATCCCGCCCCGGGTGCGATGCTTCAGGTGGCGATCGCACCGTGCTCGCCGTTCTCGGTGACGCCGCGGTTGATGCAGGAGGCCGCCGGGCTGGCCCGGCGCCTGGGCGTGCGTCTGCACACCCACATCGCCGAGACCCGCGACGAAGAGGACTACTGCCTGCAGGTGTTCGGGCGCCGGCCGCTGGACCTGCTGGACGAGTGGGGATGGCTGGGCGATGACGTGTGGCTGGCCCACTGCGTGCACGTCGGCGCGGGCGCGGCGCGTCTGGGCGCCACGCGGACCGGGGTGGCGTGGTGTCCTGTGTCCAACCTGCGGCTGGGCTCGGGCATCGCGCCGGTGCGCGCGCTGCTGGACGCCGGCGCGCGGGTGGGCCTGGGCGTGGACGGCGCGGCGTCCAACGACAGCGGTGATCTGCTGGCGGAGGCGCGGATCGGCCTGCTGGTCTCGCGGGCCGGTGCGCGCCGATGGCTGGACGCGCGCGAGGTGCTGCGCATCGCCACCCGGGGCGGCGCGGCGTGCCTGGGACGCGACGACATCGGTGCCCTGGTGCCCGGTCGCCGGGCGGACGTCGCCCTGTTCGACGTCGAGGACCTGGCGCACGCTGGCGCCGCACGCGATCCCGTCGCGGCCCTGGTCTACTGCGCCCCCGGACGGGTCAAACACCTGGTGGTCGACGGACGGGTGATCGTGCGCGACTTCCACCTGGTCACGGCGGACGAAGAGGCCATCGCGGTCCAGGGGCACCGGCTGGCCCGGGCGATCGCTGCCCGGGCGGAGGAGGTGGCGACATGACGGTGCGCTCGGTGGTGACGACGCGCGGCGGCGTCGGCGAGAGCGCGCGGCGCATCGACGGCGTCCCCAAGGTCAAGGGCCAGTTCCTCTACGCCAGCGACCTGTGGGCCGAGGGCATGCTGTGGGGCTGCACGGTGCGCAGCCCGCATCCGCACGCCCGGATCCGCGCCATCGACGTCGCGCCGGCCCTGGCCACGCCCGGCGTGGCGGTGGTGCTGCTGGCGGCGGACGTGCCGGGGAAGAAGACCTTTGGGCTGGAGTTCGCCGACCAGCCCGTGCTGGCCTGGGACCGCGTGCGCTTCGCCGGCGAGCCGGTGGCGGTGCTGGCCGCGGTCGACCTGGAGACGGCGCGTCGCGCCGCTGCGCAGGTCGTCGTCGACTACGAGGTGCTGCCCGCGGTCACCGACATGGCCGCGGCGCTGCGCCCCGACGCGCCCCGGGTGCACGACTTCGGCAACGTCGTGCGGCACGTGCGCATCGAGCACGGCGACCCCACGACCCCCGCCGACGTGTGGGTCGACGGCTACTACGAGACCGGCATGCAGGACCAGGCGCCGCTGGGGCCCGAGGCGGGCCTGGCCGTGCCCGCACCCGATGGCGGCGTGGACCTCTACGTGGCCACCCAGTGGCTGCACGTCGACCGCCAGCAGATCGCACCCTGCCTGGGGCTGCCACCCGAGCGGGTGCGCGTGCACCTGGCGGGTGTGGGTGGGGCGTTCGGCGCCCGGGAGGACGTCAGCATGCACATCCACGCGTGCCTGCTGGCGCTGCGCACGGGCCGGCCGGTCAAGATGGTCTACAGCCGCGAGGAGTCGTTCTACGGACACGTCCACCGGCATCCCGCGCGGATCTGGATGCGCCACGGCGCCACGCGCGATGGCCGGCTGGTGTGCGTGCGCGCGCGCATCCTCATCGACGGGGGCGCCTACGCGTCGTCGTCGGCGGCCGTGATCGGCAACGCCGCGACGTTCGCCACCGGCCCCTACGAGGTGCCCCACGCCCTCGTGGAGGGCACGGCCGTCTACACCAACAACCCGCCGTGCGGCGCGATGCGCGGCTTTGGGGCCGTGCAGGCGTGTGTGGCCTACGAGGCCCAGATGGACAAGCTGGCCCGGGCGCTCGGGATGGACCCGGTGGCCCTGCGCCTGCGCAACGCCCTGCGGACCGGCTCGGTGCTGCCCACCGGGCAGGTGGTGCGCGGCAGCGCGCCCGTGCGGGAGCTCATCGAGCGATGCGTGGCGATTCCGCTGCCGGCCGACGCGCGCTCCGGCCCGCTGGCCCTCCCGGGCGGTGTCGGCGGCGTCTCGCGCGGCGAGCGGGTGCGCCGCGGGGTCGGCTTCGCCGTCGGCTACAAGAACATCGGCTACAGCGAGGGGTTCGACGACGCGGCCGAGGCCCGCGTCACGCTGTTCGCCG
>CAZGNA010000128.1:0-7944 GCA_964526945.1 uncultured bacterium
GCACCGACGAGAGCTTCTCGGACGGCCTGCTGGAATATCCCCAATATACCCGTCCACAGACCTTCGAGGGTGCGGGCATCCCCGAGGTTCTGACGTCCGGCGACCACGCCAAGATCCGGGCCTGGCGCCGCGCCCACTGCGCCGCGAGCCGGCGCGCGCCGGCACGGGGATCCCGAGCAAGGTCGGCCGCCGCCACCGTGCCCGCTGCCAGCGCGGCGGCGAGCGCCGCCAGGGTCGGCCGGGGACTGCGGTCTGCCTGCCGGGGGGCGGCCTGCGGAGCCATGGCGCCCGTCAGCGGACGAGCCCGATGCGATCCGGCGGCCAGTAGACGACCAGCGCGCGGCCCACGATGTTCCGCATGGGGACGAAGCCGAAGAAGCGGCTGTCCTCGCTGTTGCAGCGGTTGTCGCCCAGCACGAAGACGTGCTCCGGGGGCACGACCTCAGGGCCGTAGGTGCTGGCGCACGCGCGGTCGCCGCCCGGGAGCGCCGTGGGGTACACCTCGGAGAGCGGACGGCCGTTGATGCGCACCAGCCCGTCCTTCATCTCGATGCGCTCGCCCGGCAGGCCGACGACGCGCTTGACGAAGTCCTTGTTGGGGTTGAGCGGGTACCGGAAGACGATGATGTCCCCGCGGCGAACCTCCCAGATGCGGTAGGCGAACTTCCCCACCAGGATCCGGTCGCCCACCCGCAGCGTGGGCTCCATGGAGCCCGAGGGGATGAAGAACGCCTGCACGACGAAGACGATGATGACCAGGGAGAGCAGGGCTGCGAAGATGGTGGCGTCCAGCGTCTCGACGATCGACAGCCGCACCGTCGGCGGCAGCCGGTAGCTGCGGCGGACCACCGTCCGCAGCAGCAGCAGCCCGGCGGCGAGCAGCAGGATGAACGTTGGAATGCCGAACGGCAGCCGCTCGACTACCGTCAGGAGGTCGCGAGTCATGCGCCACGGGGCAGCGGGCTAGCGCTGCTCCTTGATGCGGGTCTCCTTCCCCACCCTGCCGCGCAGGTAGTGCAGCTTGGCACGTCGGACGCGGCCGCGGCGGACGACGTCGATCTTCTCCAGGCGCGGCGAGTGCAACGGGAAGATGCGCTCCACGCCCACGCCATGGCTGATGCGCCGGACGGTGAACGTGGCGCCCGTGCCGCCGCCACGGCGGGCGATGACCGTGCCCTCGAACACCTGCAGTCGCTCCCGGCCCCCTTCGGTGACCCTGACGTGTACCCGCACGGTGTCGCCGGGGCGAAACTCGGGGATCTGCGTGCGCAACGACGCAGCCTCGACGGCCCTGACCTTGTCCATTCCTCTCGCTCCTCGCCCGGCGTGATCTCCCGGCCCGGCGCACGTCGCAGCGCCGGTCACGGTTGAGAATTCTAACACAGGTCGCCGCGCCCGGCCAAGCGCGACGGGCGACGGTCCGGGAGCCGGCGCGCCGCCGGCTCAGCGCTCGCCGGATGCCTCGGCCTGGAGGGCGGCCAGCAGCGCCCGGTCCTCGTCGCTGAGCGTCGCCTGGGCCAGCAGGTCGGGCCGCCGTGCCAGGGTGCGCCGCAACTGTTCGCGGCGCCGCCAGCGCCGGATCTCGGCATGGTGACCGCTGAGCAGCACCTCGGGCACCCGCAGCCCCCGGAACTCCGCCGGCCGCGTGTAGTGCGGGTAGTCCAGCAGCCCGGTGGTGAACGAGTCGGCCGCCACCGACTGCGCGTCGCCCACGACGCCCGGGAGCAGCCGCACCGTGGCGTCCACGATGACGAGCGCCGCGAGCTCGCCGCCGGTGAGCACGTAGTCGCCGATGGAGATCTCCTCGGCGCCCAGCCCAATGACGACCCGCTCGTCGACGCCCTCGTAGCGCCCGCACAGGATGATCAGGTGGGGCGCGCGGCTCAGCTCCTCGGCCACGCGCTGCGCGAACCGGCGGCCCTGCGGCGAGGTCAGGAGCACGCGCGGGCGCGGCCCCCCCGGTGGGGTCAGGGCCTCGACGGCCGCGAAGAACGGCTCGGGCTTCATCACCATCCCGGGCCCGCCGCCGTAGGGCACGTCGTCGACCTGGCGGTGCCGGTCGGTGGTGTAGTCGCGCAGGTCGTGCACCGCGATGGTCACCAGGCCGCGCTGGCGCGCCCGTCCCAGCAGCGACACCTCCAGCACGGGCCGGACGGCCTCGGGGAAGATCGTGACGATGTCGATCCGCACGCTAGGCCTCCAGCCCCGGGGGCAGGCGCACCACCATCTCCCCGGTGGCCCGGTCCACCCGCCGCACCACCTCGCGCAGCGCCGGCACCAGCACGTCCCCCGCGGGCCCCCGCACCACGTAGACGTCGTGCGCCCGGCCCCGCGCCACCTCCGTGACCACACCCACCGGGCGGCCGTCCTCGGTGCGCACGCGCAGGCCGACGATCTCGAACAGGTAGTACGTGTCAGGGCCCAGCGGCGGCAGCGCGCGCCGCGCCACCACCAGCTCGGCGCCCCGCAGGCGCTGTGCCGCCTCGAGGCTGTCCACGCCCCGCAGCGTCACCAGCAGCGCCCCGCCATGGGGCCGCACGCCCGTGATCTCGGCGGGGGTCAGCGCGCCCGCCCGGCGCAGGTACACCCGGCGTCGCCGCGCGAATCGCTCGGGAAAGTCCGTCTCCGGTTGCACCCGCACCTCGCCCCGCAGCCCGTGCGGCCGCACGATGCGGCCGACGACGATCCAGGCGGGCGGCGCGGGCCGCCTGCCGTCCGGCTCACCCTTCGCGGATCTCGACGACGATCCCATCCTTGACGACGATCTCGGTGCGCGTCAGCCGTGCGAAGAAGTTGTCGCCGACGTTGACCTCCACCAGGCTCTCCACCGTGCCCTGGGAGAACTCCGAGTGCAGCTCGAGCGCCTCGGCCTCGCGCAAGCGCGCGCTCAGCTCGGCGCGGGCGGCCTCCTGGCGGGACCGCTCGAGCTCCAGCTGCTGGCGGATCGCCCGCGACTGCGGGGTGATCTGCCGCTCGAGCTCCGCGCGCCGGATCTGGCTGTCGATCTGACCGATGACGGCGTCCAGGCGTTTGATCATGTCCTCGAGCTCGCTCAGGTACTGCCGCTTGAACGCCTCGGTGACGATGGCCTTGACGACCACCGGCCGGACGAGGGTGATGCCCATGCGCTCCTCCTTGGTGTGGTTACTGCACGATCTCCACGTGCACGCGCCGGCCGGTCCGAGCCGCCGCGGTCCGGGCCACGGTGCGCAGCGCGGCGATCACGCGCCCCCGTCGCCCGATCACCTTGCCCACGTCCTCGGGCGCGACCCGTACCTCGACCACCAGCACGCGGGCGCGCTCGACGGCGTCCACGCGCACCGCGTCGGGCTGGCCCACGAGCCCGCGCACCACGTCCTCGACCAGCGCGCGCACGTCGGCGGCGGCCACGGCCTACCCCGACCGGGTGCGGCCGGCCTCCCAGCGTTGCAGGATGCCGGTCTTCTCCAACAGCACCCGGGCGGCGTCTGAGGGGCGCGCCCCCCGGTCCAGCCACTTGCGGACCCGCTCCTCGTCGATCCGGATCGTCGACGGCTCGGTGCGCGGGTTGTAGAACCCCAGGGCCTCCAGGTACTTCCCGCCTCGGGGCGCACGGGCGTCGGCCACCACCACCCGGTAGACGGGCTGGTGCTTGGCCCCCATGCGCATCAGGCGAATCTTGACCGCCATCGTCTCCCTCCTCGCGTCGCGTCGCTCCTCCCGGGCCGGCGTGCCGTCGGCACCCGCGTCCCGGCGCGCTCAGCGGGGCGCGAACGGCCACCCGCGGCCGCGCCCCCGCTCCTCCATCTGCCGCAGCAGGCGACGGGTCTCGTCGAACTGTTTCAGCAACCGGTTGACGTCGTGCACCGTGGTGCCGCTGCCCCGCGCGATTCGCCGGCGGCGGCTGCCGTCGATGATGGACGGATCGGCGCGCTCGGCCGGCGTCATCGACTGGATCATGGCCTCGATGCGCTTGAGCTGGCGTTCGTCGACCGTCAGGCCCGCGGTGCGGGCGCGGGCGAAGCCCGGGATCATCTCCAGCAGCTGGTCGAGGGGGCCCATCTGGCGCACCTGCCGCAGCTGCTCGAGGAAGTCCTCGAGGGTGAACCGCGCGCGGCGCAGCTTGCGCTCGAGCTCGGCAGCGCGCTCCGCCGAGACGACCGCTTCCGCCTTCTCGATCAGCGTGAGGACGTCGCCCATGCCCAGGATGCGCCCGGCCATGCGGTCGGGGTGGAAGGGTTCCAGCGCGTCGAGCTTCTCGCCCACCCCCACGAACAGGATCGGCCGCCCCAGGGTGGCCACCACCGAGAGCGCGGCGCCGCCCCGCGCGTCGCCGTCGAGCTTGGTCAGGATCACGCCGTCGATCGGGAGCCGGGCGGCGAAGCGCTCGGCCATGGTCACCGCATCCTGTCCGGCCATGGCATCGGCCACCAGCAGGGTCTCGCGGGGATGCAGCGCCGCATGCATGGCGGCCAGCTCGGCCATGAGGGCGTCGTCGGCATGCTGGCGCCCCGCGGAGTCCACGATCAGCACGTCGTGCCCCGCGGTCCGGGCGTGGGCCACGGCCGCCAGGGCCACCGCCACAGGGTCGGTGGCGCCATCCTGGGCGAAGACCGGGACACCGGCGGCCGCGCCGACCACGCGCAGCTGCTCGATGGCCGCCGGCCGCTTCAGGTCGGTGGCCACCAGCAGCGGCGCCCTGCCGCGCCGCCGCAACCACCGGGCGAGCTTGGCGGCCGACGTGGTCTTGCCCACGCCGTTGAGCCCCACCAGCAGCACCACCGCCGGCGGGGGCGGCGCCAGCCGCAGGTCACGGGCACCGCCCCCCAGCAGCCGGGTGAGCTCGGTGTGGACGAGCTTGACCACCTGCTGACCCGCGTTGAGGTGCTTCCAGACCTCCTGGCCCACCGCCGCCTCGCGCAGGCGGGCGGTGAAGTCGCGGACGACCTTGACGTTGACGTCGGCCTCCAGCAGCGCCAGACGGACGTCGCGCAGCGCGGCGTCGACGTCCGCCGCCGACAGCACCCCGCGTCCGGTCAGCTTCCGGACGATCTCGCCCAGGCGCTGCTGCAGGCCGTCAAACACCGGCAGGCTCCTCGCCGCGGGTCGCTTCGTAGACGCGGTAGCCACCGCGCAGCGCCACCTGCCGCACGCCGCCGAACCGCGCCGCGATCAGCCGCGCCAACGTCCGGGCGCCCTGGGCGGTGCGCGCCACCAGGTAGAAGCGGCCACCCGGCCGGAGCACCCGGTGGGCATCGTCGATGAAGCCCGCCACCACCCGGCGACCCGCGCGGATGGGCGGGTTGGTCACCACGACGTCCATGGAGGCGTCCCGGATCGCCGCGGCGCGATCGCCCACCAGCACCGCCACGTTGTCCAGCCGATGGGCGAGGGCGTTGTCGCGAGCCAGCGCCGCGGCGCGCTCGTTGGCGTCCACCAGCCACGCGCCTCCCGCCGGCGCGAGCGCGGCGGCCACCAGGCCGACGGCCCCATAGCCGCAGCCCAGGTCCAGCACGCGGTCGGTGGGCTCGATCCGCATCGCCTCGATCAGCAACCGGGTCCCGGGGTCGACGCCGCGCCGGGCGAAGACGCCGCGCGCCACCGTGAACGCCCACTGGCGTCCCCGCAGCGTCGCGCGCACGGTGCGCGTCTGGGGCGCCGACCGCGGGCGCCGCGTGAAGTAGTGGTCGCCCCCGGCGCGCGGGCCGTCGCCCACCAGCCCCAGCGCCGCCTCGAACCGCTCCAGCGCGCCGAGCGCCCGGCGCAGGCCGTCGTGCACGGCCTGCCGCGAGATGCGCAGCTGCGCGGCGATCTCGCCCAGCGAGAGGTCGTCCTGGTAGTAGCGCACCAGGAACTCCCGCTGCCGCGCGGTCAGCAGGCGGCCGTAGCGGTCCAGCAGGCGGTTCGCGCGGTCACGTCCTGCGAGCTCCCGGTCCATCGTTCCTCACCTGTGCCTGGCGACCGCGTGGCGATGCAGGACACCCGGCAGCTGCACCGTCCGGGTGTCGCATCGACGGTCATCTGTAAAGGAAAGCGCCTTGACACATGGAATCCTTCTTACCTTACCGCGGACGCGCGTCGCCGTCAACGGCAGTGCGAGACCCAGCGCAGCTGGCTTCGGGCCCCCGGGGCCGGGCGCCTGCGGTCCTCCTGGCCGCCGCGCGGCCGCCGCTCCCGGGCCCCGGGCCGCACGCTGGCACGCCCGGATGCCCGGTGCCCGCGGCCGCCACGCTACGACCGACTGCCGTCCTGGGCCAGCAGCGCCTCGGCGAACGCGCCGGGGTCGAAGGGGTCGAGGTCGTCGAGCCCCTCGCCGGTGCCGAGGAACACGATGGGCACGCCCAGCGTCTGGGCGATGGTCACCGCGATGCCCCCTTTGGCCGTCCCATCGAGCTTGGTGATGACGACGCCGGTGAGGCGCACGGCCTCGTGGAAGGCGCGCGCCTGCGCCAGGCCGTTCTGGCCCGTCGTGGCGTCGAGCACCAGCAGGCGCTCGACGGGCGCGGCGGGCAGCGTGCGGGCCACCACCCGGTCGACCTTCTTCAACTCCTCCATCAGGTTGACCCGCGTGTGCAGGCGGCCGGCGGTGTCCACCAGCAGGACGTCGACGCCGCGGGCCTGCGCTGCCTGGGCCGCGTCGAACACCACCGCTGCGGGGTCGGCGCCCTCCCGGTGATGGATCACCGGCGCACCGACGCGGGCACCCCAGACCTCGAGCTGCGCGATCGCCGCGGCGCGGAACGTATCGGCTGCCGCCAGCAGCACGCGGCGGCCCTCGCGGGTCAGCCGGTGCGCCAGCTTCGCGATCGTCGTGGTCTTGCCCGACCCGTTCACGCCGAGCACGAGCACCACGGCGGGAGGCGGCTCGAGCCGCAGCCGCCCCGGCGGCCCGAGCCGATCGCGCAGGATGGCGGCCAGCGCCGCCCGGACCTCGGCCGGCGCCGCGCTCCCCACCGTCCGTGCGCGCAGGTCCTCGACGATGGCGCGCGCGAGCGGCGCGCCGAGGTCGGCCTGGATCAGCACTTCCTCCAGGTCGTCGTAGAAGGCGGGGTCGACCGGGCGGGCCAGCAGCGCGTCCAGGCGCGCCCCCAGCGCCTGGCGGGTACGCGCGAGGCTCTGCCGCAACCGGCCGAGCCAGCCCGATCGGTCCTCCACGCCGGTCCGCCTCCGTCAGTCGCCCGGCGCCGCCACGGGCTCGCGCACGCGCGCCGCGACGTCCGCGGGCGCCGTCTGGCCGTTGGTCTCGGGAGGCACCAGCCGCACCGAGACCAGCGACGACACGCCGGGTTCCTGCATCGTCACGCCGTACAGCACGTCGGCGGCGGCCATGGTGCCCTTGTTGTGGGTGATGATCAGCACCTGGGTCCGCTCGGCGAGATCGCGCAGCAGGGTGACGAACCGCTGGGTGTTGGCGTCGTCGAGGGCCGCTTCTACCTCGTCGAAGATGCAGAAGGGGCTGGGGTGCACGCGCAGCATGGCGAAGATCAACGCCAGCGCCACCAGCACCCGTTCGCCGCCCGACAGCGCCACCAGCGGGCGGCGCATCTTGCCCGGCAGCTGCGCGATGACCTCCAGGCCGGGCTCGCCGCCGTCCTCGGCCTCCACGAGCTCGAGGTGCCCGTTCCCCCCCTCGAACAGGCGCTGGAACAGCCGGCCGAACTCCGCGTTCACGTCCTCGAAGGTCTGCCGGAAGCGCACGCGCAGGGCGGCGTTGATCTGCCCGATCACCTCCCGCAACAGCGCCGCGGCGCGGTGCACGTCGTCGACCTGGGCGTGCAGGGCCTCCAGGCGCGCGCAGACCGCGGCATGCTCGTCGGCCGCGCGCAGGTTGACCGGCCCCAGCTCCCGCAGCGCCTCGCGCAGAGCGGCCAGCTGGCGCTGCGCGTCCTCGCGGCTGCCCTGCAGCCGGCGCGCCGCGGCGTCCTCCAGGGTCACCCCGAACTCGGCCGCCAGGCGCGCGCGGGC
>CAZGNA010000129.1:0-7928 GCA_964526945.1 uncultured bacterium
GCCAAGGCGCGCGAGAGAACCCTCGTCAAGGAACTCGGCAAGTTGACCCCGTAACTTCGGGATAAGGGGTGCCTCGCTATCCTGCGCTTTAGGGCGTGGGAGAGGAGGCCGCAGTAAATTGGCCCAAGCGACTGTTTAGCAAAAACACAGGACTCTGCAAACCGGAAACGGGAAGTATAGGGTCTGACGCCTGCCCAGTGCCGGAAGGTCACGAGGAGAGGTTAGCTTGTCTTCGGACAGGCGAAGCTTCGAATCTAAGCCCCGGTAAACGGCGGCCGTAACTATAACGGTCCTAAGGTAGCGAAATTCCTTGTCGGGTAAGGAGATCCTTGCCCCTCGCGGGAGTGATCCCGCGGTGTACACCGGCTCATATCGGTGAAACCCTGCCTGTACCCGTGCCGATGACTACGGGTGGGAGGGCGATACCGAGGGAAGCCGCGGCTGCAAGGCCGCTGGCCCTGTAACGACTTCGGGACACGGTCCCGGGGTGGTACCTACTGGCCGCGAGGCCAAATCTATAGGTACCACAAGACGCCGGTATCCGATCCGGAAGTGGAGTCAAGATGAGTCTGGGAGCGTATCTCTCGGGCTATGCTGACGGCGAAGGATGCGTTTGCCTGACGGTTAACCGCAGCACGCGGCATCGACCGGGATGGGACGTCCGTCCGGGTTTCTCCGTCAGTCAGAGCCGCGATCGTGCCGAAGTACTTGAGCTCTTCCGTGTGAAAGCAGCGATACTCCCGGATCGCGATAAAGGTATAGTCTACGCCCCCTGGAGACAGGGAGACGCGTGAAGTTCCGACCTGCACGAATGGCGTAACGAGCTGAGCGCTGTCTCGACGAGGGACTCGGCGAAGTTGTGAGACCCGTGAAGACACGGGTTACCCGCAGCTGGACGGAAAGACCCCGTGGAGCTTTACTGCAGCTTGCCATTGGATTTGGTCTTACCATGTAGAGGATAGGTGGGAGGCAGAGAAGCGGGGGCGCCAGCTCCCGTGGAGCCGCCCTTGGAATACCACCCTTGGCAAGATTAAGTCCTAACCGGCATCCTCAGCGGGTGTCGAGACAGTGGCAGGTGGGCAGTTTGACTGGGGCGGTCGCCTCCTAAACGGTAACGGAGGCGCCCAAAGGTCCCCTCAGCACGGTCGGAAACCGTGCGGCGAGTGCAAGGGCATAAGGGGGCTTGACTGTGAGGCCTACAAGCCGAGCAGGGGCGAAAGCCGGGCCTAGTGATCCTACGGCGGCAAGTGGAAGCGCCGTGGCTTAACGGATAAAAGCTACCCCGGGGATAACAGGCTGATCTCCCCCAAGAGTCCACATCGACGGGGAGGTTTGGCACCTCGATGTCGGCTCATCGCATCCTGGGGCTGTAGTAGGTCCCAAGGGTTGGGCTGTTCGCCCATTAAAGCGGTACGTGAGCTGGGTTCAGAACGTCGTGAGACAGTTCGGTCCCTATCCACTGTGGGCGCAGGTGACTTGAGGGGAGCTGCTCCTAGTACGAGAGGACCGGAGTGGACGGACCTCTGGTGTACCGGTTGTCCTGCCAAGGGCACGTGCCGGGTAGCTATGTCCGGACGGGATAAGCGCTGAAAGCATCTAAGCGCGAAGCCCACCCCAAGATGAGGTCACCCACCGGGTCAACCGGGTAAGTCCCCTGGGAGACTACCAGGTCGATAGGCCGCAGGTGTAAAGCCGTAAGGCGCAGCCTAGCGGTACTAATAGGACGAGGGCTTGTCCTGCTCTAGGGGCAGCTGTGCGGAGCCTGCAACGCGCCGGTTTGCGGATGTGTGGCCGGTCTGGGGGCTCGTCGATCGAGAGCCTACCCTGTGAGGGTGCAGTAGTCCGACTCTCAGACCGGTGCACAGCCAGTGGGCGGCCCACGAGGGTCGCCGTGCATTCCCGGTGGCTATGCCGGAGGGGCCACACCCGTTCCCATTCCGAACACGGTCGTTAAGCCCTCCAGGGCCGATGGTACTGCGCTGGCAACGGCGCGGGAGAGTAGGTCGCTGCCGGGAGTCAACGTCGGGGGGAGGCGCATGCCTCCCCTCGACGTCTTTCTGACCGGTACGCTGCCAAGTGTGCAGGTAGCGCGCGCAAGCACCGCCGGCGTCCGCGCGCTGCGGCCGACCGGGGGCCCGTGCGGACGGCCCGGGGAGCAGGGACTTCGAGCATCTCGTGTGGGATGAACCGGACGTGCCGCCCCGGAGACCGTCGCAGCGTGCGTGGCGTGACGGCGCGTGGGGAGCGACCTGGTCGTCCGCCGGCTGTGGTGGTGAGTGCAGTCGTCGGGTGCGGCTGAGGACGGCGGAGGGAGGTCCCGATGCGGTACGCGGCGGTGGGCGACGCGCTGATCACCCGGCGGGTGACGCGCTGGGCCGGGGCGGGGTACGACGCCCTCCTGGCCGTGCTGCGTTCCGCCGATGCGCGCCTCGCCAACCTGGAGGTCTCGTTTGCCAACGGCGTGGGGGCGCCGGCGGCGGGCTGGAGCGGCACCTATCTCACAGCGCCCGCAGGCTGCCTGGACGATCTGGTGGCGATGGGCTTCAACCTGTTCGCCCGGGCCAACAACCACGCGGGCGACTGGGGACCGGACGGGGTGCTGGAGACCACCCGGGTGTGCGATGCCGCTGGCGTCTGCCACGCGGGCGCTGGCCGTGACCTCGCTGAGGCGCGCCTGCCCGCGTACCTCGACCTGCCGGCGGGCAAGGTCGCGCTGCTGGCGGTGGCGACGGCCACGCAGGGCGCGGGCTACCGGGCTGGCCTGCGACGCCATGACAGCCCCGGACGCCCCGGCGCCAACTGTCTGCGGTACGAGGAGTACACCGTCGTCCCACCCCGGACGATGGCGCAGCTGCGGGCCCTGGTGGCGCGCACCAAGGTCGACCAGGTCCGCCGCTACGAAGTCGCCCTGGGCTTTCGGGCGCCGGACCCCGAGGGCGTGCTCTCCATCGGGCCGGTGAAGTTCCGCGAGGGGCGCCGCGCCGGCGAGGCCTGGGAGGTCAACCAGCGGGACGTCGACGAGATCCTGCGGCACGTGCGCGACGCCCGCCGCCAGGCGGATGCCGTGCTGCTGTCGTTCCACGCGCACGAGATGGCCGGCGGCGATCCCGATGCGGTGCCGGCGTTCCACCGTGAGTTCTGTCGGCGGTGCATCGAGGCCGGCTGCGACGCGGTGATCGGGCACGGGCCACACCGGCTGCGCGGGATCGAGGTGTACCGGGGGCGCCCGATCTTCTACAGTTTGGGCAACTTCATCTTTCAGAACGAGGAAGCCCAGGGGTTACCCGCCGATTTCTACGAGCGCCTCGGCCTCGACCCGCTGCTGGCCACGCCGGCCGATGGCTTCGACCGGCGGAACAGTCGCGGGAAGGGCGGGTTCGCCGCCGACCGCGCGTACTGGGAGACCGTGATCGCCTGGTGGGAGGCGGAGGCGGGACGGCTGCGGGAGATTCGGCTCTACCCGGTTACGCTCGGGTTCGGGCAGCCGCGTCCACGCCGCGGCCGTCCGGTGCTCGCCCGCGGTCCGGCGGCGCGCGCCATCATCGCGCGCATGGACCGTTTGTGCCGGCCGTTCGGGACGCGCGTGGTCTGGCACCGGGGCGGGTACGGTCTCGTGCGCTGGTCGGACGATGCCTGATGACGCAGGGCGGTGCACGACCGGGGGCTCCATCCGGGGGCGTCGTTGCCGCTCGTCCAGCCGGCCGCGGCGAGCGATCGTGCGTCCGGGGGCGGCCCCTCAGCGGGAGAGCACCCGCGAGAGCATCACGGTGCCAAACGGCTGTGAGGTCTGGCGCCGTGCCACTTCCTGCCCGTCCACCACAAGGCGCACGATCAACTCCCCCTCGGCGGCCGCCTTGGTGAACGTGGCCACCACCGCGACCGCCGACCGCACGGGGAACTGCGCGGGTACGTTGCCTCGAGCCGATTGGGTCACGGTCGGCGTGCCGTACGAGCCTTCGAAGGGTAGCCCCGGCGTGCCGTCGACCACGATGACGACGGTGCGTTCCCGAAACCGATCCGGCGGGACGTCAGGGCGCACGGGTGCCAGACCCAGGCAGCCGGTGGCGGTGGTTGCGGCGACGACCAGCACGCCGATGCGCACCGCACGACGACACGCGCCGGCGAGGGGAAGCCTGGCAGATCGGTGCAGGACCGCGCGCATGGTCACGGACACCCTCCGGGCGGCGCGTTCGGAGAGGTCGTTCCGCGGCCCCGGCCAGCCTTCCTGTCGCGGCTGCGGGCGATATCGGCACCCCGTGTAACCTGCTAACATAGAACACTACCTGCCCACGGAGGCTGTGCGATGGCAATGGCGCGCTGTGTGGTACTGGGCGGCGGCTTTGGCGGGCTGGCGGCGGCGCACCGGTTGCGCGCGCGGCTTCGCGACGACGCCGAGGTCACGCTGATCGACCGTCGGAACACCTTCATGATGGGATTGCGCATCCTGGCGGTGCTCGCCGGCCAGGGCACCCGGGCCGAGGGCACGCGGCCGCTGACACGGCTGGCCGCCAGAGGCATCCGGTACGTCCAGGACGAGGTGACCGCGATCGACCTGGAGCGCCGGACGGTCCGCACCCGCACGTCGGGAGCGTGGTCCTACGACGCCCTGGTGGTGGCGCTGGGTGCCGAGCTGCGGCCCGATCTGGTTCCCGGCTACGATCCGGCGGGCTCGAACCTGTACGACCCCGAGCAGGCCGAGGCGATCGCCGCGCGGATCGCCTCGCTGGAGGCGGGACGCATCGGCATCGGCATCCTCGGGGTGCCGTACAAGTGCCCGCCCGCGCCCTACGAGGCGGCGTTCCTCATCGAAGAGGTGTTGCGGCGCCGCGGGGTCCGCGGCCGCGTGGACCTCGAGGTCTTCACGCCGCAGCCCTCCTCGCTGCCGGTGGCGGGACCGGCAGCCTGCGCCGCGGTGGAAGGGCAGCTGGCGGCCAAGGGGATCGCCTTCCTGCCCGGGCGCCGTACGGCCGGCGTAGAGGGGCAGACGGTCGTCTTCGAGGGTGGCGAACGCCGGCGGTACGAGGTGTTCATCGGCGTGCCCCCGCACCGCGGGCCGGCTGTGGTCAGGGCGGCGGGCCTCACCGCCGGCGACTGGATCCGTCCCGACCCGCGCACCTGCCGGCTGCCGGCCGATCGCGTCTTCGCCGTCGGTGACGTCGCCGAGTTCCCCCTGGCCAACGGCATGATGCTGCCCAAAGCCGGTATCTTCGCCGAAGCGCAGGGCATCGTCGCCGCCGACGTGATCGCCGACGAGCTCGCCGGCGGCAGGCCCCAGGCCGCCTTCGACGGGCGGGGCTACTGCTTCATCGAGGTGGGCGACGGGCTGGCCACGGCCGTGCGCGGCGACTTCTACGCCGCGCCCGAGCCGCGCATCGAGATCGCCGAGCCCAGTCCCCACACGGTGGACGAGAAGCGCGCGTTCGAGACCAGCCGGCTCGAGGCCTGGTTCTAGTCCGTGATCGGTGACGTCACCATCGACGCCGTGCGTGCTGCCGCCGCACGGATCGCTGACCGTGTGCACCGCACGCCGCTGTGGCGCTCCCAGACCCTGTCGCGGCTCGTGGGCGCCCCGGTCTGGCTGAAGGCGGAGAACCTCCAGAAGACGGGATCGTTCAAGGCCCGGGGCGCGACCAATGCGGTGCGTCGGCTGCCGCCCGACGCTCGCACGCGGGGCATCGTGACCATCTCCGCGGGCAACCACGCGCAGGCGGTGGCTTACGCCGCGCAGCCCGAGGGCCTCCGGTGCGTGGTGGTCATGCCTGCCGCCGCGGCCCAGAGCAAGGTGGCGGCGTGTCGGGGGTATGGCGCCGAGGTGGTCCTGCACGGGACGGTCGCCGACGCCTTCGCACGCTACGAGGCCCTCGTGCGGGACGAGGGCCTGGTCCCCGTGCACCCCTTCGATCATCCAGACGTGATCGCGGGCCAGGGCACCGTGGGATTGGAGATCGTCGAGGATCTCCCAGACGCCCGCCTGGTGCTGGTGCCGGTGGGAGGCGGTGGGTTGATCAGCGGCATCGCCGTGGCGCTGCGCGGTGCCGGGGTGCGTGCGCGCCTGGTGGGCGTGGAGCCGACGACGTCCAACGCCATGCGGCAGGCCCTGGCCACAGGCCGACCTGTGGCGGTGACGCCTGCCTCCATCGCCGACGGGCTGGGTGCGCCTGCCGTGAGCGCCCGCACCCTGGAGATCGTGCGCCACCTGGTCGACGAGGTGGTGGAGGTCTGCGACGATGAGATCGTGGCCGCGATGCGTCTGCTGCTGGAGCGCACCAAGCTGCTCGTCGAGCCCGCGGGCGCCGCGGGGCTGGCGGCGCTGCTCGCCGGACGGGTACGGGTCGACGGTGGGCCCATCGTGGTCGTCCTCTCGGGCGGGAACGTGGACCTGGAGCGGGTGCGGGCCTGGCTCTGAGCCGCGCCCCGCGCCTGCGGCGGCCACGTGACGAGGGCAGCGCACGCGCAGCTGCGGCGCGCGCGCGGTGGCAACCCGCCCTCGCACGCTGCACGCTGCTCGCGTGTCGTCATAATCAGGCGGCGCGCGGGAGCGCGGTGGCAGCCCGCCCCCCGCAGCCGCAGCGTGAGGGGCGCAGCGCTGTCAGCGGTGGACCGCACGATCGAGCGCAGCCGTGATCCCTTGGGGGAGAGACTCGTCCCGCGCCGGATCCGCGAGCGGTGATTGACGGTCGAATCGGGCCTGCTACAATCAGGGGGTGTTCGCCGGAGGTGAGTGGGAGTGATCAAGCCCTCGCTCGAGGAACTGCTGGAGCAGGTCGAGAGCAAGTACGCCCTGGTCATCGTCGCGGCGAAGCGTGCGATGCAGCTCCGGGAGGGCGCCCTGCCCCTCGTCGACATCGACACCACCAACCCGGTCTCGATCGCCCTGGAGGAGATCGCCACCGGGAAGATCCGCTGCGACCTCTCGCAGCTCCAGACGGCCGGCCGCTAGGAGCTGGCCGGAGCCTGCGGGAAGACCTGCGCGTGGACGCCGAATCCCAGGAGTCAGGCGATGGATAGCGCACGCCTGGCGTGTAGGGCCGGGTAGCCCGGCATCCACAACGTCGCCCGGAATCCCGCCCCGTGAAGGCGGGATTTCGTGCTTCCACGGCGTGAAGGCGGCATTCGTGCCTCCACGGCGTGCGCGCTGTCGGGGAACGGTCACGTGGGAACCTGGAGGCGGTTGGCTCTCGTAGGAGGGGACAGGGGGAGAGGAGAAGGGGACGGCATGCCAGGGGTCGTGGTAGCGGTTGTCCTGACCATCCTGCTGGCGGCTACCCCCCCGGCGGCGGAGCGTGCCGTGGGGGATCTGCGCCTCCAGGTGACCGTGGGGAAGGAGACGTTCGCGCGGGGCGAGCCTGTGGGTATCGTCCTGCGCGTCGTCAACAGCGCCGCCACGCCGGTGACGCTGGTCTTCCCGAGCAGCCAGCAGTTCGATCTCGTCGTGCGCCAGCGAGGCGCGCTGATCTGGCAGTGGTCGCACGACAAGGCCTTCCTGCAGGTGATCCGCGAGGTCTCGTGGGCCCCCGGCGAGGTCCGAACGTTCGCGGGGCAGTGGGACCAGCGCGACCTGCAGGGGCGGCAGGTAGATCCCGGGACCTACGACGTCTACGCCGCCTTCCTGGGCAGAGCGCGTGGTGAGACGCGGGGGATCGAGGTCGGGCCGGTGCGCATCACCGTTCGGAACTGACTCCGCTTTCCCGACCCCCACAGGTGAGGTGGCTTAGGGGATGGGCTCGATCGCCAGCCAGCCGGTGCCGCCCATGACGCCCGGCGGCGCGTCGTGCCCGTAGCCCGCTGCTGGAGGCCGTGTGGGCCTCGGGGGGCCTGGTGCCGGCGGGGCACGTGGACGCCGCGTCGGCCCCGCGGCTATAATGGAGCCGCTGTGGCGGCGTAGCTCAGCTGGTCAGAGCACGCGGCTCATACCCGCGGAGTCGGGA
>CAZGNA010000130.1:0-7921 GCA_964526945.1 uncultured bacterium
GCGGAGGACGACCGCGCCGGTGGCGCGGCGGCGATCCAAAGGCTACGCGTGGGCCGCCGCGACGTGGTGGTGGGGCTCGCCGCCAGCGGCACCACGCCGTTCGTCCTGGGCGCGGTGGCGGAGGCCCGCCGCCGGGGGGCCGTGGTGGTGGGCGTCACCAGCGTGCCCGGCTCCCCGCTCGCCCGCGCGGCGCACATCGCCATTACCCCGCGCACCGGCCCCGAAGTGCTCACGGGCTCGACGCGCATGAAGGCGGGCACCGCGCAGAAACTCGTCCTCAACATGCTCAGCACCGCGGCCATGGTGCGCCTGGGCAAGGTCTACTCCAACCTGATGGTGGACCTCGTCCCGGCCAACCGGAAGCTGTGGGCGCGGGCCGTGCGCATCGTCGCCGAGGCCACCGGGCGCGACGCGCGCCAGGCCGCACGGCTGCTGCGCGCGGCGGGCGGGCGGCCCAAGGTGGCGATCGTGATGGCGCTGGCGCAGTGCAGCCGGGCCGAAGCGCAGCGGCGGCTGGCGCGGACCGGCGGACACGTGCGGCGGGCGATCGTCCCCGCGGGGCGCGCGACGGCGCGCTGAGGGCACCGGATGCGCACGATCGCCGCCCTGGCTGCCAAGGACCCGCGGGTGGTCGTCGGGCTGATCTCAGGGACCTCTGCCGATGGGATCGACGCGGCCCTGGTCGAGATCCACGGCAGCGGCCTCGAGGCGCGGCTGCGGCTGCTGGCGGGCCTGACGCACCCGCTGCCCCCTGCCGACCGCGAGGAGCTGTTCCGTCTGTTCGAGCCGGCCACCGGCACCGTCGATCGGCTCTGCCGGTTCAACTTCCGCCTGGGCGAGCTGTTCGCCGAGGCGGCGCTGGCCGTGATCGCCGCCGCGGGGCGCCGCCCCGACCAGGTGGACCTGATCGGCTCCCACGGGCAGACCGTGTGGCACGTACCCGCCCCAGAGGGCGCCACACTGCAGATCGCCGAGCCCGCCGTGATCGCCGAGCGCACCGGGCTGCCGGTGGTCGCCGACTTCCGCGTGGCGGACGTGGCCGCCGGCGGTCACGGCGCGCCGCTCGTCCCGTACTTCGACCTGGTCGTCTTCCGCCACCCGACCCGGACCCGGGCCGTGCAGAACATCGGCGGCATCGGCAACGTCACCTACCTGCCCGCCGGCGCCGATCCGACGGCCGCGGGGGTGCGCGGGGTACTGGCGTTCGACACCGGCCCGGGCAACATGGTCATCGACGAGGTCGTGCGCGTGCTCACCGGTGGGGCGCAGACGTTCGATCGTGACGGCGCCATGGCCGCCGCGGGCCGCGTCGACCAGGCGTGGCTGGCGGCCCTGCTCGACGATCCGTACCTGCACCAGCCACCGCCGAAGTCGACGGGACGCGAGGTCTACGGCCGGCCGTTTGCGGCGCGTCTGCTCGCCGAGGCCCGGCGACGGGGCCTGGAGCCCGCCGACGTCGTGGCCACGGTCTCGGCCTTCACCGCGGACAGCATCGTGCGCGCCTACCGCGACTTCCTCGTCCCGCGGGCGGGCCTGGACGAGGTGGTGCTTTGCGGTGGCGGCGCGTACAACGCGTTCCTGCGGCAGCGCATCGCGGCGGGCCTGGGCGTGCCGGTGCGGACCTGCGACGAGTTCGGGGTCGATGCCAAGCTCAAGGAGGCGATGGCCTTCGCCCTGCTGGCTGCCGAGGCGGTGGCGGGGCGACCGACGAACGTGCCCGCCGCGACCGGCGCCGCCGGCCCGCGCGTGCTGGGCAAGTTCGTGCCAGGACCGGCAGCCAAAGGCCCCGATCCCGGCGGATAGGCCTCGCCAGGGCCTTCGGCGGCCGGGCCTGGGTAGCGGACCGACGTGGGACGATGGTCCGCCTGCGCGGGGCGGGATCCGCCAGCAGGCCGGCCTGGGGTAGTATCGTGGGCAGAGGAGACCGATGTTTCGCGACGCGTTGAGACGTGAACTGCGCGACGCCGCGGTCCGCGCTGCGGCTGCGGGCGCGCTGCCGGCCGTCGAGCCGCTCCCCGAGATCGAGGTGGAGGTGCCCCGCGACCGCCGTCACGGCGACTACGCGACGAACGTCGCGCTGGTCCTGGCCAGGCACACCGGTCGCCCGCCCCGCGAGGTGGCCGAGCGCCTGCTGGCGGCCTGGGCCCCACCGCCGGAGCGGATCGCGAAGGCGGAGGTGGCCGGGCCGGGCTTCATCAACCTCACCCTGGCCTGGCCGTGGCGGCGCCAGCTCGTGGCCGCCATTCTGGCAGACGGCGAGGCGTACGGCACGCAGCCCCTCGGGGTGCGTCCCGACGGGTCACGGGTGCGCGTGAACGTCGAGTTCGTCAGCGCCAACCCCACAGGACCGCTGCACGTCGGCACGGGCCGCAACGCGGTGGTGGGCGACGTCGTGGCCAACCTGCTGACGGCGCTGGGCTTCGACGTCACGCGCGAGTACTACATCAACGACGCGGGCCAGCAGGTGGTCAGCCTGGCGCGTTCGGTCGAGGCGCACTACTTCGCTCACTTCGGCCGCACCAGGCCGTTCCCCGAGGACGGCTACCGGGGCGCGTACGTGGTCGACCTCGCCCGGCGGATCGCCGAGGCCGACGGGCCGGTCTGGCTGGAGCGGCCCGAGCCCGAGCGCCTGGAGCACTTCCGGCGGGTGGCGGTGGAGGCGGTCGTGGCCGAGATCCGCGACGTCCTGACGCGGTTTGGGGTGCGCGTGGACGTGTGGTTCAGCGAGCGGGCCCTGGTCGCGTCGGGCGCCGTCGACCGCGTGCTCGAGCGGTTGCGCGCGGGCGGCTGGGTGTACGAGGCCGACAACAAGGTGTGGTTCCGCGCCACCAGCTTCGGCGACGAGAAGGACCGCGTGCTGTGGCGGCCCGACGGGGGCTGGACGTACTTCGCCACCGACCTGGCCTACCACCTGGACAAGCTGGCCCGGGGCTTCGACCTGCTCATCGACGTGTGGGGGATCGACCACATCGGCGACGTGGCGCGGGTGCGGGGCGGGTTGCAGGCGCTGGGCGTGCCCCCCGAACGGCTGGAGCTGCTCATCCACCAGCACGTCCGGCTGAAGAACGAGGGCGAGGTGCTGCGCATGTCCAAGCGCAGCGGCGAGTTCGTCACGCTGCGCGACCTGATCGACGCCGTGGGCACCGATGCGGCCCGCTACTTCTACGCCATGACGTCGTACACGGTGCCCATGGACTTCGACGTGGCCCTGGCCGTGCGCCACTCGCAGGACAACCCGGTCTACTACGTCCAGTACGCCCACGCGCGGATCGCCGGTATCCTCCGGGAGGCGGCCGCCCAGGCCCGGCAGCCGGCCGCGCTGGCCAACCCGCACGCCGCGCTGGCCCCCCTGGAGCACGAGCGCGAGGCCGCCCTGATCCACACCCTCGCCGAGTTCCCCGAGGTGGTGCGCGTCGCGGGCCTGCGGCGGGAACCGCACCGGCTGTGCGCGTACGCCCGCGAGGTGGCCGAGGCGTTCCACCTGTTCTACACCCAGTGCCGCGTGCTGAGCGACGACACGGGACTGACCGCGGCCCGCCTGGCCCTGGTGGAGGCCACACGGACGGTGCTGCGGCGGGTGCTGGGGTTACTGGGCGTGACGGCCCCGGACCGGATGTAGGGCCACGGGCGTGCCAGGTCCTGCCCGCATGGAAGGCCGCGGGGCATGCCGGTTCCCCACCGCAGGGAGCGGCGCGGGACGTGCTGGCCCCCGGTCGCAGGGAGGGCTGCGGGGTACGTCGGTCCCGCGCCGTACCGTATGGAGGGGCGCGGGACGTGCCAGCCTCCACCGCGGGGAGGGCCGCGGGGTTGCGCCGGGGTTCACGTCCATGTTACAAATAGCGTGTACGAGTACGTACGACACGGCTGGCGCATCCCGCCCGCTGGCGATCCTCCCGGCCCTGCGTGTCCGGGCCGTGTCCCAGGCGATGTGAGACCCATAGTGACTGCGAGGCCAGCGCATAACCGAGCCACAGGCTGCCAGCGCAGATCGAGGAGGCGTGCGTTCCCATGACCACGACAACGCGGGTGCTCGCGGCGCTGGCAGTGCTGGCGCTGCTGGCGGCGCCGGCTGGCGCCCAGATCTTCACCGACATGCGCGACCACCCGGCCCGCCGGGCAGCCGAGCGGCTGGCCGCCAAGGGCATCGTGACGCGCCTACCCGACGGTCGGCTGGCGCCTGACGAGCCGCTGACGCGGCTGGACGTGGCGGTCCTGTTGGCCCGGACAATCGGCCTGCCCGCCAGCGGGGTACGGGTACCCGAGTTCCGCGACCTCGACCAGATTCCGCCCGCCGACCGGCAGGCGGTGGCCGCGGCCGTCAGCCTGGGCACGGTGTCGGCCCGGCGGGTGGAGCTGCGCAGGGGCAGCGTCACCTACACGTTCACCGTGAACAAGGTCTCCTACGCGCCCGATGAACCGGTCGAGATGACCTTCACCATCGCCAACGACGGTCCCGGCCGCGAGACCGTGATCACCGCGCTCGACCGGGGCCGCCTGCGCGTCCGGCTGAGCGAGGGCCTCCGGGCGGGCTACGAGGGCCAGCTGTACGTCGAGACGCGCACCCCGCAGGGGACCGCCCGCGAGGTGGTGGGCCGCGTGCGCGTGGTCGAGGTGCGGGGCGACGGTGCGGTGCTCGAGGTGGTCGAACCCGGCAAGGTCGAGCCCAAGGCCGGCCTGCGGGTCTTCTTCGTGCAGGACGTGTGGTTCGAGTACGCCACGTCGCAGTTCCACGACTTCATCGTGCGGGACGTCGAGGGCAACGAGATCGCCCGCTGGTCTCTCAACCGGCCCTTCCAGCCCGTCGACCGGCCGTGGCCGCTGGCGGCCGGGGCCCGGTACGTGGAGGTCACCCGCTGGCGCCAGCTCGACCAGAACGACCAGCCGGTGCGGCCCGGGCGCTACGAGCTGGTGGCGGTGCACACCACCAAGGAGAACCCCACGCAGCTGGTCATCGGCTTCCAGCGCGGGGTGATCACGGCGTTCCCCGACGACACCTTCCGCCCGCGCCAGCCCGTCACCCGCGCCGAGCTCGCCACCTACGTGGTGCGGGCCATGGGCCTGGCGGGCGAGGCGGTGCGGCGGGCCAGCGACCCCCTGCGCGTGCCCGATGCGGGCGACGTGCCGGCCGAACACCGCGGCAGCGTCGTGGTGGCCCTGGAGCGGCGGCTGCTGGTCCCGGCCAGCGACGGCGCGTTCCGGCCCGGGCGTCCCGCGACCCGCGGCGATGCCGTGCTGGCCCTGAACGCCCTCATGGAGGCCCTGGGGCGCTACGACTACACCACCGCCACCCTGCGCGAGATCCGCGGCGGCCCGCCGCCCATCGTGGTGGTCGAGGACGCCAACAAGCAGATCCGCTCGCACCGCGTGGCGGTGCTCAGCGCCATCTACCGCAACGACCAGCCCGTGGTGCTGCTCCAGTTGCGGCCCGGCGACCAGGTGAAGATGCTCAAGCCCACCGACGCCGGCGAGGTGATGTACATCGAGGCCACGGGACGGTGAGGGCGATGCTCTTCTTCCTCGATACGGCCAACCTGGACGAGATCCGCACCGCCGCCGGGTGGGGCATCCTCGACGGCGTGACCACCAACCCGACCCTGGTGGCCCGCGAGGGGCGCGAGCACCGGGCGCAGATCGAGGAGATCTGTCGGATCGTCAGCGGGCCCGTGAGCGTCGAGACCACGGTCGCCGACGCCGACGGGATGATCCGCGAGGGCGAGGAGTTCGCCACGTGGGCGCCCAACGTGGTCGTCAAGGTGCCGGTCACGCCGGCCGGCCTGGTGGCGCTGCGCGCGCTGCGCGCCCGCGGCATCCCGGTCAACGTGACGCTGGTCTTCTCGGTGAACCAGGCGCTGCTGGCGGCCAAGGCCGGCGCCACCTACGTGAGCCCCTTCGTGGGCCGACTGGACGACATCGGGCACGACGGCATGCAGGTCGTGCGCGACGCCGTGGCGATCTTCCGCACGTACCGGTTCGAGACCAAGGTGCTGGCTGCGAGCCTGCGCCACCCCATGCACGTGGTGGAGGCCGCCCGCGCGGGTGCCGACGTGGCCACCATGCCCTTCAAGGTCATGGAGCAGCTGTTCCGGCACGCCCTGACCGACGTGGGGCTGGAGCGGTTCCTGGCGGACGCCCGGCGCCTGCGCGCGGAGCTGGAGGCCCGCCGCACCCCAGTCTGACGGGCGGTGACGGGGCCGGTGTCGGGGCCGTGCCGGCAGGAGTGGCCGACGGCCCGGGGTGGGAAACCGTGGAATACCCGCCCCGGATGTCGGGTATAGAACAAACGACGGGAGCGTGACATCCCCGTGGCCATTGCAGAGCTTGAGGCCAAGACCCTGGCGGAACTCCAGGACCTGGCCAAGGAACTGAACATCCCCAACTACCGGCGCTTCCGGAAGCAGGAGCTGATCATGCGCGTGCTGCAGGCACAGACCGCCGCCCAGGGCCTGGAGATTCGAGCCGGCATCCTGGAGATCATGCCCGAAGGGTACGGGTTCCTGCGCACCAGCGGCTACCTGCCGGGCAGCGAGGACATCTACGTCTCGCCGTCGCAGATCAAGCGGTTCGGGCTGCGGGTGGGCGACGAGGTGCTGGGGCAGGTCCGACCGCCCAAGGACAACGAGAAGTACTACGCGCTGCTGCGGGTGGAGGCGGTCAACGGCCTCGACCCCGAGCAGGCCCGCACGCGCCCGGCCTTCGAGCAGCTGACCCCGGTCTTCCCCCACGAGCGCATCCGGCTGGAGACCCCCGATGGCGACCTGACGGTGCGCGTGGTCGACCTCTTCGCGCCCATCGGGAAGGGGCAGCGTGGCATGATCGTCTCGCCCCCGAAGGCCGGCAAGACCACGCTCCTCAAGAAAATCGGGCAGGCCATCGTCCAGAACCACCCCGAGATCTACCTGATCGTGCTGCTGCTCGACGAGCGGCCCGAGGAGGTCACCGACATGCGGCGCTCGGTCGAGGCCGAGGTGATCGCCTCGACGTTCGACAAGGCGCCCGAGGAGCACATCCAGGTGGCCGACCTGGTGCTGGACCGGGCCAAGCGCCTGGTGGAGGGCGGCCGCGACGTCGTGATCCTGCTCGACAGCCTAACCCGGTTCTCGCGCGCCAACAACCTGGTCATCCCGCCGTCGGGACGCACCCTGTCGGGCGGACTGGACCCTGCGGCCCTGCACCGGCCCAAGCGCTTCTTCGGCGCCGCCCGCAAGATCGAGGAGGGCGGCTCGCTCACCATCATCGCGACGGCGCTGGTCGACACGGGCAGCCGCATGGACGACGTGATCTACGAGGAGTTCAAGGGCACGGGGAACATGGAGCTCCACCTGAACCGCAAGCTGCAGGAGCGGCGCACCTTCCCGGCCATCGACATCAAGATGTCGGGCACCCGGCGAGAGGAGTTGCTCCTGACCGAGGAGGAGCTGCGGAAGGTGTGGGTGCTGCGTAAGAGCCTCGAGCAGCTCGACACCGTGGCGATGACCGAACTGATCCTCGATCGCCTGCGCAAGACGCCCAACAACGCGGCGTTCCTGCGGTCGATCGTCAAGAGCAGCGAGGAGAACACCAATTAGCCGGCGCGGCCAGCCCCTCCCCGGGGGGGTGGGCCCGGCTGCGCCGGTCCCCAGCAGGAGATCGGGCCGCTGCGGCGAATACGTTCGCGTCGCCTGTAGCCACTGACGATGCGCCGACGTAATCGCGATCGCGCACTTCCGGAGTAACGTGCGGGCAGGCGCGCAGCCCGCGCGCGCCACGTAGGCAGCACAGCAACTCAGGCACGTTTCGGCCGGCGCCGGACCGGCACTTCTCGGCGTGGGGGAGCGGTGGTGCGACACGCGCTGGCACCGTTCGTGGCAGCCTCCATACTGCTCCTGGTGGCGCCGGCCATCGGGCCCGGTGACGAGGACGTCCTCCCCGAGGCGCATCCCGA
>CAZGNA010000131.1:0-7837 GCA_964526945.1 uncultured bacterium
AGCACCGCCGGCAGGGGCTGGCGCACCCGGATGCGGGCGGCGCTGCGGGCCGCCCGGCCCAGCCGCACCAGCTCCCGCACGGCGTCCATGGCGGCCTCCAGCGCCGGCTCGCGCCAGGCCGCGGGCAGCGCCGGGTAGTCGCAGAGGTGGACGCTCTCCGGGGCCTGAGGCTCGACGGTCCGCACCAGGTTCTGGTAGATGGCCTCGGTCAGGAACGGCATGAAGGGCGCCAGCGCCTGGGCCAGCGTCTTCAACACCGTGTAGAGGGTGTAGTAGGCCGCGCGCTTGTCCTGGTCGTCCTCGCTCTTCCAGAACCGCCGCCGGCTGCGCCGGACGTACCAGGTGGAGAGGTCGTCGACGAACGCCTCGGCCACCCGGCAGGCGCCGGCCGGATCGTAGTCGTCCAGGCGCGCCGCCACCGTCTGGACCAGGTGCGTCAGGCGCGAGAGGATCCAGCGGTCGAGCAGGCGCAGCGGCGGCGGCGCGGCCAGCAGGCCGGCCAGGTCGAGCTCGCGCTCCAGCGAGGCGTAGGTCACGAAGAAGGCGTACACGTTCCACCAGGGGAGCACGAACCGCCGGCGCACGTCGTCGGCCGGCCCGTAGCCGAAGTTGGTGTTCACCGCCGGGTTCTGGGCGGCGAACACCCAGCGCACCACGTCGGCGCCGATGCGGTCGGCGGCCTCCTCGAACTCGATGGCGTTGCCCCACGACTTGTGCATCTCGCGCCCGTGCTCGTCGCGCACCAGCGCATGGCCCAGGCAGACCCGGAACGGCGCCGTGCCCTCCAGCACCGTGCTCATCACCAGCAAGGAGTAGAACCAGTTCCGGTACTGCCCCGGGAACGCCTCGGTGATGAAGTCGAACGGGAACCACTCGCGCCAGTAGCGCCGATCGTCCAGGTACGACACCTTGCCGGTGGCCGGGTCGATCAGCGTGGAGAACGGCACGATGCCGGCGTCCAACCACGGGTTGCCGACGTCGGGGATGCGACCCGTCACCGCGCCGCAGGCACGGCAGCGGATCTTCACCGCGTCCACCCACGGGCGGTGGGGCGAGTGGCCCTCGAACGCCTCCCATCCCTCCACGGCCCGCGCCCGCAGCTCCTCCCGGGAGCCCAGCACCTCGAACGCCCCGCAGGCCTGGCACTCGTAGATCGGCAGCGCCAGGCCCCAGTAGCGCTTCTTGCTGATCATCCAGTCGTGCATGTTGCGCAGCCAGTCCAGCTCGCGCTCCAGCCCGAACTCGGGAATCCACCGCACCTGCCGCGCCGCGTCCATGATCGCCTCGCGGATCGGGTCCATGGCGATGAACCACTCGTCGACGACGCGGAAGACCAGCTCGGTGCCGCAGCGCCAGCACACCGGATACCGGTGGGTGTAGGGGTCGGCGCGGTAGAGCAGCCCCCGCGCCCGCAGGCGCTCCTCGATCGGCCCCGCCACCGCGGCCGCCGTCTGGCCCGTGAACTCGCCGAAGCCGTCGACGAACACGCCGAACTCGTCCAGGGGTGCCAGCACCGCCAGACCGAACCGCTTCCCCAGCGCGAAGTCCTCGGCCCCGGCACCCGGCGCGATGTGCACGATGCCCGTCCCTTCCTCGGCGCTGACGTCCTCCCAGGGGATCACCCGGTGCTCCACGCCCTGCTGGGCGGGGAGGTCGTCGAACGGCCCGTGGTACCGCCAGCCCACCAGGGCCCGGCCCGGGAGGGTCTCCACCACGGTGTAGCGGCCGACCAGGATCTCCAGGCGGGCCTCCATCACGTAGAACTCCTCGTCGCCCTGCCGGACCCGCACGTAGGGCTGCTCGGGGTGCACAGCCGCGGCCACGTTGCTGGTCAGCGTCCAGGGGGTGGTGGTCCAGACGAGCAACGACCGGCCCGGGGCGTCCACCAGCGGCAGGCGCACCACCAGCCCCGGGTGGGTCACCTCGCGGTAGCCCTCGGTGACGATCTCGTGCTCCGAGATGCCGGTGCCACAGCGCGGGCACCACGGCATGGCGTCGTGCCCCTTGTAGATCAACCCGCGCTCCCAGCAGCGCTTGAGGAAGTACCAGATCATGTAGTTGTTCTCGTCGGCCATGGTGTGGTAGGAGTTGTCCCACCGCATCCAGTAGCCCAGCCGCAGCGACTGCTGGGTGATGATCTCGGCGAAGCGGCGCACCCGCGCCTTGCACAGCTCCACGAACGGCGCGATGCCGTAGACCTCGATGTCCCGCTTGCTGGTGAAGCCCAGCTCCTTCTCCACCTCGACCTCGACCCACAGCCCCTGGCCGTCGAACCCGTTCTGGTAGCGCTGCCGGTAGCCGGCCATGGTCTTGTAGCGCTGGAACAGGTCCTTGTAGGTCCGTCCCCAGGCGTGGTGGATCCCCATGGGGTTGTTGGCGGTGATGGGCCCGTCGAGGAACGCGAAGCGGCGCGGGGAGGTCTCGTTGCGGCGCAGGTACTGGCCGAGGATGTCCCGCTCGAGCCACCACCGCAGCAGCTCCCGCTCCTGCGACGGGAAGTCGATCTTGACGGGCACGGGGCGAAACGACGGCATCGCGTTTTCTCCTTATAGCACGCGGCCCGCGCGGCCGTCCAGCGGCCCGCGGCCGGGCTGCCGCGGCGCCCCGACGGGCAGGGGACGCGCCAGCGGCGGCGAATGCACTCCTGTGTCCGGGCATGCGGCCGCCGGACGCCGCTCCCGCGTGCCCCGGGAGGCGGGAACGGCATCCCGACGACGCCGGGGGACCGCGTGAAAGTCTGCGTGTATCTCGAACACGCCCACCCCTCCTCCTGGAGCAGCGGGGTCCGTCAGGCCTACGACAACCAGCTGCGCGCCCTGCGGGCGGCGGGGATCACCGTCACCAGCGATCCCAGCGAGGCGTTCGACCTGCTGCACCTGCACCAGCTCGGTCCGCGCTCGCTGTACCTGGCCGAGAAGTGCAGCGGCCGGGTCCCGGTGGTCATCTCCGCGCACACCACCGCCGAGGACTTCGCCAACTCGTTCGTCATGAGCGATTCGCTGGCGCCGTACCTGGGACGGCTCCTGACCTATTTCTACAACAAGGCCGACCTGGTCATCACGCCGTCGGCCTACACCAAGCAGGTCCTGGAGCGGGCGGGCGTCGTCCGGCCCATCGAGGTGGTGAGCAACGGCGTCGACCTGCGGCGCTTCCACTCCCTCTACCGGGCGCGGCGGCTGGCGCGGGGCCGGCACTTCCTGCGGGGCGTCGTGGCCTTCGCCGTGGGGCTGGTGTTGCTGCGCAAGGGCGTGGACCTGTTCTGTGAGGTCGCCCGGCGGCTGCCCCACCTGACCTTCGTCTGGTTCGGCCGTATCCCCAAGGCCGTCAAGCCCGAGACGTTGCGGGTGATCGACGAGGCCCCTCCCAACGTCCGGTTTCCCGGCTACGTCGAGAACGTCACCGAGGCGTATGCGGCCGGCGACATCTTCTTCTTCCCCAGCAGCGTGGAGAACGAGGGCATCGCGGTGCTGGAAGCGGCCGCAGCCGGCCGCCCGCTGGTGCTGCGCGACGCCGAGTGCTTCGCCGGCCGCTTCGTCGACAACGAGAACGCGCTGCTGGCCGCCGACGCCGACGAGTTCTCCCTCCAGCTGCGGCGGCTGGTGGAGGAGCCCGACCTGCGCGCCCGTCTGGCCGCCGCGGCCCGACGGTACGCCGCCGCGCACTCCCTCGAGCGTGTGGGCGCGCGCCTGCGGGAGGTCTACGCCGGCCTGCTGTAGGCCGCTCAGCCCGCCCCGCCCTCGTGAGCGGTCTTGCGCCAGTCCCGGACGCCGGTGAGGGCGGCGTAGACGTAGCGGCGGATCGCCAGCGGCACGATCACCAGGACGTGGAACGAGAACAGCGTCCACCGGGCCACCACCCCCAGCAGCCGCAGGGGATGGTACCCGACCTCGGTGGCCAGCGCCGCCAGCGTCGCCGCGGTGAGCAGCGCCGAGGCCCAGGCCATCAGCGGGCCCGGCAGCTGCACGTAGACCACCGCGTCCAGCAGCGCCCCCACCAGCGCGTACGCGTACGCCGTGAGGGCGGCCAGCGCGCCCACCAGCGAGCCCGCGAGGAAGAAGAGCATGTCGACCTTGCGCAGCAGGGGAAGGCCACTGCGCAGGATCGCCGGCAGGTACTCCCCCAGGCACTGGAGGGCGCCCTCGAACCACCGCTCGCGCTGCCGGAGGAGGTCGCGCAGCGTCACCACGGCCTCCTCCCAGATCTGCGCCTCGTAGCAGTACCGGATCTGCCAGCCCGCCAGGTGCAGGCGCACCGACAGATCGATGTCCTCGGTGAGCGCGTCGGGGTTCCAGCCGCCGACCGCCTCCAGCGCGTCGCGCTTGACCAGCAGCCCGTTGCCCGCCAGGCAGACGAAGCCGCCCAGCGCCTGGCGGGCCCGCTGCATCAGCGCCTGGAAGATCCGGTACTCATCGTCCTGGAACCGCGTCAGCAGGTTGCGGCCGGCGTTGTAGACGAGCCGGCGGCCCTGCACCGCGGCGACGCGCGGGGCCGCCAGCAGCGGCACCATGGTGGCGATCACGTCGGGCGCGATGCGCGCATCGGCGTCCAGGACCGCGAGGACCTCGCCGCGACTGGCCCGCACACCCGCCTGCAGCGCCCCGGCCTTGCCGAAGCTGCCCGGCCGGGTCTGCACCACGGTGATCGGCAGCTCCGCCTGCAGGCGCTCGAGCAGCGCGCCGGTCCCGTCCGTCGAGCGGTCGTCGACCACGACGACCTCGAGGCCGCCGGCGTAGCGCTGGGCGCATGCCGCGCGCACCGCCCCTTCGATCACCCGCACCTCGTCCTTGGCGGGGATGATGATGCTGACCGACGGTAGGGGCGCCCAGGTCCCAGCAGGCGGCCGCGGGCGGCTGCGGCCGGCCAGCAGGATCAGCGCGCTCAGCGCCCCCAGCGCCAGGGCCACGTCCTGTAACCAGACCACGTTGACCACGTAGTACCGGAACCACAGCGCGTCGCGGTACGTGATCCCCTGCACCACGACGGCCAGCCACCCGACGGCCACGGCGGCCAGCACCAGGTGGCGCACCATCGCCGGGCGCCGCGCCGTCATCGCCGGCCCACCCCCGCGCGCACCAGCGCGGCGAGGCTGACGTCGAACGGCGGGCGCGCCACGCCGGCCTCGGTCACGATCATGGTGACCAGCCCATGGGGCGTGACGTCGAACGCCGGATTGCGGGCCGGCACGTCCGCGGGGGTCAGCGGCAGCCCGCCGATGCGGAGCACCTCGTCGGCCGGGCGCTCCTCGATGGGGATGCCGGCGCCGCTGGGCGTGGCGAGGTCCACGGTCGAGGTGGGGGCCGCGACGACGAACGGCAGGCCGTGGGCGCGCGCCAGCACCGCCAGGGTGTACGTCCCGATCTTGTTGGCGACGTCGCCGTTGGCGGCGATCCGGTCGGCCCCCACCACGACGCGGTCCACCTCGCCGCGCGCCATGAGCGCGCCCGCGGCGTTGTCGGTGATCACCGTGACGGGAATCCCCAGCGCGCGCAACTCCCACGCCGTGAGCCGCGCACCCTGCAGCACCGGGCGCGTCTCACAGGCCAGGACCTGGATGCGCTTGCCGGCCTCCCAGGCCGCGCGCAGGATCCCCAGGGCGGTGCCGTAGCCGGCGGTGGCCAGCGCCCCCGTGTGGCAGTAGGTGAGCACGCGCTCGCCGTCACGGATCTCCGCGGCGCCCAACCGGCCGATCGCCTCGTTGGCGGCGCGGTCCTCCGCAGCGATGCGCTCGGCTTCCTCCCGCAGCGCCCGGGCCCGGGCCGCGGGATCCGCCCGGCGGGCTGCGGCCAGCATCCTGTCGACCGCCCACCGGAGGTTCACGGCCGTGGGCCGCGCGGCCGCCAGGCGCGCACCTGCGGCCTCGAGCCCCGCCATCGCCGCCTCCGCCGGCTGCCCGGCGACTTGCGCCGCGGTCAGGGCCAGACCGAACGCCGCCGCCACGCCGATGGCCGGGGCGCCCCGCACGCGCAGCGTACGAATCGCCTCGGCCACCTCGTCAGCGCTCTGACAGGTGAGGACCACGACCTCGTGCGGCAACCGGGTCTGGTCCACCAGGCGCACGCCCTGCTCGTCCATCCAGACGGCCCGTAGCACGGTCTCCGCAGGGGGTGGACGCCGCGCACCGCCCGCGCACCCGGCCCCCCCTGGTGCCCGACCGGCTGCCCGTCCGCGGCGGACGCAGGCTGGTGGCTCTACCGGGTGCTCCGCCTGCCGGGTGTGGGCGTCATGGAAGCGGGAACAGCCCCCGCGGATCCTCGCGCGGCGCGTCGGCCACGACCGTGACGGTGCTGGGCGTGAACAGGAAGATCTCCTCGCCCACGCGCTGCATCTGTCCGTCCACCGCGTACGTGACGCCGCAGGCGAAGTCCACGATGCGCCGGGCCAGTTCCCGGTCCGTCCCCCGGAGGTTGACCAGCAGGGGGCGGCGCGCCTTGAGGTGGTCGGCTCCGGCGCGCGCCTCCTCGAAGGAGCGCGGCTCCAGCACGACGATCTCCATCGGGCGCGCGGCGTGCAGGCTGAACACCGGCGCCCGACGCCGCCGCCCCTCGCCCTCGTCGGGCGGCACAGGCTCCGCCTCCTCGTCGCCAAACCCCAGGAACGCCCACAGGCGCTGCATCGCGCTCACCTCACACCTCCTGCGCTCCCTCCTCTCCCTGGACGCCTGGCCTCTCCCGTGGCCCCGTCCCGCGTGGTCCGAAGATCGCGCGGCCCAGGCGCACCAGCGTGGCGCCTTCCTCGACCGCGACCTCGAAGTCGTCGCTCATCCCCATGGACAACTCGACGAAGGCCGGACCGCCCGGTCCCTCCCGGAGGCGATCCCGGAGCTCCCGCAACGTCCGGAAGATCGGCCGCACCTGCTCGGGCGAGGCCGCGACCGGCGCCACGGTCATCAGCCCCACCGGCTCCAGGTGCGCCCGGGTCCGCACCGCTGCCACCAGGGCCGCGGCCGCCTCGGGCGCGACGCCGGCCTTGGTGGGCTCACCCGCCACGTTCACCTCGATGAGCACCGGCAGCCGTCGCCCTGCCCGTGCAGCGGCCCGGTCCAACGCGTCCGCCAGGGGGACCGAGTCCACCGAGTGGACCATGGCGAAGGACGCGGCGGCCCATCGGGCCTTGTTGCGCTGTAGCCGTCCGACGAAGTGCCACCGCGGGCCCGGGCCCAGCGCGGCGATCTTGGGCAGGGCTTCCTGGATCCGGTTCTCCCCGAGGTCGCGCAGCCCGGCGGCGAGCGCCTCCCGGATCCGCGCGACGTCCACGCCCTTGGTCACGCCGACGATGGTCACCGCTGCCGGATCGCGTCCGGCGCGCGCGGCCGCGGCGGCGATCCGGGCCCGCGCGCGGTGCAGCCTCTCGTCGATCCCGGACACGCCGCAGCAGTATTCGCCGGCCGCCGGACAATCCCTGGTGGGCGCCAGCCGGCGCCCGGCGGCACCCGCGGCGCGACGCCTGTCGCGGCCTACCCCGCCGGCGCGATCACCGCCGCCATGTGCCCGGTGCGGCCGTCGCGTCGGTGCGAGAAGAACACCGCGGGGTGGTGGGCGGTGCACAGGCGTGCGGTGATCACGGCGTCGGGCGGCACGTCGGCGCCATGCAGCTGCTGGCGCGTCGCCTCCCAGAGATCGAGGGCCCAGCGGCCGGGGCGCCGGCGCACGAACACCGTCTCGTGCCACGGCCAGGAGGCAAACTGCTGGCGCACCGGCGCGTCCACCTCGTAGCAGCACGGCCCGATCGCCGGGCCGATGGCAGCGACGAGGTCCCCGGGGGCCGTCCCGAACGCGGCGCGCATGGTCGTCACGGCGGCGGCCACCACGCCCGCGGCCAGCCCGCGCCAGCCCGCGTG
>CAZGNA010000132.1:0-7639 GCA_964526945.1 uncultured bacterium
TCACCGTCTGTCCCGGCTCCAGTTTTGACGATTTTTCACGCCGGATCCAGGTTAACCTCTCCTTAACCACCTGGCACCCGACCCGCCCGACACTGGACCCGGGAGGTGAGCCCGATGTCCAGGCAGACCTCGCGCGTCGTGGCCGCGCGCCGGGCGGCAGCGCGTGCCCGGGCGGTGCGGCGGGCGGTGGTGGTGTGGGGCTTTACGGTGGCGGCCGTGGCGACACTCGGTGTGGCGATCGTGCTCGTCGTCAACCCGCTGCGCGCCGCCCGCGGACCCGACCCGAACGCCGCAGCGCCGGACGGCGAGACCCGCCGGGTGCTGATCACGATGGCCGGATTCGACCCTCCGGTCCTCCGGGTCCCCGCCGGCCGGCCCTTCACGGTCCGCCTGGTCAACCCGGACAGTCCCTATCACACCGATGGCGGCGGGTGGCATCAGTTCCGCCTCGAGCGCCTGGGCATCGACGTGCGGGTGCCGCCCCGATCCCAACGGACGCAGACGTTTGCCGGCCTCGCCGCGGGGACCTATGAGTTCTACTGCGACGTCTGCTGCGGCGGGAAGGAGAATCCCACCATGCGCGGGGTGATCGAGGTGACCGGATGAACCCTGCGGGTCCCCTGACGCTGCCCGCGGTGCTGGTCAGCGGTCTGCTGGACGGCCTCAACCCCTGCGCGTTCAGCGTGCTCCTGTCGCTGGTGGCCGTGATCCTGGCCAGTGCGGCCCTGGCCGCCGACCCGCGGCCCCACCTCTGGAAGACCGCCGGTGCCTATGTGGGCGGCATGTTCGCGACCTATCTGCTCCTCGGGCTGGGTATACTCGGGGCCGTGTCGCTGGTGACGGCCACGCACCTGCCCATCCGCCTCATGGGGCTGGCAGTCGTGGCCCTGGGCCTGTGGGCGCTGAAGGACGCGGTGCTGCCGGACGTCGGCGCCCCGCTGGGCATGCCCCGGCGCTGGCATGCCCCGGTGCGCCGGGCGCTGGCGCGCACGACCCCGGCCGGGCTCTTCGCGGCCGGGGGGCTGGTGGGGCTGTGCACCTTGCCGTGCAGCGGCGCCATCTACCTGGGCGTGCTGGCGCTCCTGGCCCGGGAGCCGCTGGCCGTCCGCGTGCCGTACCTGGCGCTCTACAACCTGATGTTCATGGCCCCGCTACTGGTCCTGGTGGCATTCGTAGCCGACCGCCGGGTGTTCAACCGCCTCGCGCACGCGTACTTGCGGCGAAAGCAGCTGGCACGAGCCGTGGTCGGCACGGCCACCGTGGTCCTCGGCCTGATCATCCTGGTGACGGTGTAACCGTCGGGGAGGGACGACACATGAAGGATCCAGTCTGCGGCATGGACGTCGATCCGGCCAGGGCGGCCGGAACGTCAGCATACCACGGGCAGACGTACTACTTCTGCTCGAGCGGGTGCAAGGCGGCGTTCGATCAGGACCCCGCCCGGTACGTGGCGCATGGCCCCGGGCAGGAGGGCGGGCCACACGGGGCGGGCCCGCACCGGCACGGCGCGGGCCCGCACGGGCACCGGGCGCCCGGGCACTGAGGGGCATCGCCTGCGACCAGGTGAGACGTATGAGGTCCCCGCGCGTCACGCGCCGACGCCTGCTGACCGGTGCTGCCCGGGTGCCGATCGTCGGCGGGCTCGTCGCGTTTGGATCGCCACTCTTGCGGTTCCTCAAGCCCAACGTGGATCCCTTCGCGGTGCTCGCGCCCACACGGCACGACCTCTCTGCGGGCGAGCCGGTGGTCGCGGCGACGCTCTCCGAGATCCCGCGTCCGTGGGACTTCAAGTACTTCGTCTACACCCAGCGCTACCCTCAGTACACACCGGACGGGTTCAAGAGCGCGGCGATTCCGGGGGTCGTGATCCGGCTGCCGCGCCGCATTCGGCTGCCCTGGGACTGGGTCCGGGCACCGGGGGGATCGGCAGCGGCGGTCGAGAGCGACATCATCGCCTTCTCGCGGATCTGTCCGCACCTGGGCTGCATCTACAACTTCGTCCCCGACTGGCGGGAGGTCACGGCAGGGTACGGCGGATACGTGCCCCCCGCGGACCGCCAGCACGCCCTCATGGCCTGCCCCTGCCACCTAAGCATCTTCGACCCTGCCGACCCGGAACAGCCCGGCCGGGTGCTCTCGGGGCCGGCCCCGCGCCCGCCGCGGACGTTCGCTTTCGAGATCGACGGCGAGCGCATTCTCGTCACACGGGTGGAGCCCGGCGGCATCGCATGAGGATGTGAAGGACGGATCTCTGCGCCCGGGGCGGTGCCCTGCCGCCCCAGGCGCCAGGGTATGGAAGGACCGACCGGCGAGCGCTCCGGCGCCCCGGTGGCACCGTGTGCGGGCGCCCGGCATTGCGGATCGGAAGGCGCCCGGTCGGGCGCCGGACGGAGGCTCCCATCGGCTGATGGCCCGATAGCCTCCTGCACTGCGTTTCCTTACGCTGAGACGGAAGGCCGCGGTGCCACGGGCCTGCAGGACGTGTGGCGGCCGGGGACGCAATGAGCCTGCGCCGACGGATCATGGTGCTGGCGGCGGTGGGGATGATTGCCGCCACCGCGCCGCTGGGGCTCATGGGGGTCGGGATGCTCCGCGCCGCGACGGAACGTGTGCTGGCGGAGCGCCTGGCCATGGCCCGCGCCACCGCCGACCACCTCGACTGGCGCCTTCGGCAGAGCCAGACCTATCTGGCGCTCCTCGGTCGCCTGATGGGGACGTCCTGGAGACGCGGCGACCTCAAGGAGCTCCGCGCGGCGATCGCCACCATCGCGTCCGAGCTGACCCTGTTCACCGGCGGCATCGTCGTGGCCGATGCCGCGGGCCGGATCGTGGTGCAGGAACCCGCGACCGACGCCCTGGCGCTGCCGCGGCAGGAGGCGCTGGCCGTGCTCCGAGAGGGCCTCACCACGGGACGGCCGGGCATCAGCGGACTGCTACGGACGACCGGCGGCCTGCCGGTCGTCCTCGTCACCGCACCGCTCCCGGGACCCGGGGCCAGGCCACCCGGTGTGGTGGCGGGCATCATCAACCTGGCGGATCCGGCCCTGGAGACCTTCATCGTCGGCATGGCCGTGGGCATGACGGGCCACGCGGTCATCGTCGCCGCCGACGGCGTCGTTCTCGCCAGCACCGATCGCACGGAGTTGTTCACGCGAGAAGAACATCCCGAGTTCTTTGCCCGTCTCATCCGGGAACGACGGGCTCTGGTCGGGCCTACCGACGACCCCCGTGCCCCAACCGGCCGGTCAGGGCGGCATGTCATGGCCTTCGCACCGCTGTCCAGCGTCCCGTGGGGCGTGGGCGTCGGGCAGGACGAAGCCGAAACGTTCGGGCCCATCCGGCAGCTGCGCGACCGCATCGTCCTCTTTGGGCTGGGCGTGCTGGCGGCCGCGCTGCTCTTTGCGTGGTTCGACACCGGCGCGGTCGCGACCCCGTTGCGCCTGCTGCAAGAGCACGCGCAGCGGATCGCCGGCGGCGACCTGCGGCAACCCGTCGCGGTGCACCGACGGGACGAGGTCGGAGCCCTGGCCCGCAGCTTCGAAGCCATGCGCGTCCAGCTGCTCCGCTCGTTGGCCGAGATCGAGCGCCGCGCGCAGGCGGCCCAGTCGCTCTACGACGTGGGGGTCCAGGTCCTCAGCCACCGCCGGTTGGACGCGGTCCTCGACTCCGTCGCCGCCCGGGCCGCCTCGCTCCTGCGCGCCGACGTGGCCGTCGTCTGCCTGTTCGACGAGACCGGCACGATGGCCAGCGTGTGGGCCGTCGCGGGCCTGACCGCCCCGCCCGTCCAGTCGAAACGGTGGTTTCCGATCCTGGAGGACCGCCCAGACGCGGGGTGCTTCGAGCGCATGGAGGTCGACGCTGCCTACCGCCGGTCCTCCCTGGCCGAACGGCTAACCGCAGGTGGAAAGGCGGTCGGCGTGCTCGCGGTCGGACGGTGCAGCGGTGCTCCCTTCACCGAGGACGAGCGCCAGGTCCTGAGCGGTCTGGCCAACCTGGCCGCGATCGCGGTCGAGCACTTCCGGTTGCAGGAACGCGTGCAATCGATCGCCGTCCTGGAAGAACGCGAGCGGATCGCGCGGGAGATGCACGACAGCTTCGGGCAAGTCCTGGGCTACGTCAACACCAAGGCCCAGGCCGTGCGCGCCCTGCTAGCTGCCGGGCGCGTCGAGGACGCGCAGCACCACCTCGGGCAGCTGGAGTCGGCTGCGCGGGAGGTCTACGCCGATCTCCGCGAGGCGATCCTGGGGCTCCGAACCGAGACCTCGCCCGAGCGGCCGCTGCTGGTGGCCCTGCAGGACTACGTGCGCCAGTTCAGCGCGCAGAGCGGCCTCGCCGCCGAGCTGGTCGTGGAGGGCGACCGGCCGCCGCCGGCCCTGAGCCCCGTGGCGGAGCTGCACCTGATCCGGATCATCCAGGAAGCGCTGACCAACGTGCGCAAGCACGCCATGGCCCAGCGCGTGACGGTGAGGCTGGCTGCGCGCGATGGCACCCTCACGGTCACGGTGCACGACGACGGCCTGGGGTTCGATCCCGCCCGGCCCCACGTGAGTCCGGGACCCCGGTTCGGGCTACAGACGATGCGGGAGCGCGCCGAGGCCATCGGCGGCAGGTTCACCATCGAATCGCGCGAGGGCGCGGGGACCCGCGTGGTCGTCCAGCTACCCCTGGGAGGAGGCGAACCGCTCGGTGCGCGTGCTGCTGGTGGATGACCACCCTCTCTTTCGCGACGGGGTCCGAAGCCTGCTGGAGAGCCGCGGCGTCGAGGTCGTCGGCGAAGCCGGCGACGGCCAGCAGGCGGTGGAGGCGGCGCTGCGCCTGCGTCCCGACGTCATCCTCATGGACATCACCATGCCGGGCATGGATGGGCTGGAGGCCACGCGCCTGATCAAGGCCCAAATGCCGGGGATCAAGATCGTCATCCTCACCGTCTCTGACGAGGAGCGCAACCTCTTCGACGCCATCAAGAGCGGTGCCCAGGGCTACCTGCTCAAAGACCTGCGGGCGGACGAGTTCTTCGACCTGCTCCAGGGCCTCGAGCGGGGCGAAGCGCCCATCTCGCGGCGGCTGGCCGGACGCATCCTCGAGGAGTTCGCGCGCACGCGGACGAGCCGACCGGCGGCCGAAGGCCCCGAGGACCTCACGGAGCGTGAGCGGGAGGTCCTGGAGTGGGTGAGCCGAGGCGCGTCCAACCGCGAGATCGCCGCGGCACTGGACATCTCCGAGAACACCGTGAAGTTCCACATGAAGAACATTCTGGACAAGCTGCACCTGCGCAACCGCGCCGAGGTGGTCGCCTACGCGGCCCGCCAGGGTTGGCTCTCCCCGCTAGGCCCGGGCGGTCGGAATTCCGCCTCCGCCCCCTGACGGCCGGGCGCGTCCCCGACCCGAACGACCCGACCGTCGTGGCCCCATGACGGGGTGGGAACCGCGCCGGCGCGCCCCCTATCCCAGTCCCCTACCCCAATGGATAGGTCCCTCTTGCCCAGCGCGGTAGGGCCGGACTCTCCCTCAGACCTGCCCGTGCGGGTGTGGTGGGGCACCGCCGGACACCACTACGCTCCAGATGGGTGTGCAGGCGACGTCGTGGACGCCCGCAACCCCTGAGGAGGTGGAGACCGTGGGCACGCGAGCATGGTGGCTGGTGGTGGCGCTCCTTCTGGTCGTCCTCCCGACGGGCACCAGCCTCGCCGGCGGAGCACAGAAAGTCACGATCGTCATGGGAGAAGACGGCGCGCGCATGTTCTTCCGCCCCAGCCGCATCACGTTGCAGGCCGGCGTCGAGGCCAAGATCGTGCTGACCAACAGGGGAAAGCTCAAGCACGAGTTCATGCTCTACGCCACGCCCACGCCCGGGATGGCGCGTGATGCGTTGCACGCATGGGCGGAAGAGCGGAGCTACTTCCGCGAGGTCGAGGTGAAGGTGGAAGGTGGGGGCCTCGAGGTGGCGGCCAAGCAGGTCCTGGAAGTGGAGCTGGCCGCGGGCAAGACCGTCGAGATCACGTTTGCCCCCAAGACCACGGGCACCTTTGAAATGGGCTGCCTGATCCGGCAGCCGGTGGACCACTACGCCGCCGGCATGAAGGGCACCGTGGTGATCAGGTAGCGGGCGACCGGTTCTCCGACGCGCCGCGGGCACGTGGTGAGGACGGCGCGTCGCCGCCGGGCATGTGTCGGGCACGTCGATGGAGGGCGGTCGCCGGCGCCTGGCGGACCTGGTGCCAGTGAAGGAGGAATCTCACCCATGGCGGGTACTCACCGACACGGCGCGCTCCTGGCGGTCGCTGTCTTCCTGGGCGTCATGGCCACCCTGACCGGTGCGTACTTCATCCTGCAGTCGTCCAGCCCGCCGCTCTCCGCCGCTCCCACGGTGCCGGAGAACCGGCAGTTCGACCTGACGCTCCACGTCATGGGGGAAGGCGACACTGCCCGACGCCACTGGATGCCACCGGTCGTCGTGGTGCACGAGGGCGATACGGTCACCCTGCGGGTCACCAATGGGGACACCGAGGCCTCCCACGGGTTCACCTTGGGTGGCTACAACATCACCATCCCCGCCATCCCGCCGGGCCGGACCGTCACCGTACGCTTCCGCGCCACGCGGGCTGGCATCTACGCGTACGGATGCTTGCTCACCGGGTGCGCGCCCGATCACGCGGGCCAGACGGGCCAGCTGGTCGTGCTGGCCCCGAGCGGCCGATGACGATCGCGCGGCGGGCGTTGCTCAAGATCGCGGTGGCAGCCGCGGCCGGTGCACTGGCGCCCAACGCGCTCCGGCACCGCACCGTGGGTCCGACAGGGGGCGTGCCCGCGCTGGCGGCGGGCCCCGATCGCGAGAGCCCCGGGACGCTGGTGCAGCTGAGCGGCCTCCCATCCCCTGGCGGAGGCCATGCCACCGCCGCGTACTCGGCCACACCGCCCGCCCCCGGCGGTGAAGCGCCGCTCCCCCGCCGCTGGGTCATGGTCATCGACCTGGCGAAGTGCGACGGCTGCGGCGAGTGCACCCGCGCGTGCACGGCGATGCACCGGGTCCCGCCGGGTCAGGAGTGGATCCGGGTCTACGAGATGCGGGACGAGGCGACCGGGCTGGCCTACTGGCTGCCGCGTCCCTGCATGCAGTGCGACAACCCGCCGTGCGTGAAGGTCTGCCCGGTCAGCGCCACGTGGAAGCGCGACGACGGCATCGTGATGCAGGATACCAGCCGGTGCATCGGCTGCCGGTTCTGCATCGCGGCCTGTCCCTACCAGGCCCGGGGGTTCAACTGGGTCGAGCCGGCGGCCACGCCGGAACGGATCGGCGAGCCCTACGACCCCGAGTGGAATCGGGTGCACGTCAAGGGGACCACGGAGAAGTGCATCTTCTGCCCCGCCCTGGTCAAAGAGGGAAAGCTCCCCGCCTGCGTGGCCGCCTGCCCCATGGGGGCCATCTACTTCGGCGACCGGGAAGAGGACGCGGTGACCAACGCGCAGGGCGAGACGGTCCGCTTCTCGGAGCTGGTGCGCGAGCAGGCGGGGTACCGGCTGATGGAGGAGTTGGGCACCGAACCGCGGGTGTACTACCTGCCTCCGCGCGGGCGCCTGTACCCCGCGCCGGCGGAGCCCGTCCCCGCGGCGGCACCTGAGCGGACCGCGGCGCCTGCGG
>CAZGNA010000133.1:0-7623 GCA_964526945.1 uncultured bacterium
CGGCGCAGCGCGCCTGGCGCGACCTGCCGGCCGCACGCCGCGGCGAGATCGTGGCCGCCGCGGCGCGCGCGGTCGCCGCGCACCTGGACGAGCTGGCACGGCTGCTCACCACCGAACAGGGCAAGCCGCTGCGCGAAGCCCGGCTCGAGATCCGCCGGTTCGTGCACACGCTGGAACACTACGCCGGCCTCGCCAAGAATCTTCGCGGCGGGTACGTGCCAGCCCTGGACGAGGGCGCCTACGGCCTGATCCTCAAGCAGCCGCTGGGCGTGGTGGCCGCCATCGTGCCCTGGAACTTCCCCCTGTCGCTGCTGGGCAACAAGCTGGGGCCGGCGCTGGTGGCCGGCAACACCGTGGTGGCCAAGCCCGCCGAGACGACCCCGCTGACCGCGTTGCGCGTCGCCGCCATCCTGCATGCCGCCGGCGTGCCTCCCGGGGTGGTCAACGTGGTCACCGGGCTGGGCCCCGAGGTCGGCCGCGCGCTCGTGGCCCACCCGGGCGTGCGCAAGGTGGCGTTCACGGGCTCGACGCCGGTGGGCAAGGAGATCATGGCGGCCGCCGCCGCCGACCTCAAGCGCGTCACGCTGGAGCTGGGCGGCTCCGATCCCATGATCGTCTGCGACGACGCCGACCTGGACGCCGCGGCCAGCGCGGCCAGCGTCGGGCGCTTCTTCAACTGCGGGCAGGCGTGCCTGGCGGTGAAACGGCTCTACGTGTTCGCGCAGGTGGCCGACGCGTTCCTCGAGCGGTTGCGCGCGCGGGTCCTGCGGCTGCGGGTCGGGCCGGGCGACGCCGACGGCGTGCAGCTCGGCCCGCTGCACACGGCCCGCGGCCGCGACGTGATCGAGGCGCAGGTGGCCGACGCGCTCGCCGCGGGCGCCCGGGTCCTGGCGGGCGCGCGGCGGCCGGCAGAGCCCTCCCGCGGCTTCTTCTACGAGCCCACGCTGCTGCTCGAGCCCAGCCACGACGCCCGCGTGGCGCGCGAGGAGGTGTTCGGGCCGGTGCTGCCCGTCTGGCGGGTGCGCGACCTCGACGAGGCCATCGCGCTCGCCAACCGGTCGATCTACGGGCTGGGCTCGTCCATCTGGACCCGCGACCTCGACCGCGCCTCCTACGCGGCGGAGCGGCTCGAGGCGGGCTATACGTGGATCAACTCCCCCCAGAAGATCTACGACGAGCTGCCCTTCGGCGGGGTCAAGCAGAGCGGGCTGGGCAAGGAGCACGGCATCGAAGCCCTCGACTACTACATGGAGACGAAGTCGGTGGTGGTTCGGCGGTCCTCGTGAAGGAGGGAACGACGATGGTGGAGGTCCCGCGGCAGTACAACGCCTCGGTGGTGCTGGACGAGAACCTGAACGCCGGGCGGGCCGACCGGGTGGCCATCTACTACGGCGACGAGCGGATCACCTATGGCCAGCTGCTGCAACGGGTCTGCCGCTGCGCCAGCGCCCTGCGCCGGCTGGGGGTGCGCCGCGAGGAGCGCGTGGTGATGATGCTCAACGACACGCCGGCCTTCCCCACGGTGTTCTACGGTGCCCTGCGCATCGGCGCCGTGCCGGTGCCGACCAACCCGTTGCTGCGGTGGGAGGACCACCGCTACTTCATCGAGGACAGCTACGCCCGCGTGGTCGTCGCCGACGCCGAACACCTCGACAAGGCGCGGCAGGCCGCCGCGGGCCTGCCGGACGTGACGCTGGTGGTGGCCGGGGGCCGCGCCGACGACGCCCTCAGCCTGGACGACCTACTGGCGGGCGGGGACGATGACGTGCCGCCCGCCGCCACCCACCGCGACGACATGGCGTTCATCCTCTACAGCTCGGGCAGCACCGGGCTGCCCAAGGGCGTCGTGCACCTGCACCACGACATCCCCTACACGTGCGAGACCTATGCCCGGCACGTGCTGCGGCTGACCGACGCCGACGTGACCTACTCCGCCGCCAAGCTGTTCCACGCCTACGGCCTGGGCAACAACATGACGTTCCCCTACCGGGCCGGCGCCGCCACGGTGCTGACCCCGGCACGGCCGACGCCGCCGACCGTGCTCGAGACGATCCAGCGCTACCGGCCCACGGTCTTCTTCGGCGTGCCCACCCTCTACAACGCCATCCTGGCCTTCCCCGACCGCCGGCGCTACGACCTCTCGTCGCTGCGCCTGTGCATCTCGGCCGCCGAGGCCCTGCCCGCCGAGATCTGGCGGCGGTGGAAGGAGGAGTTCGGCCTGGTGATCCTCGACGGCATCGGCACCACCGAGATGCTCCACATCTTCATGTCCAACACGCCCGAGGCGCTGCGGCCCGGGTCGAGCGGCAAGCCGGTGCCCGGCTACGAGGTCAAGGTCGTCGACGACGAGGGGCGTCCGGTGCCACCGGGCGGCGCCGGCCACCTCATGGTCAAGGGCGACTCGGCCGCGCCGTACTACTGGCACTTCCACGAGAAGTCCAAGGCGACGATGGTCGGCGAGTGGATGCGCACCGGCGACTGGTACCGCATCGACGCCGACGGGTTCCTCTGGTACGAGGGACGCTCGGACGACATGTTGAAGGTCGGCGGGCTGTGGGTGTCGCCCATCGAGGTGGAGAACGTGCTGATCGAGCACCCGGCGGTGCTGGAGGCGGCCGTGGTCGGCGTGGAGGTGGAGGGGCTGACGAAGATGAAGGCGTTCGTCATCCTCAAGGAAGGGCACGTCGGCTCGGCGGCCCTGGCGGGGGAGCTGCAGGAGTGGTGCAAGGCGCGGCTGGAGCGCTACAAGTACCCGCAGCTGGTCGAGTTCGTCACCGACCTGCCCAAGACCATCACGGGCAAGATCCAGCGCTTCAAACTGCGCCAGGCGCAGCCGACGCCCACCTCGTCGTGAGGGCCGGCCCGCGGGCGCCGCAGGAGACCCCGTGACCGCCACCGGCAAGCTCATGAGCCTCGCCGAGGCCATCGGCCGCTTCGTGCCCGACGGCGCGTCGATCGCCATCGGCGCGTGCCTGGAGTCGCTGATCCCCTTTGCGGCCGGCCACGAGATCATCCGCCAGCGTCGGCGCAACCTCACGGTGATCGGCCCCATCTTCGACATCGTCGTCGACCAGCTCATCGGCGCGGGGTGCGTGGCGAAGGTGCAGGCGGCCTGGGTGGGCAACGTGAGCGCCGGGCTGGGCCATGCCTACCGCCGCGCGGCCGAAGCCGGCATCCCCCGCCCGCTCACCATCGAGGACTACTCGAACTACACCGTGGCGCTGGCCCTGTGGGCCGGCGCGCACGGGCTGCCCTTCGTGCCGGTGCGATCCGGGCCGGGCAGCGACATCACGCGCGGGCATCCCGGGTTCGCCCAGGTGCCGTCGCCCTTCGACGGCCGGCCCGTGATGGTGGTGCGGGCGCTGCGGCCCGACGTGGCCATCCTGGCGGTGCAGCGTGCCGACCCGGCGGGGCACGCCCACGCCTGGGGGAACCTGGGCATCACCGAGGAAGCGGGCCTGGCCGCGGAGCACATCGTGCTGCTGGCCGAGGAGATCGTCGACGAGGCGGTGCTGACCAGCGACCCCAACCGCGTGCTCTTCCCGCCGTTTCTGGTGAGCGCCGTCGTCCACTGCCCGGGCGGGTGTCATCCGTCGCCGGTGCAGGGCTACTACGGCCGGGACCACGCGTTCTACGCCGACTACCACCGCGAGACGCGCACGGTCGAGGGCATGGAGGCGTGGCTGGCGCGCTGGGTCTACGAGGTGCCCGACCGGGCCACGTACCTCGCGCGCCTGGGCGAGGCGCGCTGGCAGGCGCTGCGCCGTCTGCATCCGGCGCCCGCCGCGCCGGTCGACTACGGGTGGCAGGAGCAGGGGCAGCCGGTGGTCGAGCCCGCCGCGTCCCGGGCCGACCACGAGGGAGGGGCGCAGGCATGAGGGACGCGCCGTTTACCGCTGGCGAGCTCATGGTGACCGCGGCGGCCCGCGAGATCCGCGACGGCGACGTGGTCTTCGTGGGGATGCGCCTGCCGCTCATCGCCTTCCAGCTGGCCAAGCTCACCCACGCGCCGCGGGCCGTGGGGGTCTTCGAGAACGGCGTCGTCCGCCAGACCCCCAGCGACCAGTTCCTGTACACAATGGGCGACCCGCCCAACATCGTGGGTGCCAGCATGTGCACGCGGCTGTCGCTGGTGATGAGCCTGCTGGGCCGCGGCCGCGTCGACGTGGGGTTCATCGGCGGGGCCGAGGTCGACCGCTTCGGCAACGTCAACTCGTCGTACATCGGCCCGCGGGATCGGCCCCGCGTCAAGCTGCCGGGCAGCGGGGGCGCCTGCGACATCGCCTCGCTCGCCCGCCGGCTGCTCATCATCATGGCGCACGAGCGGCACCGCTTCCGCGAGGCCGTCGACTTCGTCACCTCGCCGGGCTACCTGCGGGGCGCGGCCCAGCGCCGCGCCCTGGGCCTGCCGGGCGGGCCGGCGGCGCTCATCACGACGCTGGGGATCTTTGGCTTCGACCCGGCGACCGGCGAGGCGGTGCTGCGATCGTGCCATCCCGGGGTCAGCGTGGAGGACGTGCGCGCGCAGACCGGATGGGCGTTGCGCGTCGCGCCCGACCTGGCAAAGACGCCACCGCCCACGCCCGAGGAGCTGCGCCTGATCCGCCGGCTGGACCCGCAGGGGTTCTGGACCCGGGGCACCGGGTAGGCCCCGGTGCGCCGTGCGCCGTCGGATGGCGGCGAGGCGCGGTGCCGGCGGCAGGCTCGCGCAGTAGACGACGAGAACCATGGAGATCCCACGGCCCCGGCTGTACTTCGACGACCTGGCGGTGGGCATGACCTTCACCACGGCCGGCCGCACCGTCACCGAGGCAGACCTCGTCGCCTTCAGCGGCATCACCGGCGACTTCAACCCGCTGCACACCGACGCGGAGTTCGCGAAGCAGACGATCTTCGGCCAGCGGGTCGCCCACGGGACCCTGGTGCTGGCGCTGGCCACCGGCCTGCGCCAGCGCACCGGCCTGTTCGAGGGCACCATGATGGCGTTCTTGGAGATCCGCCGCTGGCGGTTTCTACGGCCCGTCGTGATCGGTGACACCCTGCGGGTGGTGACGGAGATCACCGGGCTGCGCCCCACCTCCCACCCCGACCGCGGGATCATGGAGCAGGTGGTGCGCGTGCTGAACCAACGCGACGAGGTGGTCGCCGAGGGCGAGTTCGTGAACATGGTGCGCCGGCGTGGTGCCGGATGAGGCGGACGGCACCGGTCCTGGCGGCGGCGCTGCTGCTGGTCGCGACAGGCGCTGCGCGTGCGAGGGAGGGCCCTGCGGGCGCGGCGGGCGGACCGGGGCGCGACGCCGAGCTCGCACTCCGTGCGGGGCACGCCTCCCGCGCCCCGGTACACGGCGCCGCCAGCGGTGGGCCCGTGCCCCGGCGGGCCCTGTGGATCGAGACCTCGGCCAACCTGCGCACGCTGGCCAGCCGTGAGGCGATCCGCGGGCTGGTGGCCCGCGCGCGCACAGCCGGGTTCGACACGCTGATCCCCGAGGCGAAGAACGCGTGGGGCTACGTGATCTACGAGTCGGCCTTCGCGCCCCACATCCGCACCTCGCCGATTCCGCGCGCAGCCTACCCGGCGCCCCGCGCGTGGTTTCCCCACGACCACGACCCGCTGGCCGTGCTCATCGAGGAGGCGCACGCCGCCGGCCTGCGCGTGCATGCGGCGGTGAACGCCTTTGGCGAGGGCCTGCAGCCCGGCGGCGGCCTTCCGGCCGTCGGGCTGCTGCACGAGCGCCCGGCCTGGGAGAGCATGCACCTGCGCCAGGGTGCGGGAGGCGTGATCCTCGTGCCCTCCAGCCGGGCGATCGACATCGCCTTCGCCAGCGCCGCCCATCCCGAGGTGGTGCTCTACCAGCTCGCGGTGCTCTGGGAGGTCCTCACCCGCTACCCGGTCGACGGGATCGTGCTGGACCGCGCGCGGTTCGCCGGCCTCGACGCCGACTTCTCCGACGCCAGCCGCGCGGGCTTCGAGGCGTTCCTCGGCCGGCCGGTGGCGCGCTGGCCGAACGACGTCGTGCAGCTGGCCGGACGGCGACTCGAGCCCGGGCCGCTGTTCCGGCCGTGGATCGCCTGGCGCGCGCGCGTGATCACGGCGTACGTGCGCGCGGCACGCCAGCTGACGCAGCGGCTCCGGCCCGGGCTGCCGCTGGGGATGTACGTCGGCGGCTGGTACCCCACGATCTACCAGCTGGGGCAGAACTGGGCCGTGCCCGAGGCGCCCGTGCTGTTCGCGGCGTGGAGCCCCGCGTGGGCCGAGGCGAGCCTCGTGCCCTTCCTCGACTACCTCATGGTCGGGTTGTACTATCGCTCGCTCACGCCGGCCGAGGCGCTGGCGGGCGGCGGGGTGTGGTGGGGCAACGTGGCCGGCGGCGCGCTGCTGGCCCGCCGCCTGACCGGGGCGCTGCCCGTGGTGGGCAGCCTGTGGCTCAACCTGTACCGCACCGACCGCGCGCGGGGCATCGCCGCGATCCGCACGGCGGCGCGCCACAGCGACGGCCTGATGATCTTCGACCTCTCGGACGTCGAGGCCGGCGGGTGGTGGCCGGCGCTGGCATCGCGCACGACGCCCTGAGCGCGCGGCGCCCACCCCTCCCGGTGCGCCGCGCCCGTGTCCTGCCGGGCGTCCGGTCGCCCGCAGCGGTGATGGGCTGCCGGGCCCATGCCTCCTGGCTGGCCGCGCCCGTGTCCTGGCAGGAGGTACGGGCGCGGCGTCGAATTGTTCACCATGTCGAACCGCGTTCGATATATTGAACAACCGGAGGACGCCGGTCGCATGGGGGCGCAGCGGCCTCGAACGGTTCCCGCGGTGGACCGCGCCGTGCGGGTGCTGCGCGCCCTGGCCGCCGACGGCGCCGCCCCGCGCCTGTCAGAGCTTGGGCGACAGCTGGGGGTGAGCAAGAGCTCGCTCTCCGGGCTGCTGGCCACCCTGGAGCACCACGGCCTCGTCGAGCGCGACGGCGACTCGCGGGGCTACCGGTTGGGCGCGGCGCTGCTGGCGCTGGGCAGCGCCGCGCTCCGCCATCTGGACGTGGCCCAGCTCGCCCGGCCCCACCTGGCGCGCCTGCGCGAGCGACTCGGCGAAACCGCGGTGCTGCACGTGCCGGCCGGCGACGAGGCGATCATCGTGGCCCGGGCCGAGTCGCACCACGACCTCAAGGTGGTGGCGCCGCTGGGCCACCGTCTGCCGCCCTTCGCCGGTGCGGTGGCCAAGGTGCTGCTGGCCCACCGGCCCGACGCCGAGCTGGCGACACGCCTGCCCCCCCGCCTGCCGGCGTTCACCCCCCGCAGCATCACCGCGCCGCGGCGCTACCTGCAGGAGCTGCGACGAGTGCGCCGCCTGGGCTACGCCGTCGACGACGAGGAGTACCTGCCGGGCGTGCGGGCGGTCTCGGCCCCGGTGCGCGACGCGCGGGGTCAGGTGGTGGCCACGCTGACGGTCGTCGGCTCGAGCGCCCGGGTGACCCGGACGCGGCTGGCGGAAGCGGTGCGCGCCGTGGTGGTCGAGGCCCGGGAGCTCTCCCGGCGCCTCGGGGCCCCAGACGCCGGCGTGCCGCCGGGTGCGGGCGGACGGCCGGGTGCGCGGTCGTCGAGGCGCGACGCCCCGCACCGGACGCGCGGCGCCAT
>CAZGNA010000134.1:0-7527 GCA_964526945.1 uncultured bacterium
GGGGACCCTTCAAAGGGTCCCCAACGAAAGTACACAGACTACCGTACACTACCGGCGCAGCCGCGGTCGTTGCGAGCGCCCGGCCCCCGTGCTACGATAGCCATGGCAGGGTTCTCTGCCGTGTGCGAGGCGGGTCGGATAAGCTCCGATCCAACACCGAACGACAGGGAGCCGGACTCCGGCCGTTGATGGTGCCCGCGGCATCGGTGATGCCGGTTGAAGCCCAGGCGGTCGGGAGGCACCCACCTGCGAGAGCAGGGTTCGGGAGCTTCGTCCCGTACGGCACGGCGGAGAACAGCGACAGCGGGCGGCCATCTGGCCGCCCGCTGTGTTCCTGGTATCCGTGGTAGGATGGAGCCAGCATGACGGTGTTCACCGCGCATCGCCACAGTCAGCCGCAGCCGCCCCTGGCGGCGCGGATGCGGCCCCGCTCACTGGAGGAGTTCGTAGGCCAGACGCACCTGCTGGGCCCGGGGCGAGCGTTGCGCGTGGCCATCGAGACCGGGCAGCTCCGCAGCCTGATCCTGTGGGGACCGCCCGGGGTCGGCAAGACGTCGCTGGCGCTGCTCATCGCGTCCGCCAGCCGGGCGCACGTGGAGCAGGTGAACGCGGTGACCGCCGGTGTGGCCGACCTCCGGCGCGTCATCAGCGAGGCCCGAGACCGTCTGGCGTTTCACCAGCAGCGGACGCTGGTGGTCATCGACGAGATCCACCGCTTCACCAAGGCCCAGCAGGACGTCCTGCTCCCGCACGTCGAGGACGGGACCCTCATCCTGATCGGCGCCACCACCGAGAACCCGTTCCACGACGTCACCGCCACCCTGGTGTCGCGGGCGCAGGTCGTGCGCCTCGAACCGCTGTCGGACGACGAGATCCGGACGATCCTCGAGCGGGCGCTGGCCGACGAGCGCGGTCTGGCACCGGTGGGCGTCGAGGTCGAGCCGGAGGCCCTGGCGCACCTGGTCCGGACGAGCAACGGCGATGCGCGGGTGGCGCTGAACGCGCTGGAGCTGGCGGCGGCTGCCGCCCCGGTGGTCGACGGCCGCCGCCGGGTGACGCTGCCGACGGCGGTCGACGCGGCCCGCGGCCCGGTCCTGATCTACGACCGCGCGGGGGACGCGCACTACGACACGCTCTCGGCGTTCATCAAGAGCCTCCGGGGCTCGGATCCCGACGCCGCCGTGTACTGGCTGGCGCGGATGCTGGCAGCGGGCGAAGACCCTCGCGTCATCGCCCGCCGGGTGATCGTGCACGCGGCCGAGGACGTGGGCCTGGCCGACCCGATGGCGCTGGTGGTGGCGGTGGCCGCGGCGCACGCCGTCGAGTACGTCGGCCTGCCCGAGGCCCGCCTGCCCATGGCCGAAGCCGCGGTGTACATCGCCACCGCGCCCAAGAGCAATGCGGTGGTGCGCGCCGTGGGCGCGGCGGCGGCGGACGTCGAGGAGCACCGCGCCGACCCCGTGCCCGTGCACCTCCGGGACACGAGTCATCCGCTGGCGGCGACCCGGCTGGGCTACGGACGTGACTACCGGTACCCGCACGACGTCCCGGGCGGGTTCGTGCGGCAGGCGTACCGCCCCCCCCGCCCTGCAGGGGCGCCGCTACTACGAGCCCACGCTCCACGGGTTCGAGGCCGAGATCCGACAGCGGCTGGCGCAGTGGTGGGGCGAGGAGGGACCGGCGGCGGGACGGGCGGACGACGCCGCGGACGGCGGCCGTTGACACCCTGCCGGGTGGCTGCGACCATCGGGAGGATGTCGACGCACGGGAGGACACGATGACGCGCATCGCCGTGGCGATGAGCGGGGGCGTGGACAGCGCCGTCGCCGCCGCGCTCCTGGTCCAGGCCGGGTACGAGGTCGTCGGCCTGACGATGGACCTGTGGCCGGCGTGGGTGGGCGCGCCGGACGCCAGCAGCCGGACGTGCTGCGGGGTCACGGCGGTGGAGGATGCCCGGGCCGCGGCCAGGGTCCTTGGCATCCGGCACTACGTGCTCGACCTGCGGCAGGCGTTCGAGCGCGCGGTCGTCGACTACTTCTGCGACGAGTACGCGCGGGGCCGCACCCCCAACCCGTGTGTGGCCTGCAACCAGGAGATCAAGTTTCGCGTCCTGCTCGACAGGGTCGTGGCGCTGGGGTGCGAGGCCCTGGCCACCGGCCACTACGCGCGGGTGGCGGTGGACCCGCACACCGGACGCTACCTGCTGCTGCGGGCCGTCGATCCGGCCAAGGATCAGTCCTACGTGCTGTACGGGCTCACGCAGGCGCAGCTGGCGCGCGTGCGGTTTCCCGTGGGCGACTACACCAAGCCCCAAGTCCGGGCGCTCGCACGCCAGCTCGGGCTGCCGGTCGCCGACAAGCCCGACAGTCAGGAGATCTGCTTCGTGCCCGCAGGGCACTACGGCGAGCTGGTGGCCGCCCGGCGGCCTGAAGCGGGACGCCCGGGCCCCATCGTGGATCGGACCGGCCGGCAGGTCGGGACGCACCGCGGCATCGGTCGGTACACCGTGGGCCAGCGCCGGGGGGTGGGCGTGGCGACCGGGGAGCCCCTCTACGTGCTGGCCGTGGACGCGCCTGCCAACCGGCTCGTCGTGGGCCCGGGCGACGCGCTGGCGTGGGCGGGCGTGCGTGTGGGGACGGTCAACTGGATCGTCCCCCCGCCGCCGCCCGCGGCGGTGACGGTCCGCGTGCGCCATGCCGCAGCCGAGGTGCCGGCGACGCTGCACGTACGGGAGGACGGGCGGGTGGACGTGCGGTTTGCGACGCCGCAGCGGGCGGTCGCCCCCGGGCAGGTCGCGGTGTTCTACGCTGGGGTGCGGGTGCTCGGCGGCGGTATCATAGAAGCAGCACTGCACGATGAGGAGGAGACGGATCATGAGCAGCCGCACTGACTTCGTGGCAGGGTTCATCCTGGGCGGGCTCATGGGAGCCGCGTTTGCGCTGCTGCTCGCGCCGCGGTCCGGCGAGGAGACGCGGACCCGGCTGCTCGAGTCGGCCGAGGAGTTGCGCGACCGCGCGCGGGAGCGCGCCGACCACGTCGTCCGCCGGGTGCGGACGACCGCTGACGAGCTGACCCAGCGCGGCCGGGCCAAGGTCGAGGAGAGCACGGCGCGCCTGCGGGAAGTCGTGGAACGCGGCCGCGAGCTGCTGGAGGAGCGGACCCACGGGCCCCGCGCCGAGGAGCAGCCCGACGGGTGACACCGACCAGCTGAGGCCGCCCGGCGCGGTCCCGGAGACGATCGCGCCTGCGACGCTGCGGGCGCAGGTGCCCGCCGCGCTGCGCCCCGGGCTCGACGTGGCGTTGCGCCTGTGGGCCGCGGGTCGGGAGACGTATCTCGTCGGCGGCGTGGTGCGCGACGTGCTCCTGGGCCGAACGCCCCACGATCTCGACATCGTCACCGCGGCCCCGCCGGAGGTGGTGACCCACCTGTTCCCGCGGACGGTCCCCCTGGGGGCGGCGTTTGGCGTCGTGGGCGTCGTGGCGGGCGAGCGCGTCTTTCAGGTGGCGACGTTTCGCCGCGAAGGACCCTACCACGACCGACGGCGGCCGTCGTGGGTGGCCTACGCCGACGTGCGCGACGACGTGCAGCGGCGTGACTTCACCGTCAATGCGCTGCTGTACGATCCCCGCACCGGCGCCGTCCTTGACTTCGTGGGGGGACGCGCCGACCTGGCCGCCCGCCTGGTGCGCACGGTCGGCGAGCCCGCCGCGCGCTTTGCGGAGGACCACCTGCGGCTGCTGCGGGCCGTCCGCCTGGCCGCGCAGCTGGAGTTCGCCATCGAGCCCGCCACGCTCGCGGCGATCCGCACCCTCGCACCGGCGATCGCCGGGGTGAGCGCCGAGCGCGTCCGCGACGAGCTGGTCCGGCTGCTGACGGCGCCGGCGCGGGCCAGCGGGTTGCGCCTGCTGCACGAGGTCGGCCTGCTGGCCGTGGTGCTGCCCGAGGTCGAGGCCACCGTGGGCGTCCCGCAGCCGCCTGCGTTCCACCCCGAGGGCGACGTCTTCACCCACACCTGTCTGGCGCTGCAGGCGCTGCGGGCGCCGAGGCCGGTGCTGGCGCTGGCGACCCTGCTGCACGACGTGGGCAAACCGGTGACCATGACCGTCGGCGACCGTATTCGCTTCCACGGGCATGCGGAGGCGGGCGCGGGGATCGCCGAACAGGTGTGCCGTCGTCTGCGCCTGTCGGCGGCGGACGTGCGGGCCGTCGTCGCCCTCGTCCGCGACCACCAGCGGGTGGGTGACGTGCCGAAGATGCGGCCGGGCCGGGCCCGCCGGTTCCTGCGTCGCGAGGACATCGACGACCTGCTGGAACTCTACCGTGCCGACTGCCTGGCGAGCCATGGCGACCTGGCGGTCTACGACCGCGTGATGGCCATGCTGCGGGAGGTGCGCACCGAGGTGTCCCGGCCGCGGCTGCTCACCGGCCACGACCTCATCGCCATGGGGTACCGCCCCGGTCCGCAGTTCGCCAGGATCCTCGAGGCGGTGGAAGACGCCCGCGCGGAGGGACGCATCGCCACCGCCGAGGACGCCCGGGCGCTGGTGCGGGCGCAGTTCCCGGCAGGAGCCGCCAGCGCCGACGCCGAACCGGCCGGCCGGACATCGCAAGGCGGCGCATCCGGAGGCGACCGTGACGGAGCGTGACTACCTCGGCTTCACCCTGTGGTTCCTGGCGTTCATGGCCGCGGTGGGCGGGATGCTCCCCGTGGTCTGGCCCGGGCTGATCCGGTGGGTCGACCGTCTGGCCGCGCAGCAGGAGCGCCCGCCCGACGCGCACCACTGAGGCTGCGTCCCGGAGGGCGACGCCCCGGACGTTGCCCTCCACCGCGCTGTCGGCGGGGGGCGCACCGCGAAACCGACAATGAACGCGGGGACAGGCGCTGCTTATCGCCTGCCCCCGCGTGGCGGCGGCAGCGTCAGTCGGGGTCGCCGGCGTCGGCCCGGACACCCGCCGGCGCCGCCGGTTGACCGTCGCGAATCTGGAACTCCCGATCCAGGCGGCGCAGCCGTGCCACGATGCCGCCGTACTCGAGCTCCGAGTAGGGCAGCGTCGCTGGCTCGAAGAACCCCTGCCGGCGCATCTCCATGGCCTTGGCGGTGATCTGGGCCCGCACGTGGTGCCACACGGGGTCCGCGAACAGGTCGGCGGGTCCGGTCAGCCGGCCCTCGTGGACCGAGAAGCCCAGCGCGCACACCATGGGCACACAGAAGAACGTGGACGCCGGCGTGTTCATCGGCACCGGCATCAACGGCAGGTTGTGGCTGCCGCGGGTGTCACCGCCCACGAACGCGCCCACCGCGAACGGCGGGCCGAACTCTTCGGTGGCCGGGAAGATCTTCTGGACCCGCACCACGGCCGGCGGGTCGTCCTTGCCCACGTACCGGCCCGCGATGTTGCGGAGCCGCGTCGTCCCCACCGCCGCGGCCTGCTCGGTGGGGTACTTGCGCGACCAGATGGACTCGATGGCGTACCGGTTGGTGTCGCGCAGCAGCGTCGCGATGTCGTAGAGGCGCTCGGGCGCATCCAGCACGATGATGCGGTCGCCCTCGGTGTGGTCCATGTCCATGATGTGGAAGGTGAACCCGTCGTGGAGGCCTTCCGAGAGCATCAGACCGGGCGAGTACATGGGGTCGGCGAACGCCAGGTACAGGGGGAGGTTGAGCGCCCCCGGCCCGCACTTGTCGGCCAGCAACACCATGAACGCTTCGTTGGGACGCTCCTCGAACTCCATCTCCGCGCTGCCGGGGCCCAGGCCCCGCACGTTGCCGGAGAACGCATCCTTGAGCATGTCCTGCCCGGCGCCGTAGAGGCCCTGGGCCTTCGCCTTCTCGGTGGCCTCCATGAAGATGTTCCAGGCTAGCCGGTGGATCTCGGGGTCGCTGGGCCCCCGGGTGTGGGTCATGATCAGCCCCAGGTCGTCGCCGCAGTGGCAGACGTACCCGTCGATGAGCAACGTGCCCCTGGCCTGCTCCACGCCCGCCCGCGCAATGGCCAGCAGCTCCGCACTGGGCACCGTGTGACCGCCGATGGCACCCACATCGGCCTTGATGACACTGACCGTGATCCGCATGCGCTCCACCTCCTGCCGCCTCCCGCCGCTCACCGTGTACTTTTCCCCGACCCGCGGGCAGTCCTGCCGCGCGCCCCGGGCCTACGGAGGAGAAGGTTCGCGCGGGGTCGAACAGCGGTGCAAACACCACGCCGTGCCGACGGCGTGCGGGGAGCGACCCGGGTGAGTGCCGAGGCGCAGGTCATCGGGCTGGTCAACCAGAAGGGCGGGTGCGGCAAGACCACCACGGCCGTCAACCTCAGCGCCTCGCTGGCGGCGGCGGGCTACCCCACGCTGCTGATCGACCTGGACCCGCAGGCGAACGCCACCGTCAGCCTCGGGATCGACCCGGCCACCCTGGACCGCACCGTCTACCACGTCATCGTGGACGTGAGCACCGACGACGGGCTGCCGCTGGCCGCCGTGATCCGCCCGACGTCGGTGGCGGGCCTCGAGGTGGCGCCTTCCTCCATCGACCTGGCGGCGGCCGAGATGGAGCTCGTGTCCCGGATCGGGCGCGAACAGGCCCTGCGCCGGCGGCTGCAGCCGGTGCGGGAGCGCTACGCGTTCATCCTGATCGACACGCCGCCATCGCTGGGGCTGCTGACCCTCAACGCCCTGGTGGCGTGTGACGGGATCATCATCCCGATCCAGACCCACTACTACGCGCTGCTGGGGATGCGCCAGCTGCTGCGCACCCTGAAGATGGTGCGCGACGAGCTCGGGCACCAGGTGGAGATCGTCGGCGTGCTCCCCACGATGTACGACGCCCGCACGACGATCAGCAAGGAGATCCTCCAGGGGATCCACGAGTACTTCCCGAATCAGGTGTTTCACACGACGATCCACTTCAACATCAAGCTGGTGGAGTCGTCGATGAGCGGCGTGCCGCTGTTCCTCACCAATCCGGAGTCGCGGGGCGCCAAGGAGTACATGAGCCTGGCTCACGAGGTGATCGCCCATGCCCAGCGGGCGCGAGGAGCTCCGGCGCGGCGTTAGGCACCTGATCGAAACGGCCTCGCGGGAACTGGAGGCGCTGGCCGCGCCGCCGGCCCCGCCGGTGCTGGAGGAGCGGTCCGCGCCTGCGGGCGCTGCGCGCCGGGGGCCCGGCGAGGCGCCGACGGGCGACGCGCGGCCGATCCTGCGCCTGGTCCGGGAGCCGGCGCCGGAGGCCCCCACGCCGCGGATGAAGGCGACCACGGGCTTCTTCTTCGCCAGGGAGCGCACGGCCAGATACAGATAGTTGGAGCCGGTGGCCGAACCGCCGGGAGAGTCGATATCGAGGACCACGGCGCGGACGTGGTCGTTCTCTTCGATCTGCCTGAAGAGCTTCACGTAGTCGGCTGCTTTCAGGCGCGGGCCGATGGGGCCTTCCATCTCCACGACAGCGATGTGCTGAATTGCCCGCGCTTTCAGTCCCAATACGAACACCTTGGACCTCGTTGCATCGAGTGTAGGGGCGGTCGGCGACGGC
>CAZGNA010000135.1:0-7378 GCA_964526945.1 uncultured bacterium
CCGCGGTGAGCGCGCGGCCGGAGAGGTGCACGGTCCGGGGCGTCAGGCCGGCGTCGCGCAGCAGCCGCTCCACCGCGGCCACCGCGGCGGCGCCATCGGCCGCCCACACCGCGCACCGCGTCTCGAGGCAGTAGGTGCCGTCGCGAAACCGCGCCGGCGGGACGAGCGTGGCGCGCACGACGGCGGGCGTGGCCTGCCGCGCGCGCTCCACCTCCTCGCCGACGCGGGCGATGTCGCCGCTGGTCGGCAGGCCCTGCAGGGCGATCTCGGCGATGACCTCGAATGGCCTGTCCGTCACACCGATCCCTCCGTCTCCGTGGGCGTGGTGGCCGGCGCGCGGCCTTCAGCCGGCGAAGTGCTCGCGGATCGCGGCCTGCGCCGCGTCGACGATCTCCTCCCACGCGGCCGAAGGGTCGCGCGTCACCGTCAGGAAGTCGTTCAGCAGGAACACCTGCACCACGCCGGGAATCGCCAGCAGCCGCGCCGCCAGCGGGTGCCCCGCGGCCTCCTGGGGCGAGCGGAAGGTCTGGCTGCGGCCTTCCGTCAGCCGCCGGTTCAGCACGAACTTCATGGCGTTGACGTTCGGCGTGGGCTGGATCTCGATCCGTACCGGGTCCGTCACACAGACCTCCTGCGCCCGGACGCCGGCGCCCCGCGCGCCGGCGCGTGCTGCGCGCTGCGCGCGCCGCAGGTGGTGTTCGCGTTGCACCCGGCCGGTTCCTTGGGCGCCGGCCGGCGGGGTGCCGGTCCGCCTCAATGGACGTGCGCGTCGCCCCCGGGGACCTCGCAGAACCACGCGGCCTGCCGGGCGAACGCCACCATGGCGGGCAGGAAGCCGCGGATGCGCGCGGCCAGCCGCTCGGCCGAGAGCAGGCCGGTGGACGTCAGCACCTGCCAGCGCACTTCCACCATCGACGCCAGCTCCAGGGCCAGGTCCATGGGCAACAGCGCCTGGTCGGCCAGCGGCAGGAAGACCTGCCAGCGCCGCGGGGGCCGTTCCAGGTCGAAGATGCTGAGCATCGCCTTGGCGATGCCGGTGGCCGCGCCCGCCCCGTTGCTGAACCACCCGAGCACCTGCGCCAGCCGGTCGGCGTCGCGGCCGGCGGCCTCGGCGTCGCGCGTCAGCGTCTCGAGGACGCTGGACGACGCCAGCAGACGGCCCAACCGCCAGCCGATGCGCAGCGGGTCGAGGGACTTGGGTGGCTGGGGCAGCAGGGCCTCGGCCCGGGCGGGCTGGGCGAGCCCCAGCGACCGGGCCTGCAGGATGGCGATGCGGGCCTCCTGCAACAGCTGCGGCCGTTCCGCCTCCAGGCGGGCCCGGGTGCGCGCCGCGAACGCCTCGCGCGTGGCGGGATCGTTGTCGACCAGCAGCGCGCCGGCGGTCAACACCTCGTAGATCACGGGCAGGATGTGGGTGTTGAGGGCAGCCGGCATCAGGATGCCCGGGAGCGGGCCCAGCGGGTTCTGCTCCGAGAGCCGCTCCAGGTACCCGCGCACGTCGTCCTCGTCAGCGTCGTCGGGGAAGAGCAGCGCCAGCTCGATGTCGGTGTCGGGAAAACTGGGCCCGGGTGGATAGCGGCCGTAGACGTAGACCGCAGCCACCTCGTCCTCGCCCTCGAAGAACGCCTTCAGGTGATGGAGTGCTTCCACCGGTACTCTCCGGCGCGGCGGTGCACCCGACGCGCCCGACGCCTTCTGCGGGACTCTTTTCGTGCGCGGCGGACGGCGCCCTGCTGCCGGTACCCGGATGGCTCGACCCCGACGTCCGTCGCGGCAGGGGAGCTGCGCCCGCAGGCCTTCGGTCCTGCCCGCAGGAGTTTGGCATCCGCGGCGCCAATTGGTACACTTGTCGCATGATCCCAGATCGCTGACCGAGGTTGGCACGCATGCCCATCCCCACCCACGCCGACGAGCGCCGCACGGCGGCCAAGGTCGCGGCGCTGATCTTCGCCACCATGGCCGCGGGCGTGGCGTTCACGCTCTACGCCCGTGGCCGCTGGTGGCTGCCGCCGGTCGCGTCGGCGCACGGCGCGCTCGTCGACCGCCTCTTCTACAGCACGCTGTGGATCACCGGCGCCATCTTCGTCCTGGTGCACGCGTTCCTGGGGTACCTGGTGTGGCGGCACGGCGCCCGGGGGGACGCGCGGGCCGCGCACTGGCACGAGCACCCGCGGCTGGAGCTCACCTACACCCTCGTGCCGGCCGTGGGGCTGGCCGTGATGGTCTCGATGAGCGGCGTGGTGTGGTCGAAGATCCACCGCGCGCCCCCGGCCGACGCCATAGCGGTCGAAGTCCGCGGCGAGCAGTTCGCCTGGCAGTTCCGCTACCCCGGCCCCGACGGGCGGTTCGGGCGGACGGACCCGAAGCTCATCGACCTGCGGCGGAACCCCTGGGGGCTCGACCCCGCCGACCCGGCCGCGGCCGACGACATCGTCACCCGCGACCTCCACCTGGTGGTGGATCGCCCGGTGCGCGTGCGGGTGCGGGCCCGCGATGTGATCCACAGCTTCTTCGTCGCCGAATTCCGGGTCAAACAGGACGCGGTGCCCGGCATGACCGTGGAGACCTGGTTCGTCCCCACGAAGGCCGGCGTCTACGAGATCGCCTGCGCCGAGCTGTGCGGCGTCGGCCACTACGTGATGCGCGGCCGGGTGATCGTCGAGAGCCCCGACGCGTTCCAGGCGTGGCTGGGCCAGCAGAAACCGGCCCTGCCCCCGGCGCAGTAGCGCCCATCCCTCGCGTGAGGAGTCGGCACCGATGAGTACCCCGCACGCCGCGGCCACCACCGAGCACGTCGAGCACGAGCTGGGCTTCTTCCGCAAGTACATCTTCAGCCTCGACCACAAGATCATCGGCATCCAGTACCTGCTGACGTCGATGGTGATGGCGCTGATCGGCGGGGTGCTGGCCATGCTGATCCGGCTGCAGCTGGGGTTCCCCGGGTGGCGCTGGCCCGAACTGCAGGCGCTGATGCCGGGCGGCTTCCAGAACGGGGTGCTGAAGCCCGACTTCTACCTGGCGCTGGTCACCATGCACGGCACCATCATGATCTTCTTCGTGCTGACCACGGCGCTGTCGGGGGGGTTTGGCAACTTCCTGATCCCGCTGCAGATCGGCGCCCGGGACATGGCGTTCCCCTTCATGAACGCCCTCTCCTACTGGCTGTACCCGCCGGCGGTGGTCCTGCTGCTGGCGGCGTTCGTCGTGACCGGCGGCGCGCCCGGCACGGGCTGGACCGCCTACCCGCCGCTGTCGGCCATCCCGCAGGCCGCGCCGGGGGCGGGCCTGGGGCAGACGCTGTGGCTGCTGAGCCTGGTCGTGCTGATCCTGGCCTTCCTGTTCGGCGGCTTGAACTACATCACCACGGTCCTCCAGCTGCGGGCGCGGGGCATGTCCATGCTGCGCCTGCCGCTGACGATCTGGGCCATGTTCATCACGGCGCTGCTCATGCTGCTCTCGTTCCCGGTGCTGACGGCGGCGGTGATCATGCTGCTGTTCGACCGGCTGGCCGGGACCAGCTTCTTCGTGCCGGAGGTGGTGGTGGGCGGGCAGCTGCTGTCGCACACCGGCGGGAACCCCATCCTCTGGCAGCACCTGTTCTGGTTCCTGGGGCATCCCGAGGTCTACGTGCTCATCCTGCCGCCGATGGGCATGGTCTCGGACATCCTGGCGGCCAACAGCCGCAAGCCCATCTTCGGCTACCCGTTCATGGTGGGGTCCATGGCGGCGATCGGCATCCTGTCGTTCCTGGTCTGGGGCCACCACATGTACACCAGCGGCATGCACCCCCTGGTCGGCATGGCCTTCATGACCACCACCCTGGCCATCGCCGTGCCCTCAGCCGTGAAGACGTTCAACTGGCTGGCGACGCTGTGGCGGGCCCGCATCCGGTTCACCCCGGCCATGCTCTTCGCCATCGGCTTCGTCTCCCTGTTCGTCACGGGCGGGCTCACCGGGGTCTTCCTGGCCCAGCCGCCGGTGGACATCCAGATGCACGACACCTACTTCGTGGTGGCACACTTCCACTTCGTGATGGCCAGCGCCGCCATGTTCGGCGTCTTCGCCGGCCTCTACCACTGGTTCCCCAAGATGTTCGGCCGAATGCTGAACGAGCGGTTGGGCCGTCTGCACTTCTGGCTGACGTTCGTCGGCATCTACGCCACGTTCTTCCCCATGCACTTCCTGGGCTTCGCGGGCGTCACCCGCCGCTACTACGCGTACCAGCTGTTCGAGCGCCTGCGCGACGTCCAGCCCCTCAACACCGCCATCTCCATCGCGGCGTTCGGGCTGGGCCTGGCACAGCTGCTGTTCATCGCCAACTTCGTCTACAGCCTGTTCTGGGGTCCGCGGGCCGAGCGCAACCCATGGCGGGCCACGACCCTGGAGTGGCAGGCGCCGTCGCCCCCACCCCACGGCAACTGGGGCGCCGTCGAGCCCGAGGTGCACCGGTGGGCCTACGACTACAGCGTTCCCGGCGCTCCCGAGGACTTCATCCCCCAGACCACACCGGCCGCGGCGGTCGCCGCGCCGGCCCGCGGGCACGGAGGGCACGGGTAGTGGCGCACCGGGAGGATCCACCCGTGACGGCCTCTCTCGCCAGCACGAGCGCCAGCGGGACGGTAGCGCACGTCGTGGCGGGCCCGCGGAGCCGTGACGGCAGACCCACGCGCCGCCATCGGCGCGCAGCAGCGGGTGGATAGGCCGTGAGCGCGCTCCAGACCCTGGACAAACCGCGATCCGACCGTCCGCCCCCGCACGGGCCCGCGGCCGGCGAGGGACCCGGGCGTGGTCCGGGCGACGGCGTACCCGCGCTGCAGCCGGCGCGCGTGGCCACCTGGCTGCTGGTGGGCATCGTGACCATCCTGTTCGCGTCGTTCAGCAGCACGTACCTGGCCCGCCGGGCCCTGGCCGACTGGCGGCCGGTGGCGATGCCGCCGATCCTCTGGGTCAACACCGCGCTGCTGGTGGCCAGCAGCGCTGCGCTGGAGATCGCGCGCCGAGCCGCAACCCGCGGCCGGGGAGCGGTGGCGCGGCGGGCGACGGCGGCGGCTGCGGGGCTGGGGGCGGGATTCCTGGTCGGGCAGGTGATGGCCTGGCGGGCGCTGGTGGCCGCCGGCGTCTACCTGGCGACGAACCCCCACAGCGACTTCTTCTACCTGTTGACGGGCGTCCACGGCCTGCACCTGGCGGGCGGGCTCGTGGCCCTGGGCTACGCGTGGTGGCGCGCAGGCCAGGTCGCGGTGCGCGCGGCGCTGGCGACGACCCTGACGACGGTCGCGGTGTACTGGCACTTCGTGGACGTGCTGTGGCTGTACCTGCTGGTGATCCTGTTCTGGGCGTAGATCGGCGGGGCACCGCCCGCGGCGGGTGGCACGGGAGCGGGCGCCCTGGCGGCGGCAGCGCCCGGGCAGGCGCCCAGTGCTCGTGGGCGAGGAGGAGACCGTGAGCGCAGGAGAGCATCGCACCACGCTGACAGCCGAGTGGGGCGGCGGTCAGTCGCCCTTCGCGGTGGGCTGGCCGAAGTTCATGATGTGGCTGTTTTTGATCTCCGACACCCTGACGTTCGCGGGCCTGCTGACCGGGTATGGCGCCATGCGGCTGACGCTCGGCCGGTGGGTGCACCAGTTCGAGATCTTCAACATCGGGCTCGTCAGCCTCATGACGTTCATCCTCATCTGCAGCAGCGCCACCATGGCGGTTGCCGTAGGCGCCGCCCGGGCCGGCGACCGGCCCCGGGTGCTGCGGTACCTGCTGCTGACGGTCCTGGGCGGCCTGTTCTTCCTGGGCGCCCAGGCCTACGAGTGGACGCACTTCATTGGCGAGGGGGCGCGCCTGTTCACCAACCCCTGGGGCATCCCGCAGTTCTCGGCGACGTTCTTCATCATCACCGGGTTCCACGGCGGGCACGTGACGGCAGGGGTGATCTACCTGCTGCTCACCGCCCTGCGCTGGCGGCGCGGGACGATCCAGCCGGAGAGCGTGGAGATCGCCGGGCTGTACTGGCACTTCGTGGACCTGGTCTGGGTCTTCATCTTCACGCTGCTGTACCTGATCTAGCGGAGGGACGCCGTGGCCGACGAGCATCACCGCGGGTACCGGATCTACGCCATCACCTGGTTCTGGCTGTTGGTCATCACGCTGCTGGAGGTCGCCATCGTCCTGGTGGGCGTGCCCCGGGCGGTGCTGGTGACGGCGCTGGTCGTGCTGGCCCTGATGAAGGCCGCCCTGATCATGGCCTACTTCATGCACCTGGCCTACGAGCGGCTGACGCTGGTCTACGCCGTGGTGGTGCCGATGGCGCTGCTGGCGGTGGTGATGTTCGCGTTCATCGGCCCCGACGCCCTGAGCGTACACCGCATGCGCTAGCGCGGACCGGCGCGGCGCCCGCGCGCCGGACCTGGACAATGTGGCTGCTTGAGGCGACATTGTGGCCGTGAAGACCGTTGGGCTGCGGGAGTTGAGACCTCAGCCCACCAGCCGGTCGACCGCCATCGCCGCGAAGAGCAGCCCGAGGTAGACGACGGAGTACTCGAAGACCACCCACGCCTGCTGCGGCGTGGGACGCCGCGCCAGCCGCGCCACCAGCACGACGAACGGCACCGCCAGGACCACCGCGGCGACGAGGTAGAGCCGGCCCAGCACGCCCAGGCCCGCCAGGACCAGCGTCGCCGCCACCAGGGCCAGGGTGTACCGCACCATCTGGCGCAGGGTCGCCTGCGGGCCGGCGACCACGGGCAGCATCGGCACCCCCGCGGCCCGGTACTCGTCCTGCCGGTTGAGCGCCAGCGCCCAGAAGTGCGGTGGCGTCCACAGGAAGACGATGGCGAACAGCACGACGGCCGGCAGGGCCACCTGGTTGGTGACGGCGGCCCAGCCCACCAGGGGTGGAATCGCACCGGCAGCGCCGCCGATGACGATGTTCTGCGGGGTGCTCCGTTTGAGCCACAGGGTGTAGACGCCCACGTAGAACACGATGCCGCCCGCCGCCAGGATCGCCGACAGCCAGTTGACCCCAAGCCCCAGCACCAGCACCGCTGCTACGGCCAGCGCCATCCCGAAGGCCAGGGCGCTGCGCGGGGCGACGCGGCCCGCGGGCAGTGGGCGGCCGCGCGTGCGGCGCATCAGGGCGTCGATGTCGCGGTCGCAGTAGCAGTTGATGGCGTTGGCGCTGCCAGCGGCCAGCGCCCCGCCGAGCAGCGTGAGCGCCACGAGCGCCGCGCCGGGACGTCCTCCGTCCGCCACCACCATGGTGGTGAGCGTGGTGAGCAGCAGCAGCACGACGATGCGCGGCTTCGTCAGGGCCAGGTAGTCGGCCACCAGGCGCGCCGCACCGTGCCCGGACCCGGACACCGCACTGCGGCTGCCCGACGCCCGGGCC
>CAZGNA010000136.1:0-7367 GCA_964526945.1 uncultured bacterium
CCGCGGGCGCCTCGCGCCTGGCGCGGGGGGAGCGGGCGGGCTGGGACCTGGGCGCAGCGGCCGATCTGCCGCTGGCGTGAGGGTGCATCTGGGGGCTTGATCTCCGGCGGGGGGCTGTCTAAGATGGGGGGTGACTAGCACTCTAACCTCGAGAGTGCTAATTCCCAACATTTTGGCGCAGGAGGGACGCGAGAGATGAAGCTGAAGCCGCTTGGCGACCGCGTTGTGGTCAAGCCGCTGGAGGAGGAGGAGCGCACCAAGGGCGGGATCGTGCTGCCCGATACCGCCAAGGAGAAGCCCCAGCACGGCGAGGTGCTGGCCGTGGGCCCCGGCGACTGGGACGAGGCCGGCACCAAGCGGATCCCCCCGGACGTCAAGGTCGGCGATCGCGTGCTCTACGCCAAGTACGCCGGGACCGAGGTCAAGACCGACGAGGGCGAGCTGCTGATCCTGCGGGCCAACGACATCCTGGCCATCGTCGAGAAGACCCCGGCGAAGGCCAAGGCCTAGCCCCGAGGGAGGGGTCGCCATGCCGAAGATCCTGGCCTACGACGAGACCGCACGCCGCGCGATGGAGCGCGGCATCAACAAGCTCGCCGATGCGGTGAAGATCACGCTGGGCCCCAAGGGGCGCAACGTCGTCCTCGAGAAGAAATTCGGATCCCCCACGATCACCCACGACGGCGTGACGGTGGCGAAGGAGGTCGAGCTGGAAGACCCCTTCGAGAACGCCGGCGCGCAGCTGGTGCGGGAGGTGGCCACCAAGACGGAGGACGTGGCCGGCGACGGTACCACCACCGCCACGATCCTCGCCCAGGCCATGATCCGTGAGGGCCTGAAGATGGTGGCGGCCGGGGCCAACCCCATGGCGCTCAAGCGCGGCATGGACCGGGCCGTGGCGGCGGTCGTCGACGAGTTGCACCGCATGGCCAAGCCGGTGGAGACCAAGGAGGCGATCGAGCAGGTCGCCAGCATCTCCGCCAACGACGCCGCCATCGGCAAGCTGATCGCCGATGCCATGGACAAGGTGGGCAAGGACGGCGTCATCACCGTCGAGGAGTCCAAGGGGATCGAGACGACCGTCGAGGTCGTCGAGGGGATGATGTTCGACAAGGGCTACATCTCCCCGTACTTCATCACCGACCCCGAGAAGATGGAGGCCGTCCTCGAGGACGCCTACCTGCTCATCACCGACAAGAAGATCAGCGCGGTCAAGGACCTGCTGCCGGTGCTGGAGCGGGTGGTTCAGATGGGCCGGCCGCTGCTGGTCATCGCCGAGGACGTGGAGGGCGAGGCGCTGGCCACGCTGGTGGTGAACAAGCTGCGTGGCACGCTCCAGGCCTGCGCCGTGAAGGCGCCGGCGTTCGGCGACCGTCGGAAGGCCATCCTGGAGGACATCGCCATCCTCACCGGTGGGCAGGTCATCAGCGACGAGGTCGGCCTCAAGCTCGAGAACACCGAGCTCGCCCACCTGGGCCGCGCGGGCCAGGTCCGCGTGCGCAAGGAGGAGACGATCATCGTCAAGGGGGCCGGCAAGCGCGAGGCCATCGAGAAGCGCATCCAGCAGATCCGCAAGCAGATCGAGGAGACCGACTCCGACTACGACCGCGAGAAGCTGCAGGAGCGGCTGGGCAAGCTGGCCGGCGGCGTGGCCGTCATCCGGGTCGGCGCGCCCAGTGAGGCCGAGCTCAAGTACCGCAAGACGCGCACCGAGGACGCCCTGCGTGCCACCCGGTCGGCCGTCGAGGAGGGCATCGTGCCCGGCGGCGGCGTGGCGCTGATCTACGCGCGCAAGGCCGTGGAGGCCCTGGCCCTGGAGGGTGACGAGAAGGTGGGCGCCCAGCTGGTGGCGCGCGCGCTGGAGGAGCCGGCCAAGCAGCTGGCGATCAACGCAGGACGCGAAGGCTCCATCGTCGTCGAGGAGCTGAAGCAGCAGCCCTACGGCGTGGGCTTCGACGTCATGACCGGCCAGTTCGTGGACATGTTCAAGGCCGGGATCGTCGATCCCACGAAGGTCGTGCGCTCGGCTCTGCAGAACGCGGCCAGCGTCGCGGGCCTGGTGCTGACCACCGAGGCGATGGTGGTCGAGAAGCCCGAGGAGGACAAAGAGACGACGCCCACGCCGCCGTCCGTGTAGGCGCGCGTGGCGGCTGTGCCCGAGGCGGGAGCTGCCCCCGCCTCGGGCGTTTTTGTGTCCGCCGTGACGGACCGCACGCGGGCCCGCTCTTGCCAATGTACGGTTTTCCGTGGTAAAGTCCGTCACGGGAGCCCCAGTGATCGCCCCCGATCCAGCTCGATATCCGAACTATATTGAGCCGATATGAAGAAATTCTTCGTGATTGGGGGAGGCGGAAGGGAGCATGCCATCGTCTGGCACCTGGCCAGGTGCTACCCCGGTGCCACGATCTACTGCGCACCCGGTAACCCCGGGATCGCCCGCATGGCGACCTGCCTGCCGGTGGCAGTTACCGACCTGGACGGGCTGCTCGGCGCCGCGGTCACCCTGGCGCCCGACCTCGTGATCGTCGGCCCCGAAGCCCCGCTCGTCGCGGGTCTGGCCGATCGCCTGGAAGCTGCCGGGCTGCCGACGCTGGGCCCCGTGGCCGCTGCCGCCCGCATCGAGGGCAGCAAGGCCTTCGCCAAACACCTGATGGCGCGCGCCCGTATCCCCACCGCGCCGTTCGCGGTCTTCGACGATCCGCACCAGGCCATCGCCCACGTGCGGCAGGTGGGCCCGCGGGTGGTCGTCAAAGCCGACGGCCTGGCGGCGGGGAAGGGGGTCGTCGTCTGCGACGGGCCCGACGAGGCCGAGGCGGCGGTGCGGGCGGTGATGGTCGACAGGGTGTTTGGTGACGCCGGGCGCCGTGTGGTGGTCGAAGAGCGCCTCGACGGCGAGGAGGTGAGTGTCTTCGCCCTCGTCGACGGCGAGGGGGTGGCCTGGCTGGGTGCGGCGCAGGATCACAAGCGCCTGCACGACGGCGACCGCGGTCCCAACACCGGCGGCATGGGCGCGATCGCGCCCTACCCGCTGGCGCCGGCGCTGTGCGCCCGCATCCTGCACGAGATCCTCCAGCCGGCCGCGAGCGCACTGGTCGCGGCCGGCTGCGCCTACCGCGGGGTGCTGTTCGCCGGTGTGATGCTCACCGCTGATGGGCCACAGGTGCTGGAGTTCAACTGCAGGCTCGGGGATCCCGAAGCGCAGGTTCTGCTGCCGCTGCTGCGCACGGGGCTCCCCGACGCGTTCGACGCCCTGCGTCGGGGCGAGGTCGGCGCCGAAGGCCGGATCGCCGGGGCCGAGCTCCTCAGGTCGGACCGGGCGGCCTGTGGCGTCGTGCTGGCGTCGGAGGGCTACCCTGCGACGACGCGCCCCGGCGTGCCCATCGACGGGGTGGTCGACGCCGAGGAACTGGCCCTGGTGTTCCACAACGGCACGGCGCGTGCGGAGGAGGGGCGATTGGTGACCGCCGGCGGGCGGGTGCTGACGGTGACCGGGCTGGGCCCGGACCTTGCCGCGGCGCGCCAGCGCGCCTACGCGGCCGTGGGGCGGGTCGCGTTTCCCGGCATGCAGTACCGCACCGATATCGGCGGCCGCCTGCTGGCCACCGCCGGCGCGGGAGGCGTGACGCCATGCCGGTAACGGCGGTGGTGGGCGGTCACTGGGGCGACGAGGGCAAAGGGAAGGTCGTGGACGTGCTCGCCGCCGAGGCGGATCTCGTCATCCGGTACAACGGCGGCTCCAACGCGGGGCACACCATCGTCAGCGACCGCGGTGTCTTCGCGTTGCACCTCGTGCCCTCCGGCGTCCTCCACCCACGGGTCACGTGCCTGATCGGGCCCGGGGTGGTCGTCAACCCCGACTTCCTGATCGCCGAGCTCGACCAGCTCGAGGCGCGCGGCGTGTCCACCCACAACGTGCTCATCTCCACCCGCGCCCACATCGTCTTCCCCTTTCACATCACCCTCGACGTCCTCGAGGAGCAGCGCCGCGGGCCACGGCCGCACGGCACGACGAAGCAGGGCATCTGGCCCGCCTACGCCGACAAGGTCGCGCGGGTGGGCGTCCGCATGGGCGACCTGCTCCACGACGCGCACCTCGAGACGCAGGTGCGGTACCTCGTGGCGCGGACGAACCGCCTGCTGGGCGCCGACCACCCGCCCATCGACGCCGACGAGGTCCTGGCCCGCTGCCGGCAGTGGCGCGCGCGCCTGGGTCCACGCATCGTCGACAGCCATCGGCTTGTGCAGCGCGCGCTGGCCGCCGACCGCCGGATCCTGCTGGAGGGACACCTGGGCGTCATGCGCGATCTGGACTGGGGCATCTACCCCTACGTCACCTCCTCGACGTGTCTTCCCGGCGGGGCCGCAGCGGGCGCGGGCCTCCCCGCGGCCCGGATCACGCGCGTGGTGGGCGTGGTGAAGGCGTACACCACGGCCGTGGGGGCCGGGCCGCTGCCCACCGAGCTCCATGGCGCGGTCGCCGACCGCATCCGCGAGGCCGGCGGGGAGTTCGGCACCACCACCGGGCGGCCGCGGCGTTGCGGCTGGTTCGATGCCGTGGCGGCGCGCTTCGCCGCAGAGGTGGCCGGCTTCACCGAGCTGGCCGTGATGAAGCTCGACGTGCTGGCCGGCCTGGACGAGGTGCGGATCTGCACCGCCTACCGGTACCAGGGCGAGGTCCTGGACGGTATGCCCGACGTCCCGGTGCTGGCCGAGGTCGAGCCTGTCTACGAGACCCTGCCCGGCTGGCGACTGGAGGGCCGCGTGCGGACGCTGGAGGACCTCCCGACCACGGCCCGCCGCTTTCTGGACCGCATCGCCGCGCTGGTGGGCGCGCCGGTGACGATGGTCGGGTTGGGGCGCGACCGCGAGGCGCTGGTGCGGGCGATGCCAGCGGCCGGGGCGCGGGAGGCCGGGTAGTGCCCACCGAGGGGAGCCTCGCCGTGCCTGTGGCCGATCACTGCCTTGCCGTCGGGACGCCCGACGGGATCCCCGGAGGAGTAGCGCCGGCCGGCGGGTGGGCCCCAGACGGTGCGGACGTTGCCGTCCGTTCGTGGGATGGCATCCCCGGTGGGGGGACGAGGTGATCGAGCGCTACACCACGCCAGAGATGCGGGCGCTGTGGGCGCCCGAGACGAAGTTCGCGCTGTGGCTGGAGATCGAGCTGCTGGTGGTCGAAGCGCAGGCCGCGCGGGGCGAGATCCCCCGCGCGGTGGCGGAACGGCTGCGGCGGGACGCACGTGTCGGCACGCCCCAGCGCATCGAGGAGATCGAGCGGACCGAGACGCAGCACGACGTGGTCGCCTTCCTGCGCTCGGTCGCCGAGTTGACCGGCCCCGATGCCCGGTACCTCCACCGGGGCCTGGGTTCCACCGACGTGGTCGACACCGCCCAGAACGTGCTGCTGGTGCGGGCCGCAGACCTGCTCCTGGCCGCGCTGGAGGACGTGCGGCGCACGACCGGCCGCCTGGCCGACCGACACCGCTACACGGTCATGGCGGGCCGTACCCACGGGATCCACGCCGAACCCATCACCTTCGGGGTCAAAGTCGCCCTGTGGCACGCCGAGCTGGGCCGGGCCGTCCGCCGCCTGCAGGCCGCGCGTGAGGCGGTGCGCGTGGGCAAGCTCTCGGGCGAGGTCGGCACGTTCGCCCACCTGCCGCCCGAGATCGAGGCCGAGGTCTGCGCGCGGCTGGGGCTCGAGCCCGATCCTGTCAGCAGCCAGGTCGTCAGCCGGGACCGGCACGCCGAGTACCTGGCAGCGCTGGCCGTGCTGGCCGGGACCATCGAGAAGATCGCCACAGAGATCCGCTCGCTGCAGCGCACGGAGATCCGCGAGCTCGAGGAACCGTTCGCCCCAGGCCAGACCGGGTCGTCGGCGATGCCGCACAAGCGGAACCCGATTCTGTGCGAGCGCCTGGTGGGTCTGGCCCGCACGGTCCGCGCGGCGGCGCAGGTGGCGTTCGAGAACCAGGCGCTGTGGGGCGAGCGCGACATCACCCACTCGTCCGCCGAGCGCCTCATCCTCCCCCAGGCGACGACGCTGTCGCACTACATGCTCCGCATCCTGCAGCAGGTCCTGGACGGCCTGCGGGTGGACGCCGACGCGATGCGCCGCAACCTGGAGCACGGCGGGGGCCTGGTGTTCAGCCACCGGGTGCTGCTGGCCCTGATCGACAAGGGGCGGCCGCGCGACGAGGCCTACCGGATCGTGCAGGACGCGGCCATGGCCGCGCTGGACGGCCGCGGCCGGTTCCGTGACCTGCTCGCGGCGACGGGCGCCCTCAGCCCGGCGGAGCTCGACGCCTGCTTCGACCTGGCCCCCTACCTGCGCCACGTCGACGCGATCCTGGAGCGGGCCGGGATCCCCCGGGTCCCTGCGCCGTCGGGCACCACGCCGTGAGCACGCCGACGGCCGCCCTGCGGGAGACCGCGCTGCCCCTGACGCTGTACGCCCGCGGGAAGGTGCGCGACCTCTACGAGGCCGGTGACGAGGCCGGCGAACTACTGCTGATGGTGGCCACGGATCGGATCTCGGCGTTCGACCACGTGCTGCCCACGCCCGTACCGGACAAGGGCCGCGTCCTGACGCAGCTCTCGGCCTTCTGGTTCGAGGCGACGCGCGCCCTGGCTCCCAATCACTACCTGACCGCCGATCCCGCGGCCATGCCCGCGCCGCTCGCCGCGCTGGCGGCGCCACTGGGGGGACGGGCCATGCTGGTCCGCCGCGCCCGCCGGCTCGACGTCGAGTGCGTGGTGCGTGGCTACCTGGCCGGCGGGGGCTGGCACGAGTACCGACAGCGGGGGGCCATCAGCGGCGTGCGGCTGCCCGGAGGACTCCGGGAGGGCGACCCGCTGGCCCAGCCGATCTTCACGCCCGCGGCCAAAGCCTCCACGGGCCACGACCACAACATCACCTTCGACGAGGTCGTGGCGCTCGTGGGCCCGGCGCTGGCCGAGCAGCTCCGGGCGTGGAGCCTGGCCCTCTACGCGCACGCCCATGCGCACGCGGCAGCCTGCGGGCTCGTGCTGGCCGACACGAAGGTCGAGTTCGGCCTGCTGCCGGGGAGCCCGGCACGGCTGGTGGTCATCGACGAACTGCTGACTCCAGACTCCTCGCGGTTCTGGGACGCCGCCGACCACGCGCGCGGTGTGCTCGTGCCGCTGGACAAGCAGTTCGTCCGCGATTACCTGCTGCAGATCGGATGGGATCGCCACAGCCCCCCGCCGCCGCTGCCGCCCGAGGTGGTGGCGGCGACCGCACAGCGCTACCGCGAGACCTACCGCCGTCTGGTGGGGAGGGAGCTGTCCTAGTGTGTCCTATTTGGACGTAGTGTTTGCACTTGGGAGCCTCCTTCAAGGAAAGGGAG
>CAZGNA010000137.1:0-7341 GCA_964526945.1 uncultured bacterium
GCCTCGTCGGCGACGGGCACGTGGGCCAGCACCTCGCCCGTGGCGGGATTGTAGGTGGGCAGCGTGCGCCCCGAGCGGCTCTCCTCCCACCGGCCGCCGATGAAGAGCCGGCCCGAGGGGACCTCCGCCAGCAACGCGACGGGGCTCACGTACTGGACCTCGGTGCGCGTGGCGTCTTCACCTGCCGGTCCCTCGCCCGTCTCCCGCACCGGGTGCGGGCACCGGCGTGCGCTCGGGCGGCAACGTGCGCTCCGGTGGCCCGTCGTAGAACTCGGGCTTCTGCAGCTCCAGGTCCAGCGGTTGCACGATGGGCGCGTTGGTCGACGCGCGCCACCCGCGCTCGCGGTGCATCTCCTCGTAGGTGTGCGCGATCAGCCCGACGATGCGCGACAGCAGGTAGACCCCCTTGATCAGGTCCAGGTCGAAGCCCATGTCCATGCAGATGGCGCCCACGGCGCCGGGGCCGTTGAGGTAGATGCGCCGGCCCCAGAACTCCTCGGTGGCCGCCTCGATGGCGCGGGCCATGGCCACGTGGCGTCCCGCCACCCCATAGGCGTCGGCGAGCTCCAGCAGGCGCGCGGTCCGCGGGTCGACGATGTGCTGCGCGTGGTGGTAGCCGGGCAGCCGTCGTCCCTCGCGCCGCGCCTCGCCGGCGACGCACCGCGCGGTCTCCTCGAGGGTGAGGCCCTCGCGCTCCATCCGCGCCAGCGCCTCCTTGAAGAGCGCTGCCGGCCGGTCGGCCGTGCCGTGCAACGAGCCCAGGGCCAGCAGCCCGCCGGCCACGCCCACGTGCAGGGGGACGCCGCCCGAGGTGACGAAGCGGCACGCGGCCGACGACGGCGAGAACGCGTGCTCGCACTGGTTCACCAGGATGGCGTCCAGCATCCGCGCGTGGGACTCCGGGGGCAGCTCCCCGCGCCAGACCAGGTAGGCCATCTCGGCGAACGAGACCCGGCCCGTCAGGTCGTTGACGTTGTACCCGCGAATCACGACCCGGTCCCGGGTCTTGTACGAGATGGCCGTGCGCCAGTGGAACGGCTCCCGGCGCGCGGCGGTTCCTGCGGACTCCATCCGACTACCTCCTTGCGGCCGCGGGCTCGTCGGCCTTCAGGTAGACCCGCTGGGGGTCGAGCTCCTCGCGCAGCACCGTGAGGTCGTCGGCTGCCGGCGGGGCGACCTCCCGCAGGTCGGGGGCGACCTCGGGGCGGAACCCGGTGTGCGCCCACACCGTCGCCACGTCGACGCCGGGCATCAGGCCGGTGAGGCGCAGCGTGCACGTCGACGGGTCGGCCTCCAGCACGGCCAGGTCGGTCACCACCGTGACCGCGAAGTCGGCGGCCAGCCCGGCCCGCTGCCGCCCGCCCGGCCCGTCGAGGAAGCCGGGGCTCGTGACGTAGTCGCAGCGTTCGGGGAACCGCCGGGGCTCGTGGTGGGTGATGACCAGCAGCCGGCGGCAGTGGCTGGCCATGTCGTTGGCGCCGCCACTGCCGGGCAACCGGCGGCGCAGCGCCCCCGGGGGGCCGATCTGCGTCGAGTTGATGTTGGCGTGGCGGTCGATCTGTGCGCCGCCCAGGAAGCCCACGTCGATCAGCCCGCGCTGGAGCAGACCGCCCAGCACCTCGCGCAGGGTGCCCAGCCGCATGGCACGCGCCATGACCTTGGGGTCGGACACGGAGATCGGCGTGGGCCGGACCAGGGGCGCGATGACGCCGCTCTCGATGACCATGACGATGTTGGGCGCGTGCCGGCGTTGGGCCAGCGCCGTGGCCAGCAGCGGCAACCCCGTGCCGACGAAGACGACCTGGCCGTCGTGCAGCCGACGGGCCGCTTCGATCACCATGAGCTCCTGCCGGGTGAACGCCGGAGTCGGGCGCGGCGCGGCAGCCTCGTGCACTACAGCACCTCCCGCATGGCCGCCCGCAGCGCCTCCAGGCGCGCGGGCCCTGCGCATCTGGCCAGGTAGTCGTCGAACGTCGCGCAGTCCCACACCGCTTCCTGCAGATAGGCGGCCACCGCCGCCGGCCCGCTGCGGGCCGCCTCCTGGTACCGGGCCACCTCGGCCGCGTCGTAGTCGTAGTACCCGTAGACCGACGTGGGGTAGGCGCCAAAGGGCTGCACCACGACGGCGTCGATATACAGGAACGGCACCGTGGTCCGTTCCGGCGCGGCCCGGATCGCATCGGTGGGGACCAGCTCCTCGCACGAGACGATGACCGCCTGCGAGGCGCGCAGCATCTCCGGCTCGTGGGTGGCGAAGCCCTCGATGACGACGTTGCCCAGGGGGTCGGCGCGCTGGACGTGCACGATGGACACGTCGGGTTGCAGGGCCGGCACCAGGACCACGGGCTCGCCCGGCGCCCAAGGATTGTCGACGACCACGGCCTTGGGCGGGGAGTCGCGCCGCGGGGCCGGGGCGTCCCCGCGCGCGCCGCCTGCGGCCCGCGCTCCCCATGGCAGCACGGGCGCGTCCGCCAGCATGTCGGAGCCCAGCAGGCTGCGGGTGGGCATGAACGGCACGCCCATCTCGCCGGCCAGGAAGCGGCTGACCATGGCCAGGTGGCTGTAGTCCTCGTGGACGAGGGTGCCGTCCTCGATGCCCCGGCGCCAGCAGTACGTCACCCCGAATCGCTCCAGGTTGCCCGACCCCGATGCGGTGCGCCGGACCAGCCCGGCGCCGACCAGCTGGTCCATGCCCAGCGAGAGGTTGCAGCCCACGACGGTGAGATCCCCGATCCGCTGGCGGATGATCTCGAAGGTGAGCGCCTGGGGGCAGCGGCCGATGTTCTGCCCGCCCATGCCCAGGACGCTCCCCGGCCGCACGAAACGCGCGACCGCCTCGGCTGCCGTCATGACCTTGGGCGCAGGACGCGCCGCACTGCGCAGGGCCACGCTCGTCCTCCGTGCCTCCGCGCGCCTGCCCGCCGCACCGGCGGGCCACGGATCCGCCCTGACGACCGGCCACGGGCGCGACGCCCACAGACCGGGGCCCGCCCTGACGACCGGCGAACGGGCCCGCCGCGGCTAGAAAGCCCGGGGGTCGCTCCTGACGACCGGCCACGGCCCCGCCATCCCAGGCCACCGATCCGCACGACCGGCCACGGCCCCGCCATCCCGGGCCACCGATCCGCGGGGAGTGACCGGGCCAACCCCGCCGCCTGGCCGCGGCAGGTGTACGCGCGTGCCTGCATTATAGGGGATGCCCCATTGATAACGTCAAATAAGGATTGCGCGGAATACCCAAAGCAAATATTATATGTGGCGATGGCCCACGCCCTTGCGCCGGACCCCCGCCCGCTCCTGCCGCTGGGGCCGCTGCGGGCGTTCCACTACGTGGTCGTCCACCAGGCCGTGCACCGGGCGGCGCGCGCCCTGGGCGTCACGCAGCCCGCGGTCACCCAGCAGCTGCGCCGGCTGGAGCGGGCCACCGGGGTCGTCCTCTTCGAGCGCGACGGTCGCCGGTTGGTGCTCACCGAGGCGGGCCGGACCCTGGCCGGCTACGCCCAGCGCATCTTCGACCTGGTGGAGGCCGCGCAGGACGCCCTGGCCGGTGAGCGGGCGCTGCGCACCGGTGTCCTGCGCGTGGGCGCGAGCCGCACGGCCGGTGCGTACTACGTCGCCGACCTGCTCGACCGGTTCAAGCAGCGCCATCCCGGCGTGAAGGTCAGCCTGACCGTGGCCAACTCCGAGATCGTGCTGGACCGGATCAAGGACTTCTCGCTCCACGTGGGGCTCGTGGCCGGCCGACCCGACGACCCCGCGCTGGTGACGCGGCCGTTGGTCCGGGACCGCATGCTGGTGGTCCTCCCGCCGGGCCACCCGCTGGCGCAGCGGGCACGCGTCTCCGTCCGCGACCTGCGCGGCTGGCCGCTGGTCCTGCGCGAGCCGGGGTCCACCAGCCGGCGCCTCATCGAGGAGGCCGCGGCAGCCCGCGGGGTCGTGATCGACGTCGCCATGGAGCTGGAGAGCAACGAGGCCATCAAGAGCGCGGTGGCCGACGGCATCGGCGTGGCCATCATGGCCCAGGCCGCGGTGGCCCAGGACCTGGCCAGCGGACGCCTGGTGGGCCGGCCGCTGCGCGAGCCGCTGGTGCTCGACTTCACGCTGGTCTACCACCGCGACCGGATGCTGGTCCCGGTGCTGGCCGCGTTCCTGGCGCTGGTCCCGGCGTCGGTGCGCCAGCCCTACGCCGGCAGCAGAGGAAGAGGCGCGCCGGGGCAGGAACCAAGGGGCCGGCGTGAGAACCCGGAGGCGTCGTGATGGAGCGCGTGGTGCCCAAACCCTCGGAAGGTGACGTGAACCTCTCGCCGCGGCGGGCGGCGTGGCAGGCGGCGATGCTGGACGAGCCCACCCGCGCGCTGCTCGCCGAGGATGCGCGCTACTTCCTCCACCAGGCGCTGTCCACGCCGTGCCTGACCGCCCTGCGGCGGTGCGAGGGCATCTACCTCGAAGACCTCCAGGGCCGCCGCTACATGGACTTCCACGGGAACAGCGTCCACCAGGTGGGCTTCGGCAACCCCGCGGTGGTGGCGGCGATCAAGGCGCAGCTCGACGCGTTGAGCTTCTGCCCGCGCCGGTTCACCAACGAGCCGGCGGTGGCCCTGGCGCGGAAGCTGGCGCAGCTCGCGCCGGGCGATCTGCACAAGGTGCTGTTCTGCCCCAGCGGCACCGGCGCCATCGGCATCGCCCTGAAGCTGGCCCGCACGGTGACCGGTCGCTACAAGACGATCTCCATGTGGGACGCCTTCCACGGCGCCTCCCTCGACGCCATCTCGGTGGGCGGTGAGGAGCTGTTCCGGCGCGACGTCGGGCCCCTGCTGCCGGGCACCGAGCACGTGCCGCCGCCCGACCCGTACCGCTGTCTGTGGGACTGTCAGGCGCGGGGCGGGTGCGACCTCAAGTGCGCCGGCTACATCGAGTACGTGCTCGAGAAGGAGGGCGACGTGGCCGCCGTGATCGCCGAGACGGTGCGCGCCACGCCGGTGATTCCGCGGCGCGAGTTCTGGCAGGCCGTGCGCGCGGCGTGCGACCGCCATGGCGCGTTGCTCATCCTCGACGAGATCCCCACAGCGCTGGGGCGCACCGGCGCCATGTTCGCCTGCGAGCACTACGGCGTCGTCCCCGACATCCTCGTCCTGGGGAAGGGCCTGGGCGGCGGCATCATGCCCCTGGCGGCGGTCCTGGCCCGCGAGCGCTTCGACGTGGCGGCCGACCGGGCCCTGGGCCACTACACCCACGAGAAGAACCCGGTGGCCGCCGCCGCGGCGCTGGCCACGCTGCAGTACATCGAGGACCACGGCCTGATCGAGCGGGCGCGCGTGCTGGGCGCGCACGCCCTGGAGCGGCTGCGCGCCATGCAGGCCCGCCACCCGCTGATCGGCGACGTGCGCGGGCTGGGGCTGTTGCTGGGCGTCGAGCTGGTCACCGATCGCGCCACCCGGGCACGGGCCGTCGCCGAGGCCGAGGCGGTCATGTACGCGGCGCTGACCCGCGGGCTGAGCTTCAAGGTCAGCATGGGCAACGTCCTGACCCTGGCGCCGCCGCTCGTGATCACCCGCGCCGAGCTGGACCGCGCCCTGGACATCCTCGACGACAGCCTGACGGAGGTCGAACGGCACCGATGATCGACCAGCCCGTCCTGGCCCCGGGCCAGACGCTGCTGTACACCCTGCGTCACGGCCTCACCGAGCTGAACCGCACCAAGCGCACGGGCGGCCGCCTGGACGTCCCGCTGGCCGACGAGGGCCGCCGGCAGGCCGAGGAGGCCCGCCAGCGCTTCGCGGGCACGGCGCTGGACGTCGTCATCGCGTCGAGCCTGCGCCGCGCCATCGAGACCGCCGAGATCGTCACCGGGTGGCCGCGCGAGCGCATCGTGATCGACGACCTCGCCGTCGAGCGCAGCTTCGGGCAGATGGAGGGTCTGACCCAGGACGAGATCCGCGTGCGGTTCCCCGACGTGATCTACGTGCCGATCGACCACGTCCGGTACTCCCTCAACCCGCCCGGTGGCGAGTCGTTCGAGGCGCTGCGCGCCCGCGCGCGGAGGTTCCTCGCGCGCGTGCTGACGACCTATGGGGGCAAGCGCATCCTGGTCTCGTCGCACCAGAACTTCATGCAGCAGCTGCACGGTGAGCTGCGCGGTCTCGACCCCTACGCTGCGCTCAAGTACGACATCCTCAACCTGGAGCTGAACCAGTTCCACCTGGACGTCGACGGCCGGTTGCTGGCGCACCGCGTCTACCAGCTCTGCCCCGACGCCGCCAAGTACCCGTCGTTCTGACGGCGGGACGGGATGGTGGCCGCGGGCGGGCGACACGGGGCGGTGGTTGCGGGCGTCCGGCGGCTCCAGGCGGCGATCGAGGACCTGACCGCGCAGTTCGCGCAGCGGTTCCCGGCGCGGGCCGGCGGGCTGCGGCGCGTGGGCCGTGAGGCCGAGTTCCCCCTGGTCGGGCCCGACGGCCGGGCCGCGCCGGTGGCCCGCCTGTGGGAGGGCCTGCGCGCGCACAGCACCGCCCGCGTCCACTACGACGACCCCGACCGGCGGACCGTCATCGCGCGCGTGGACGTCGGCGGCGCGGGCTACGAGGTCGAGGTCGGTCGCGCCACCGTCGAGGTGGTGCTGCCGCCCGTCGACGACCTGCACGCGCTGGCGCGGGTGTCCGCGTCCGCCGTCGGCCGGCTGGTGCAGGCGGCCGCCGCCGCGCGCCTGCGGGTGCTGGGCTACGGCATCCAGCCCCGGACCCGGGCCAGCGCCGGGCTGATCACGCCCAAGCGCCGGTACGCCGCGTTCTACCGCAGTCTCGGTCGGCCGTGGCTGCCGTTCACCACCACGGCCAGTGACCAGGTGCACGTGGACGTCGGACGCGACGAGGTCGTCGGCGTGGTCAACGTCCTCAACCTGCTCTCCGGGGCGATCATCGCGCTCACGGCGAACTCGTCGGTCTACGCGGGGCGTGTGGGCCGGTTCTGTTCGGGGCGGGAAGGCCTGCTGTGGGGGCTGGGCGCGCGCCACGGCATGCCGCCCCGGCCGTTTACCGACCTCGAGGACTACGTGCGGTTCGTCTGCCAGCAGCCGTGCGCCGTGCTGCGGCGCGGCCGCTCGTACGCGGCGTACGGCCGGCCGCTGGCGGCCTACCTGCAGGCGCGCGGCCCGGACCTGGACGCGTTCCTCTGGCACGAGCACTACCTGTGGTACAGCGCGCGGCCCCGCGCCCAGCACGCCACCGTGGAGGTGCGGCCGGCCTGCCAGCAGCCGCCCGACGACCCGCTGGCCGCCGCGGCCCTGGCGCTCGCGCTGGTGGAGGGCTGGCGCGAGGAAATCGTCCATACAGCCCTGACCGATAC
>CAZGNA010000138.1:0-7284 GCA_964526945.1 uncultured bacterium
AGGCACCAGCCCAGCAGGTAGGCTGCGCGCCGGGCGTGCAGCCCGTTCCCTGTGGCCAGAGTCTGGAGGGTCGTGAGGTGCTGGGCGCAGGCGCCCGCGTCCGCGTGGACGCTGCGCGCCAGGGCGTCGAGGTCGGAGACGGCCGCCGGCAGGACCGCCGGCGGCACGAGAAGGTGCACTGCCACCAGCGCGGTGGCTGCCGCCACAGCCGCACCTCGCGTCGTCACGGACGCGTTGTCGCTGTTCGGTACCGCCAGGCGCGGGCGGTGGCCCGCACCGTAGCCGCACGCCTCGACGTCATGGGGGCGTTGCGATACGCGGCTTCGTCGCGCGGACCGTGACGCTGGCCAGTCCGGCAGCCCGGTAGGGGCGACGCGCCACGACCCGGACCGCGGTGAAGCCGGCCCGGCGCAGCGCCTCGCGGTAGTCGTCCTCGGGGATGGCGCCTGCCAGACATGCGGTCCACGCGTCGATGGTCTCCAGCGCCGGCGGGAGCGGACCGGTGCGGACGATGTCCGCCACCACCAGCCGCCCGCCGGGCTTGAGCACGCGGCAGGCCTCGGCGAAGGCGCGCGCCTTGTCGGGCACCAGGTTGATCACGCAGTTGCTGATCACGACGTCGGCGCACCCATCCGGCAGCGGCAGGTGCTCGATCTCGCCCAGCCGGAACTCGGCGTTGGTCACGGCCAGGCGCGCCGCGTGCGCCCGCGCCCGCGCGATCATCTCGGGCGTCATGTCCACGCCGATCGCGCGGCCCGTCGGGCCCACGCGGCCCGCAGCCAGGAAGACGTCGAGGCCGGCGCCGCTCCCCAGGTCGACCACGACCTCGCCCGGTCGGAGGTCGGCCGCCTTCACCGGCGTGCCGCAGCCCAACGACTCCCGGGCCACCTCCGCCAGAGCAGCGCTATCTTCCACCGCACCCGCGGGGCCCGCCGGCGCAGCCGGCGCGGTCTCGCCACAGCTGCCATCGGTCGGCGCGTCGCAGCAGCCGCTCGCCTCGGCCGCGCGGTGCGAGCCACCCGTCCGTGCCGCGTCGTCGTGCGCCGCGGTAGCCTCGCCCCGCAACCCCGTGACCTCGCCGCGCGGGCCGGGAGTGCAGCACGCCCCGCCGCGCCTCGCCAGCCGCGCGTAGCGCTCGCGCACCGCCAGCCGGATCGCGTCGTCGGGCAGCCTCGGCCCGACTGCCGGTGTGTCCTGCCGCGGTCCCTGCGTCATGTCCCCGTCACCTCCCCACCGGGCGATGCGTCAGGCGACGCGTCGCCCGGTGGCCACACCATCACGACCGACGACGCGCAGCACGCCAGGTGCCACTCCGCCGAGCGCTGCACCGACGGGCGCACCGCCTCGCGCGTCGTCGGCCGAAACCCCAGGCGCGCGAAGTAGCCGGCGGCGGTGGTCGTCAGCAGGTACACCTCGGCGTGTCCGCGAGCGCGCGCCCGGGCCAGGAGGGCAACGACCAGCGCACGGCCCAGGCCGCGGCCGCGGTGCGTCGGCGCCACTGCCACGGAGCGCAGGAGGCCCGCGTCCCCGTGGTCTTCCAGGCCCGCCGTCGCCACGAGCCGGCCGGCGTCACGGACCACCAGGAAGCCGTCGAGGTGGTCGGCCACACCCTCGGCGGGCAGGCCGCTGGATGCGAGCAGCGTGCAGATCTCGGGGAGGTCCGGTGCGCCGGCCGCGGCCAGTGTCCACCGGGCGTCGCCGGCCCACTTTGTGGCTATCGACACGTTTCGATCAATCGGTGCTGGCACGGGCCTCCCTCCCAGCGGGCGCCCGGGGTCCCGGGCCGCCCGGCAGTCCTTGCGCCCGGCGGGTCCACACCGGCTCCCGGGCGTCCGGCGCAGATGTCCGGGGCGCGTTCCTCACGCCGGGTCCCCGCTTCCCGGCGCACCAGGCTGGCCCCTCACAACAGGCGCGCCAGATCCTGCGCGAGGCGCTTGAGCGCGTCGCGCCGCAGCCCGTAGAACGCCCAGTGGCCGCGCCGCTCCACATCGACCAGCCCCGCCTCGCGCAGCACCCGCAGGTGGTGCGAGATCGTGGGCTGTCCCAGCGGAAACGCCTCCACGATGTCGCAGACGCACAGCCGGTCGTGCCCCGCCAGCAGCTCCACGATCCCCAGGCGCACGGGGTCGCCCAGCGCGGTCAGGACCGCGGCGCGGGCCTCCAGCGCGCTATGGTCGAGCGCCCCGGCGTGGGAGCGGCGGCCGCACGCGCAGCGCGGTCGGGCGGTGCGCGTCGTGGCCGGCGTCATGAGCCCAGGGTAGACGATATATCGAAGATTGTCAATGCATCACAGGCGCGCCCGTCATCCCTGCCCCCGGGTCGCGCCCCGGGGCAGGACGACCAGGCCGGAGGCGTCCACGAAGTAGCGCTGGGCGTCCCGACGCGGATCGAGCCCGATGACCTCGCCCGCGGCGATGGTGTTGTAGCGGTCGACGATCACCCGCCGCAGGTGCGCGCCGGCGCCGACGCGCGTGTGGTCCATGACGATGGCCTCGTCGAGCACCGCGCCCGGCTCGATGCGCACGCCCCGGCCGACGATCGACCGCCGCACGGTGGCGTGCTCGATGCGGGTACCCTCGCCGATCAGCGAGTCCACGATCTCCCCGCCGATCACGTGGGCGGCGGGTCCGGCGTAGGCCGCGGTCAGGATCGGCCAGGCGGGGTTGTCCAGGTCGAAGACGGGCGATGCGCCCAGCAGGTCCATGTGGGCCTGCCAGTAGGCGGCCAGGGTGCCCACGTCGCGCCAGTAGCCGCGCTCCTCGTAGGGCTTGGTGCCCGGCACCTGGTTCGTGAGGAAGTCGTAGGCGAAGACCCGCGCCCGCGGGTACAGCTCGGGGATGATGGTCCGGCCGAAGTCGTGGTCGGTGCTGCGGCGGGCGTCCTCCACCAGCGCCTCCACCAGCAGGTGCCGGTCGAAGATGTAGTTGCCCATGGACGAGAGGGCCATCGCCGGGTTCCCCGGCATCGGCGCGGGCTGCGCCGGCTTCTCCTCGAACCCGACGATGCGCCCGTCGGCGTCGGTCTCGATGATGCCGAACTGCGAGGCCTGGGCGATGGGCACGGGCAGCGCGGCCACGGTGACCTGGGCATCGCGCTCCAGGTGGGCCAGGAGCATCTGGTTGATGTCCATGCGGTAGATGTGGTCGGCGCCGAAGATCACCACGATGTCGGGGTTGAAGTCCTGCAGCAGGTTCAGGTTCTGGTAGACGGCGTCGGCGGTCCCGCGGTACCACTGCTCGCCCCAGCGCATCTGCGGCGGCACGGCGATCACGAAGTGATCGGGCAGCCCGCCGAACCGCCAGCCGATCCGCAGGTGCTCGATGAGGGACTGGGACTTGTACTGCACCAGCGCGTAGACGGCGTGGATGCCCGAGTTCACGAAGTTCGACAGCACGAAGTCGATGATCCGGTACTTGCCCCCGAACGGGACCGCGGGCTTGCTGCGTTCGGCAGTCAGCGGGTGCAGGCGCTCGCCGCGGCCGCCGGCCAGGATCACGCCCAGCAGCCGCAGGCGCGAGATCCGCGGGCGGCGGATCACGACGTGCGAACCTCCCGCGCCGCACGCACGTGCTCGGCGACGTCGGGGAAGGGGAAGTCCTGCGCCTCGCGCGCGGCCAAGAACGCCTCGTCGTCGGCGCCGGGCGGCTGCCCCTCGGCCGCGCGCCGCAGGAGCTGGGAGAGGCGCACGAAGTGGGCGTAGTGCTCGGCGAAGCGGCCCTCGGCGTAGTTGCGCGCGGCGCCCGTGGTGATCAGGAACTGCCAGTCGGAGGCCTGCAGCACCAGCAGTTCGCGCGCCAGCTGCGCCAGCAGCCGCGACAGGAGCGGGTGTCCCTCCCACGCCACGCCGCCCGCCAGCGTCCAGAAGTCTTCCTCGACGGCGTAGAGCATGTCCCACGTCCAGGCGGTCTGGGGGTTCAGCCACATCCGGTGGTCGCCGCCATCGCCCCACGAGCCCTCCAGGAGCGAGACCGTCTCCGCCGGCGGATGGCGAGCCAGGACCGCCGCGGGCGTGGTCACCGTCACGCCGTCGGCGGGCAGCCGCTCCAGCACCGCCCGCAGGAACTGCGGCCCCTCGAACCACCAGTGGCCGAACAGCTCGGCATCGTAGGGGTTGACCACCAGCGCGCCCTCGGGCGCGTGGGCGGCCCCTGCCGCCAGCACACCGCCCACCAGCCCCGCGAAGTGCGTCGCGTGCGCGCGCGCCCGCGCCAGGGCCGCCGCGGGGTCGTAGCGCTCCTTGGCGCCGAGGTCGCCGCGCGGATCGGTCACCCGCCAGTACCGGATGCCACCGGGCGTGTGGCGCTTGTGGAACTCGAGGTAGGCGCCGTCGCCCGGGTAGCCCTGGTCGCGGCTCCAGACCTGCATCGTGGTCTGCGGATCGCGGAGCAGGGCCACGGCCCCGCCGCCACCGTCCCGCGACGCCACCAGGTAGGGGCGGTAGGGCGTGAGGTCGCGGCGGAACGGCGGCGCCGCAGGCTCGCCACCCAGGGCGCGCAGCACAGGGTAGTAGTCGCGGTAGGCGGTACGGGCTTCCCCGCCCTGCAGCAGGTGGGCGTCGGCCACGAAGTACTCCAGCCCGTGCGCGACGAGGAACTCTTCGAGCCCCCGGCGGTGGCGGCGCACGCGGCCCCGCAGCGGCCCCGCCGGCGGCGTCCATGTGTAGCGCGGTCGGTACCCGCACTCGGGCAGCCAGGCGCCGCGCGCGGGCTGGCGGAAGTGGCGCGCGTGGGTGGCGGCCCCCACGCGCAGCTGGAGGTCGATGGACTCGTCGCGTCCCAGCAGCGGCAGGTAGCCATGGGTGGCCGCCGTGGTGATGAGCTCCACAGCACCCGTCGCCGCCAGCCGCCGCAGCGCGCCGAGCAGGTCGCCGTCCAGGCGCCGCAGGTGCGCCAGCGCCCGACGGTAGACGTCTTCCCAGAAGTAGGTGAGGTCCACCAGGGCGCCCTCGCCGGCGCGCTCGAACCGGGTACGATCGGCCGCCACGGCGTCCAGGCGCTGCGCGAGGTACGTTTCGACCTCTGCGGCGCATTGCGGGTGCGCCAGTTGCTCGCACAGCACCGGCGAGCAGCTGATGGTGACGGGGGTGGTGGGTCCGCGGGCGGCCAGCGCGTCCAGCTGCTCCAGCAGCCGCAGGTAGCAGCCGACGACGACCTCGGCCAGCCACTCGCTCCCGTGCGGCCAGCGCCCGTGGGCCAGGACCAGCGGCAGATGCGCGTGAAGGATCAGGAGGAAGTACCCGCGCGACGGGGCCATGGCGCCTCCGCCTGACTTGGCGTCTGGAGCGCGGAACTCCTCCCATCGCTCCGTGCCCGGCGTCGCAGGCGTCCGGGGGACTGTGCGCCCTGGCCGCCCGGACGCCTGCGTGCGTCACACGTGGTGCGCCCGGAACCAGTCCACGGTGGCCGCGAGCCCCTCCTCCAGCGACACCGCCGGCGTCCACCCCAGGTGCGTCCGGGCGGCCTCCGCCGCCAGCACCACGTGCCGGACGTCGCCCGGCCGCGGCGGGCCGTACACCGGTGGCGGGGCCCCCGGCACCTGCCGGGCCAGCGCGTCGTAGACCTGGTTGACGGTGGTGGCCACCGCGGTGCCGATGTTGAAGGCGCCGCGGGCACGGCGGTCGGTGGCCAGCAGGTTGGCCCGGACGACGTCGGTCACGTAGACGAAGTCGCGGGTCTGCTCCCCGTCGCCGTGGATCGTCGGCGCCCGGCCGTCGAGCAGCGCGCGCGCGAAGATGGCCACCACGCCCGCTTCGCCGTGCGGGTCCTGGCGCGGGCCGTAGACGTTGGCGTAGCGCAGGCAGACGGCGGCGAGCCCGTGGAGCCGACCGTAGGTCGCGATGTACTGCTCGGCACACCACTTGGCGCACCCGTAGGGCGAGAGCGGCCGCACCGGCGTGGCCTCGTCGGCGGGCAAGCGCTCGGGGTCCCCGTACAGCGCGCCGCCGGTGGAAGCGAAGAGCAGATGCTCGACGCCGAACTCGACGCACAGCGCCAGGACCCGCAGCGTGCCCAGGACGTTCACCTCGGCGTCGCCCAGCGGGTCCCGCACCGACAGGCTCACCGACGCCTGGGCCGCGTGGTGGTTGACGACCTGCGGCCGTTCGCGCGCGAAGACCTCGCGCAGCGCCGGGTCGCGGACGTCCACCTGGTAGAAGCGCGCGCCGGCCGGCACGAACGCACGGCGGCCGCCGACCAGCGAGTCGACGACGATCACCTCGTCGCCCCGCGCGAGGTACGCCTCGGCCACGTGGGAGCCGATGAAGCCGGCGCCGCCGGTTACCAGGACGCGCATGGGCGGGCCGCGCCGGGTGCGGTAGAGTAAGAGGGGCGCCGCGCCGTCATCGGCGCCGACCTGGCGCCCCGGGGTGCGCGCGCCGGCGCGTCTGCTGGATGCGGTCGAGGACCCTGGCGGCGGCCACCAGCTCGGGCAGCGCGGCGACGTCCAGGCGCCACTTGAGCTCGCGCAGGAGCTCGCCGCGCGACATCTGGGCAGGCGCCCACGGCGGCGGCGAGGGCTGGTGGCGCCACCGGCGGGTCTGCTCCAGGGCGTAGAGCACCTCCCGCAGCAGTTCCCGCGGGATCGCCACGATCTCGTTGCGCAGCCGGCGACGCAACTGCAGCAGGTGGCGGAGGTCGGTGCCGCTCGGACGTATGCGCTCGACAGGAGCCATGGACGCAGCGGGGAGGGTTCGCGCTGCGCCGGCCGGTCCCTCTTGTCGATCGCAGGAAGGACGGAGGCCGGATGCCCGGCGCAGGCCGTGGCCTGTGGCGGGCGCTTCCGTGCCGGCACGGACAGGACGGAGGGCTCGATGCGGATGGTGGCCGAGGACGGGGGTGCGCCGATGATCGACCTGGACGACGCGACCGCGCTGCGACGCGGCGATCCCGCCGGCATGCTGGCGCTGGTGGAGGGCCTGGGGCCCATGGTGCTGGAGGGCTGGGAGGCGGGTGCGGCGGCCGCGCCGCCCCTCCGTGCACCCCGCGTGGTGGTCGTGGCGGGCCTGGGCGGCTCGGGGATCGGCGGCGACCTGCTCGAGGCGCTCCTTGCGCCGACCAGCCCGGTGCCCGTCCTCGTCGTGAAGGCCGCCGCGCTGCCGGCCTGCGTCGACCGCGACGCGCTGGTGGTTGCGTGCTCGTACTCCGGCAACACCGAGGAGACCCTGGCCGTGTTCGAGGACGCGACCCGCCGCCAGGCGGCGGCGGTGGCGGTCACCTCCGGGGGCGCCCTGGCCGCGCGGGCGCGCGCCGCCGGCGTCCCGGTCGTGGCGGTCCGCCCCGGCCTGCC
>CAZGNA010000139.1:0-7266 GCA_964526945.1 uncultured bacterium
GTTTGCCAGGAATTTGCCTTACGGAGGCCACGAACCCCCACTTTCCCCAACCGGATGCAACCGGACGCCACAGGTGGGCCGATGGCGGAAACGCAGGCAGGACGCGGATTTCCGCTTCCCACCTGCGTTTTCGCCGTTGCGCGTTTTTGGCGCCTTGGCTACCTGTGGCCCAGGAGGTCGGGGGTTCGAATCCCCTCGGCCACCCCAGACCGGCGACGAAAGCATTGTCTGGTGCCCGCCGGCCGGCTCCACGTGTCCGGGCGAGCGGCCGACGTGCCCGAACCGACGGCGCACCCCGCGGTGGGTGGCCTCGCGGTTCGCGGGTCCACGTGCAACCCCTGGCGGCGTGGCGGTAGGAGGCGGCGCCGCGGACGAAGGGCGGTGGGGGAATCCCGGCTAGATTTGGAAGTGCTTCTGCAGCCCGACGACGCGCTCCACGACGAAGACGATGGCGGCGCTCAGCAAGATGAGCAACGTCGAGATCGCCGCCACTGTCGGATCGATGATGTACTCGACGTAGTGGTAGATCTCCAACGGGAGCGTGGTGGCCTTGGCCCCCACCAGGAACAGCGACACCGTGAACTCGTCGAACGACATGATCAGCGAGAACGTCGCGCCTGCGATCAGGCCTGGTTTGATGAGCGGGAACACGATGTAGCGCAGCGTGCGTACCCTGTCGGCCCCCAGGCTCTGGGCTGCCTCTTCCAGCGAGCGATCCAGGCCCTGGAGCGTGGCGCCCACCGTCCGAAAGACGTAGGGCACGGTGAGCACGGTGTGGGCCATGATCAGGCCGGTGACGGTCCGGGTGAGTTTCAGGGGCGCCAGGAACATCAGCATCGCCACCCCGTAGCTTACGGCGGGGAAGAGCAGAGGCAGGGCAAACACTGTGTTGAGCCAGGTGCTCCCGCGCCCCGGGTAGCGCACCAGGCCGTAGGCCGCGAGGCTGCCCACCAGCACCGCGATCAGGGAGCTGGCGCCCGCCACGACCGCGCTGATGAGAAAGCCGCGGCCGAACTGCGGGGTCCGCACGATGTTGTGGTACCAGCGCAGAGAGGGGCCGTGGGTGGTCAGGCCCATCTCTGCCGTGGCGTTGAAGGACACGGGGATCATGACGACGATGGGGAGCATCAAGAACAGCAACACGAGGACCGTGTAGGCCGGCAGTGCCCACTGCCGCAGCCGGGCGAACCCGGTCCACCCGCGGCGTGGCGTCCGAGCAGACGTCACCGCCAGCTCCATCGTCGCATCGCCCGCCAGTAGACCAGCAGCAGGCCCAGCGCCACCACCGTCAGCATGAGGGAGGTCACGGCGGCCATGGGCCAGTCCACCAGGACCAGCGCTTCATCATAGATCGTCATGGCCAGCACCTGCACACGCCCCCGGGCCAGCATCAACGGCGTGACGTAGGCGCCCAGCGTGAGGCTGAACACGATCACGGCACCGGCGGCGATCCCCGGAGCGCTCAGCGGTAGCGTGACCCGTGCGAACGTTTGCCACTCGTCGGCGCCCAGGCTCTGTGCGGCTTCTTCCCAGGTGCGATCGATCTTTCCCAAGATGCTGGCGATGGACAGGATCATGAAGGGTAGCAGCACGTGCACCATGCCTACCGTGACAGACCAGAAGGACCGCAGCAAGTCTGCGGCCTCGTGGCGGAGCCCCAGGCCGAGCAGCACGCTGTTCACCAAGCCTTCGCGACCGAGGACGACGAGCCAGCCCAGGGTTCGCACCACCACGCTGACGAGCAGCGGGAAGATGATGCCCAAGAACACCCAGTGCTGGTAGCGGGACCTCCCGCGCACGAAGTAGTAGGCCACGGGGTAGCCGACGACGGCAGTGAGCACCGTGACGGTCGCCGCCAGCTTCAACGTCGTCCACAGCGCTTTGGCGTAGAGTGGGTCGGTCAGGAACTTCACATACCGATCCCACGTGAAGACCCATGGTGGCGGGTAGCGAGACCGGAACGACATGGCGACCATGTTGACCGCGATCGGGTAGACGAAGAGCGCGAGGAGGATCGCCAGCCCAGGGCCAAGCAACGCCAGCGGGGTCGCACGTTCCCACAGGGCCACGCTCTGGCGCCGCAGCCATACAGGCGCCAGAGCATCCCGCACGACCACGGCTAGCCGCAGCATAGGGTCACTGGTCCTCCTGGGGTGCACGGCTCATGGCGAGCCCTCGACGTGGATGAGCAGGTTACCCCGCTCGTCCACCCGGGCGACCTGCTGCGCCGGGATCACGATGGTGGTGTCAGCTTGCTCGACGAGCGCAGGGCCGTGCACCTCGTGGCCTGGGGGGAGGCTCTCCCTGCGGTACACCGGGACCGGGACGAGCCCGGCCTCGCCTGCGTGCACCTCGCGGATCGCTGGCGTTGGCCCTGGCGCTGGTGTCGTCGGGGGGGCGGGCGGCGGCGGGGGTGGCGGTGCGTAGGAAGCCACCACACGGAGCGCGACGAACTCCACGGGGCGCGTGTCGTGCCGCTGTCCGTAAACCCGCTCGTAGGTCTGGTGGAACCGGCGCACGGCTTCTTCGACGGTGCGACCCTCCCGGGGTGCCGGCAGCGTCACTTCCAGTTCGTAGGACTGGCCCGCATACCGCATGGCCGCGGTATAGCGGAGCGCGGTGCGCTCCGCTGGCACGCCCTCGTGCGCCATGCGCTCGGCGCATTGCCGGGCGAGATCGCTCAGGGCCGTGTCCAGTTGCTCGTCGACCAGGTCGCCGGTGCGCCGCGGGAACGCCGCAACCGCGTGGTGCTCGATCGGTGCGACCAGCAAACCGAACGCCGACAGCGTGCCCGGACTCAGCGGTACCAGGATGCGGCGGATGCCAAGCAGGCTGGCGAGGGCACCGGCGTGCACCGGTCCTGCTCCGCCGAACGCCACCAGCGTGAAGGGGCGCGGGTCGTGTCCGCGGCGGATGCTGACCAGGCGTAGCGCATCGGCCATGGCGGCGTTCACGATGGTGTGGATGCCTGCCGCGGCCTCCAGGGGCGTAAGCCCGGTCCCGTTCGCCAGCCTGGTGATCGCCTGCCAGGCAAGGTGAGGGTGAAGCGTGACCCCGCCCCCGGCGAACACCGTCGGGTTGAGGTAACCCAGCACGAGGCTGGCGTCGGTCACGGTGGGCATCGTGCCGCCGCGGCCGTAACAGGCGGGGCCGGGTTCGGCCCCTGCGCTCTGCGGACCCACGCGCAGTCCACCTGCAGCGTCGGTCCACGCGATGCTGCCACCCCCGGCACCGATGCTGGTGACGTCCACCATGGGGGTGCGCAGTGGGTAGCCGGCGAGTCGACCCTCCTCCGCCAGCGCCACCGTGCCGTCGGACACGAGCGCGACGTCACAGCTGGTGCCGCCGATATCGCACGTGATGAGATCCCGCATCCCGGCGTCCAGCGCCACGTGGCGGGCGCCGATGACGCCCGCCGCCGGTCCGCTGAGGAGAGTGCCCACCGGCCGGTGCAGGGCCAGGTCCAGCCGGCTGAGACCACCGTGGGAGTGCATGATGTACACCTGGCCACTGAACCCTTCGCGCTCCAGAACCGCCCGGAGCCGGTCCAGGTAGGCGGCCATGATCGGTTTGACGTATGCGTCGAACAGGGTGAGGCACAGGCGCTCGTACTCCCGGAACCGCGGATCCACGTCCGACGACAACGACACCGCCAGGTGGGGGTAGCGTCGCCGGATGTGGTCGCGTGTCACCTGCTCGTGGGCGGGGTTGGCGAAGGCGAACAGATAGCACACGGCCACCGCGTCCACCTGGTCCTGCGCCAGCGCCTCGAGCACGCCCTGGAGCGCGCGGAGGTCCAGGGGCCGGACGACCTCGCCGGTGGCCGCCACACGCTCCGGGATGCCGAAGATGCGGGCCCGCGGCACCAGAAACGCTGGCGTCTCGGGATCGATGTCCAGATCGTACATCCGGCTGCGTTTCTGGCGGCCGATGAAGAGCACGTCCTCGAACCCCTCGGTGGTGAGGAGCGCCAGCCGGGCACCCCGACGTTCCAGGATGGCGTTGGTGCCCACAGTGGTCCCGTGGCAGATGACGCGGACATCCTGCCACCGGCACCCGGCCAGACGGAGCAGACGCCGGAGACCCGCCATGAACCCCTGCGTCAGGTCGACGGGCGTGGACGGCACCTTGCATGCCACGAAGCGTCCGCTGTCCTCGTCGATCGCGACGCAGTCGGTGAACGTGCCGCCGATATCTACGCCGATACGCCAGGGCATCGTGACCTCCCCACGGCCGCTGCCGCTGCCACGCGCTCGGCCAGGCGGATGGGCGCGGCGGTCACTGCCGCGGTCGCCCCGGTCCGAAGTCGAAGGTCCAGGTGATGGGGCCGCGCTGCGTGCGCATCGCCTCGCGCAACGCGGCCGTCCGTGCCTCGTCCACCCGGTGCTCGTCGATCACGACCCCGTACTCCTCGCGGGCTGCCGCGGCGCTGAGCCGGTAGTTGCGCACGTCGTCCAGCACGGCGTCGGGAGGCCGTTCGAGGGGATCGCCGTAGCCGCCGCCACCGGCGGTCTCGACGACCAGCACGTCGCCCTCGCACAGGTGGAGGGTGGCCTTGCTGGGCAAGGGATCGACGCGGCCGTCCCGACGGTGCACCGCAGCACGGCTGGGAAGACCGGGGCGGCCACCGAACAGGCCCCACGGCGCGAAGCGGTGCCGTTCGCCGCGGTAGGTCACCGTGGCCTCGCCCCGCAGGAGCTGAAACCCTTTCTCCATGCCGAGCCCTCCCCGGAAGCGGCCGGCGCCCCCCGACCCCGGCCGAAGCCGCCAGTGGGCCACGCGGATGGGGTGTTCCAGTTCCAGGGCCTCGGCGGGGATGTTCATGCAGTTGCTCACGTCGGTCTCGATGGCGTCCACGCCGTCTTTGTGCGGGCGCGCCCCCATGCCGCCGGCGCCGAGCTCGCTCGTCACGTACGGTCGGCCGGTCAGCGGATCGACCCCGCCTATGGCCATGACCAGCAGCTGGCCGCTGTTGGCCGCGGGCAGCCGCTGCGGGAGGGCCTGAACCATGGCGCCCATGAGCACGTCGGCGATGCGCTTGACGGTCGCTGTGCGGGAGTTCACGGGGGCGGGTCGCGTCGCATTGACCACGGTGCCCGGAGGCAGGATCGCCCGTACGGGCCGGAAGCAGCCGGCGTTGTTGGGAATCGTGGGGTCGGTCACGACCCGCACCACATAGTACACGGCCGAGAGGGTGGACGCCGGAACGCAGTTGAAGGGTCCCCGCACCTGCGGGCTGCTGCCGGTGAAGTCCACGGTCAACTCGCTGCCGGCCACGGTGATCCGCGCGCAGATCTTCACGGGCGTGTCGAGGGCGATCCCGTCGTTGTCCAGGTAGTCCTCGAACGCGTACGTCCCGTCGGGGATCGCATCGATGGCCGCTCGCGTCAGCTGCTCGGCCCGCTCCAGGAGGAGCTCCATGGCCTGGGTCAGCCGCGCCACCCCGTACTGCCTCGCAAGGTCCTCGACGCGGCGGCACCCGACGTGGCAGGCGGCGATCTGCGCCGCCAGGTCACCGAGCACCACGTCGGGAATGCGGACGTTGTGCGCGATGAGCGCGTAGAGGGTCTCGTCGCGCACCCCCCGGCGCGCCAGGTACGTCGGGGGGATCACCAGCCCCTCCTGGTAGAGCTCCGTCGCGTCTGGGGGCACGCTGCCAGGCGTCTTGCCGCCGATCTCTTGGTGGTGGCACATGGTGGCGCACAGCGCGACCACACGGCCCGCAACCACGCAGGGGACGAGGATCACGATGTCGGGCAGGTGGGTGCCACCACTGTAGGGGTCGTTGAGGATGAAGACGTCGCCAGGCTGCATGGTGGCGGGAGGGAAGCGTGCCACGATGGCCTCGACCGCGTGCGCCAGGGCCCCCAGGTGGATGGGAATAGCCACCGCCTGGGCGATGGTCTGTCCGCGGGCGTCGAACACCGCTGCCGAGGCGTCGAGCCCCTCTTTGACGATGCTGCTGAAGGCGCTACGGAGCAGCACGGCCTCCATCTCGTCGGCGATGGCGTCCAGGCGGTTGCGGATCACCTCGAGGGTGATGGGATCCACCGTCTGCGTCGGGATCATCACGTCCGTGCCTCTCGCGCGGATGCCCGCAGCAGGATCGAGCACTCGGCCGGCCACGACAGGTAGACGCGCGCCCCTGGTGCCCCGGGCAGCTCCCGGCCGTCGGGCTCCCGGTTTTGCTGGGTTACGCGAAACAGGCCGCCGGTGTGCAGGCGCACGTGGTACTCGGTGAACATCCCCTGGAACACTACCCGCTCAACGGTGCCTTCCACCCAGTTGTCGTGTCGGGGCCGGTCGGGGTCGAGCGTGACCTTCTCGGGCCGCACCGCGATGTCGACACGCTCCCCCTGAGCCACCGTCACGCTGGCCGTGGCGCGGAACAGCCGGCCGTCGGTGGCGCGCACCCGGCACCAGCCGCCGTCGGTGTCCACCACGTCGCCTGCCAGGAAGTTGCTGGTGCCGATGAAGTCGGCCACGAAGTGCGAGCGCGGTTGTCCGTAGATCTCCGCCGGCGTCCCGATCTGGACGATGCGTCCCCGTTCCATGACGGCGATGCGGTCGGATAGGACCAGCGCCTCGTCCTGGTCGTGGGTGACGTAGATGGTGGTGATGCGCAAGCGGCGCTGGAGCTCGCGGATCTCGAGGCGCACCTGGTCGCGCAGCTTGCGGTCCAGTGCCGCCAGCGGCTCGTCGAGGAGCAAGACCGACGGCCGGGTGACGATGGCCCGGGCCAGCGCCACCCGTTGCTGCTGGCCGCCCGAGAGCTGGGAGCGGTAGCGCCCCTCCAGGCCCTCGAGCTGCACCAGGGCCAGCGCCTCCCGCACCTCGCGGGCGATCCGGTCGGGTGGCCAGCCCTTCATGCGCAGCCCGAAGGCCACGTTGTCGAACACGGTCATGTGGGGAAAGATGGCATAGTTCTGGAACACCACGCCCACGTTGCGGCGGTAGGCCGGGACGTCGTTCACCAGAACGTTGCGGATGTAGACCTCGCCGCGCGTCGGCCGCTCGAAGCCAGCGATCAGGCGCAGCGTGGTGGTCTTGCCGCACCCGCTGGGCCCGAGTAGGGAGAGGAGCTCGCCCTGCGCCACCGTCAGCGACACGTCGTGGACGGCCACCACGCTGCCGAAGGTCTTGGTGACGTGCCGCAGCTCAACGTCGGGCGCCGTGGTCATGGTCGTGTCCCTCAGGCCGCGGTGGCGGTGTCGACCCCAAATCGGGCGTGAAAACCCTCAGATTCGGAATCGCTCGATGCGTTCA
>CAZGNA010000140.1:0-7261 GCA_964526945.1 uncultured bacterium
CCTCGCCGGCGGCCTTGCCGGAAAGCGAAGTGGCGTCAAAGCGGCCTTCTCCAAGGATGGCAAAATCGGCGCGGCGGGCGGCGCGCCCAAATCCAATGTGGCGCAGGACGAAGGCGGCTCCCGGCAGGATGCGGGCGCGGGCCACGGCGGCGAAGGCGGCGGCCAGACCGCCGGCCGCTCCGCCGCCGGGCAGCGCCTGCATGTCGGCGCCGGTCGCCCGGCGCACCGCCAGCCGCGCGGCCTCTTCCAGCGTCGTGGCGCTCTCGACCCCGCCCCCCGCCTCCACCGGCGTGCCAACGAAGCAGACCACCACGGGCTTGCCGCAGGCGCGGGCGGCCGCGAGCAGCGTCGCGGCCACGTCCGGGGCCGGCGGTTTGCCGACCAGCACGATGACCTCCGTGGCCGGATCGAGCGCCAGCGCCCGTAAGCCCTGGAGCATCGTAACACCGCCCACGGCCGCCGAGAGGTCGCGGCTGCCGGTCCCGATCGCGTGGGTGATGCCGCCGCCGAACCGATGGATCAGCGAGGTGACCTCCTGCAACCCGGTGCCGGCTGCGCCGACCAGGCCGATCCTCCCCCGCCGCACGCGGTTGGCGAAGCCCAGCGCGGCCCCGCCGACGATGGCGGTGCCGCAGTCGGGGCCCATGCACAGAAGGCCGCGGGCGGCCGCGCGCGCCTTCAGCGCGATCTCGTCGGCCAGCGGCACGTTGTCCGAGAACAGCAGCACGTGCAGGCCGGCGTCCAGCGCCTCCTGCGCCGGGCCTCTGGCGAACCGGCCGGGCACGGAGATCAGTGCGAGGGTCGCCTCCGGCAGCTGGCGCACCGCCGACGCCACCGTCCGGGGACGGTACCCGGGCGCGGCTGTCTGCCGACGGCGGACCAGCGCCTCTTCGGCCAGCGCGATGGCGGCGCGCGCGGCCTCCTCGGTGGCCGCCCGCGCCACCAGGACGAGGTCGTCGGGCCCTGCCATCGCGAGGTCGGGGAAGTCGAGCCCCGCCGCGCGCAGCAGGGCCTTGTTGGCCTCGGTGGCCATGACGCACCCGGCCTCCTCGACCCCGGGCGCGGCGCGGGCCTCGCGCTGCACCAGCATCAGTGCCACGGAGTCCACGTAGGCGCCGCGACGGATCAGGCCGACGACGGGCATGGTCACGACTCCCGCGCGGCGGGCGCGGCGACGCGCCCGCGGCGGGGGCTTCCCGAACCTGGGACGGGCATGGTCACGACGATTCTCACGGGCCGGCCGTGACTCCTGGTACGACGCGCGTGGTGCGCAGACGCGGGCGACCCGGGCTGCCGGCGCAGGCCGCCCGCGCTAGAAGCCCACCGCCACGGCGGGCTCCTGCAGGGCGGGCGCGCGGCGCGACTGGGGCACCGCGAAGCGCGAGGGTTCGCTCGCGGCCTGCTGCACCAGTGCCACGGCTCGGTGCAGCTGCACGTCGTCGGCGCTCCCGATGGGCGCGCCGCTGCCGGCCAGCTCGACGTCGGGGAGCAGGCCCTGCCCTTCGATGTCGCGGCCCGCCGGGGTGAGGTAGCGCGAGATCGTCAGGCGCAGCCCGCTGCCGTCGCGGAACCGGTAGACCGCCTGGACCGTGGCCTTCCCGTAGGTCCGCGTGCCCACCAGCTTCACCCCCGCGTCCTGCAGGGCGCCCGCGACGACTTCCGACGCGCTGGCGCTGCCACGGTCGACGAGCACCACCAGGGGGCCACCGTACTTGGGCTCGCGGGGCCGCACCAGGTAGGGCGTCTGCTGGCCGCGGCCGCTGTCCAGGGTCACGACGACGCCGCGGTCGAGGAAGTGGCTGGCGACGTTCACCGAGACGTCGAGCAGGCCGCCGGGGTTGCCGCGCAGGTCGAGGACGATGCCGCGGGCGCCCTCCTGGAGCAGGGCCCGCAGCGCGGCGGCGACCTGGTCGCTGGCGGTCTGGGTGAACTGCGTGAGCCGCAGGTACCCCACACCCGAGGGCAGCAGACGGTAGCTCACGATGCGCTGCTGGATGCGACGGCGTGTGACGGTGAACGCCAGCGCCGGCTCCTCCGCGCCGCGGCGGATGGTCAAGACGACCTGCGTGCCCTCCGCCCCGCGGATCAGCTGGCTCACCTGCTCCAGCGGCAGGCCTGTCACGGAGACGCCGTCCACGGCGACGATGACGTCGCCCGCCCGCAGGCCGGCCTCGCTGGCCGGCGAGTGCTCGAGCACCTCGGTGATCACGGTCTGGCCGCCGCGGTCCTCGATGACGATGCCCACGCCCACGAACTCCTCGCCCCGCGTGCGGCGCACGAACTGCGCGAACGCCTCGGGCGGGTAGAACGCGCTGTTGGGATCGCGCAGCGCCGCCACCATGGCCGCCAGCGCCGCGTGCACCACCGTCAGCGGCCGCAGCCGCAGCAGTCCCTGTGCCTGCTCCAGCCGGTGCACGAACGCCTCGACGTCGGCGCGCTCGTCGCCCGTGAGGCGGAGCCCCGGCAGGGCCGTCGGGCCCAGGCCTTCCTCGCGTAACAGTCGCTGCAGCCCCGCCTCGGCGCCCGTGAGCAGGACCTCGGCAGACGGCGCGAACAGGCTCTCGTCGCGGACGACCCGGTAGGTTTCGAGGAAGAGCGTCAGCCCGTAGTCGGCCGGCTGGGCGGTGGCAGGCGGCGCCAGCACGCCCACCGCGAGCAACGCGGCGACGAGCAGCGGAAGGCAGCGCCTGCGCATAACGGTCACCCCGGACGGACGTCCCGCCGATACGACGTCCTCGTATGGACAATCGGTTCATCGGCCCCGGCCGTTTCCCTGCCAGCGGACGAACGCCGGCGGGCGGCCCGTCCGACGCCGTGCCGCGATCAGGACGGTGCCCCACCGCGCGGGCGCATGGGCCGCACGTCTGGCGGCACGCTGTGCCCTCCCGCGCTCCCTCGGGAAGGTGCCCAACCGTCCGGGAGCTCAGGCGGGGCAGGCCGGGATCCTCACCAAGCCGTCCGGCCTTCTCAGTTGGCCTCGGTGGTCCCGCTGGTGCCGTCGAACGCCGGCCCGGCCCGAGGCGGGGTGCCATGGGCCAGGAGCCAGTCGAGCAACATGCGGACGCTGCTCCGCGCCAGGGCGACGCAGGTGTCGGCGCCACCGTAGTAGAGGTTGAGCCCGTCACCGTCGGGATCGAGGGTGTACCCGCACGGGAAGACGACGTTGCCGACGTCGCCGAACCGCTCGTAGGGCGCCTCGGGCCCGAACACCCACTGCGGGCTGCGCAGCAGGCACCGCTCGGGCTGCGCCAGGTCGAACAGCGCCAGCCCGAGCCGGTAGATGGCACCCGAGGCGGTCTGCCGCACGCCGTGGTAGAGCATCAGCCAGCCCTGGGGCGTCTCGATGGGCGGGCAGGCCAGACCGATCTTGTTGGCGTCCCACCACCCGCCGCGGCGCGCCTCCAGGATGAGCCGGTGGCGCCCCCAGTGGCTGAGATCCGGCGAGTACGAGATCCAGATGTGCGAGCCCAGGGCGGTCATCGGGCGGTGGATCAGCGCCCAGTGGCCGTCGATCCGCCGCGGCAGCAGCGCCGCGTTCTTGTCCTCGGGCGGCATGATCACGCCGCAGCGCTCAAAGGTCCGGAAGTCCTCGGTGAGCGCCAGCGAGACGCCGGGGCCGCCCCGCGAGTACGACGTGTAGGCCACGGCGTACTTCCCCAGTTCGGGTACGAACGTGATGCGCGGGTCCTCGATCCCCCAGACCTCCTCGGGGTAGTGCTCGGGATCGGGCAGCAGCGTCGGCGTGGGGTCGATCTCCCACCCGTCCACGCCGTTGCGCGACCGCGCGGCGCACAGGTGCGACCGGCCGCTGTGATCCTCGACCCGACACAGCAGCAGCGTGGTCCCGTCCGGCAGGCGCGTGGCACCGGCGTTGAACACGGCGTGGGCCGGGTACGGCCACTGCGCCGCCGTGAGGATGGGGTTGGCCGGATGACGGCGGAAGAGATCGTGGGGCCGGACGCGCGTCTGGACGGCCATCGTCGCCTCACGCCACCGCCGGCGCCGCTGCCACGCCCTCGGCCTGGTCCACCACGTGCTCGGCCAGCTGCAGCTCCAGCCGTGCCAGCAGGAAGGCCAGGGTCGACTCGGCGCCCTGGTTCTGGTTGGCGCGATCCGGGTGCAGGCCGTCGCGGCACCCGCCCGTGGCGGGGTCGTACACCGACAGGCCGAGGTCGTTGCGCCCCAGGAACCACTCGAAGATGCGCTGGGCGTGGCGGTGCCACCGGGCATCGTCCGTGACCCGGAACGCGGCCAGGCAGGCAGCCACTGCGGTCTGGGCCTCGACCGGCTGCTGGTCGAACCGGGCCCGCTCGCCGCCCCGCCGGTAGAATCCGTGCGATCCGATCGGCACGAAGTGGCCGTCGGGCGCCCGCTGGATCTCGAGCAGCCAGTCCAGCGCCTCCAGCCCGACGGCGGTGACCTCCGGCCGGCCCAGCACGCTCCCCGCTGCGACCAGCGCGTGGGGCAGCGTGGCGTTCCCGTAGGCGACCACGTCCTCGAACCAGCGCCAGTCGTCGGCCCGATGGGTGCGATACGCCTCCAGGAGGCGTGCGGTCATGTCCTCCAGGATGGTGCGGGCCAGCCGGTCGCCGCCGAAACGCCGGAGGTACTCCACCGCGCCCAGCGCGACCATGGCCCAGGCCCGTGGGCTCGTGCACGCCGTGGCCGCAGGCAGCGCGTGCTCGAAGAGCCGGCCTGCCGCGCCCCGCAGCCCCGCGTCGGCCGAACGGCTGAGCACCAGCCCCAGCGCCCACAGCGCCCGGCCGTAGCAGTCTTCCGACCCCACCTCGTCGTGCCAGCGCCGGTCGTAGCCCAGGACGTTGCGGAAGCGTCCGGTGCCCGGGTCGAAGGCGTGCCAGAGGAAGGCCAGGTAGCGGGGCGCCAGGCGCGCCGCGGCGGCGGCGGGCAGGCCGCCCAGCGACTCCAGGAAGACGGTCGCCGCCAGCGCCCGCGCGTTGTCGTCGGTGGTGTAGCCCTCGTGCCGGTTGGGCACCGTGAAGACGGCGTGCTGGAGGATCCCGACGTCGTCGGTCATGCGCTCCAGGTGGTCCAGGCGCAGCGGCGGCAGCTCCGCGGGCCGCGCGTCGGCGGTCTTGACGACGAACGCCCGCGGTGCCCGCGTGCGCTCGGCCCGGACCTGCTCGAACAGCCCGAGGTAGCGGCGGGCCACCACCGGCCAGATCATCTCGCGCCCGAACAGGTAGGCCCGCTTGCGCATGGCGTGCCGTTTCGCTGCGTTGTCCAGCAGCGTGATCACGGCCCGGGCGATGGCGTCCGGGTTGCCAAACGGCACCAGGACTCCCCGGCCGTCGGCCAGGAGCTCCTCGGCGTGCCAGTAGGGCGTGGACACCACGGCCTTGCCGGCGCCCACGGCGTAGGCCAGCGTGCCCGAGGTGATCTGCTCGACGCTCCGGTAGGGCGTGAGGTAGACGTCGGCGGCGCCGATCCACTCCAGCAGCTCCTGCTCGGTCACGAACCGGTTGTGGAACAGGACGTGACCGTCGACGCCCAGCGCCTGCGCCCGCCGCACCAGCTCCAGCCGGTACGACTCGCCGTCACGGCGCAGCACGTGGGGGTGGGTTGCGCCCAGCACCACGTACACCACGTCCGGATGGCGCGCGAGGATCGCCGGCAGCGCCTCGATGGCGTACTCGATGCCCTTGTTGGGCGAGAGCAGCCCGAACGTCAGCAACACCCGTCGCCCTTCGACCCCGAACTGGTCCTTGTAGAAGTTGGGGTCGACGAACGGCACGTCGGGGATCCCGTGGGGGATGATCTCGACGCGCTCCGCCGGCACGCCGTAGCGCTCCCGCAGGAACCGCGCGCCGCGCCGGGTCATGACCACCAGCCGGTCGGCTCGGGCGGCCAGTTCCTCCAGGACGCGCCGCTGGGCGGCGTCGGGGTCGCGCAGCACGATGTGGAGGGTGACGACCACCGGCATGCGCAGCTCGCGCAGCAGGGCCAGCACGTGGCTGCCGGCCACCCCACCGAAGATGCCGTACTCGTGCTGGAGGCAGACGAGGTCGACGGTGGTGCTGTTGAGGAAGTCGGCTGCGCGCCGGTAGTCGGCGATGTCGCCCTCGGCGATCTCGAACCGCACCTCTGGCGGGTAGACGTAGCCGTTGGGGGTGTCGGTGACCGGGACGACGACCCACTGCACCCCCGGCGCGGCCTGCGCCAGGGCATCGCACAGGCTGGCCGAGAACGTCGCGATGCCGCACTGGCGCGGCAGGTACGTCCCCAGCAGGGCCACACGCCGCATCGTCGAGGCCAGTCGGCTGGTCACAGGTGCCCACCTCCTCAGCGATCCGGAGTACACTCGCAAGCGCGCAAGTTGAACCTGAGGATGCCCGGCTGCCGGCCGGGCGATGATTACGTGCGTTCGCCGCTATTATACCATCGGGTCACGCGATGCCGGCCAGGCGGCGGGCGTAGGCCCTGTAGCCGGCTATGCCACCGGGCCCCACTACGCGGACTCGCTGCGCGATGCCGGCCAGGCGGCGGGCGTAGGCCTTGTAGGGTGCGAGGTCCGCGTCCATCAGCCCCGTGAGCTTTTGGGCCTCCAGCGAGCCCTCGGCGTGGATCGCGAGCACCTCGAGGTAGCCGGTGACGTCCGAGGTCTGGCGGCGCGATCTGGCGCGCTCGCCTGCGTCCCCGCGGCGCGCTGGCGCGTGCCCCGCGCCGCGGTCGTGGCCGCCTAGATCGCCCCGGAGACCACCGACCGCCCGAGGGCGTGGCGCAGGCTCAGCGCCGCGGCCAGCTCGTCGAACTCGGCGTTGGCCAGCGCCTGCTCGGCCGTGACCAAGGCCGTCTGCGCATCGGTGACCTCGAGCAGGGTGCCGGCGCCGGCCGCGTACCGTCCCTGTGCCAGCCGCAGCGACTCCTGGGCGAAGGCGAGGCCCGCCCGTGCGCTCTCGATGCGCGCCCGCGCGCTCAACAGGTTCAGGTACGCCTGCAGGCTCTGCTGCTGGGCCGCGAGCCGAGCGGTCTCGATGCGCGCCCGTGCGGCCGCCAGCGTGGCCTGCGCCTCGGCCACGGCCGCAGCGGTGCGACCGGCGTCGGCCAGCGGCACGCTCACGGCGCCGCTGACCGACCAGGTGGTCGCCGTAGACGGCGTCAGGGTCTGCGCGGCACGGGCATCCAGCGTCACGCGCCAGCCGCCGCTCGCCTGCGCCAGCGCCAGTCCGGCCTCCGCCGCCTCGAGCTCGGCCATGGCCCGGCGCACCTCGGGCCGCTCGTCGGCCAGGGCCGGCAGCGCCGC
>CAZGNA010000141.1:0-7216 GCA_964526945.1 uncultured bacterium
CCGCCCTCGCGTCAACCATGAAGACCATTCGGGATCACGCCGGATCCAGGTTTATGATAATGTGCCAGGAGGGGCAGGTCTTGTCGCTCGGCTTCAGGAAGAGGGCAATCTTAAGGCCTGCTTGAAGGCTGCACTGAAAGGGGTCGATCGCAACTGCGGCTGTGACGAAAGCACGAGCTGCTATGGCTGTTTGAGAAGTTACAGAAACCAATTTGCCCACCAATACCTCCAACGAGGGCCGGTAATGCGTTATCTGGGAGTGTTGATCTCGAAATGGTGGTAACTCAGGGTACTCCAAAGCGGAGGCGGCGGGCTAACAACGGGTTCAGCCGACGTTGCTCCGCAACGCGGCTGACCCCGACCGTTAGGCGGCTGAAAGATGCCCGATGTCGAGAGTACCTTTCAGGTGATTCGAGACCTGCTTGAGCGGAGAGGCTTCCGACAGGTCGAAGACTCATCGCACCCTGAGGCATTCGGGAGTCGATATGCAGTCTTTAGCAGGGGCAGTCATCGCGTCCGACTGATCTGGGATGGCAAGGAAGAGTGGTTCGCATTTCAGGAGCAACTGGGTGAAGCAGGCGATTTTCGTGCATGGGAGCACGTCATCACTGTCCGCGTTGGTCGCGGCAGCATCGACCCATCTTCCCTCGAGAGCTTGGTGCGAGCGGTCCAGGGACGGATCCGCGGAACTACGGCATGACCCGCAACGTCACGCCGCCTAACCCGCGGCTGCAGCGGACGCCGTCGGCTTCACCGCCGTCGCCGCTGAGCCCAGCGCTTGCGCACGGGCTATCACTCGCAGGCGGAACGCATGTACACTGGCTTCGAGGATCGTGGGCGGTCCTCCCCGTCTCCCCATGCCGGGGTACTGTCCAACGGGAAGGATACGTCACACGACCCTCCTTTGGTGTCAACACTAAGCACAGTTCACTCCAGGAGGAATTCCCAGGAGGGTTAGCTCTTGTCCCACCTGCAAATTGACGCGCTCGCCGTGGCCTCCTTACAATGAACCCGCCATGGCCCTGATCTTCACCTTCCCCTGCGGCGGGTGCGGGCGGCGGTACACCGTCTACTACCCGAAGGCCCTCATGTACGCGCTGTCGGGCACCGGCACGCGGGAGATGGGCGTGAAGGAAGACGAGGCTGAGCGCGCGGCGGGCAACATCGACGCCGCGCGGCGCCGGGCCGAGGCCCAGGGGAACGTCTGGGTCGACGCGTCCGAGCGCCTCGAGATGGTGTGCGCCTGCGGCAAGAAGCTGAACTTCAACATCGCGCAGCACCCGCGCGTGCCGCAGTCCAAACAGCCGGCCCAGAAGCGCCAGACAGGGCTGATTCCCTTCCCCGAGGTGGCCAAGCCCCGGCACGGGCCGAAGGAGCCGGCCTGATAGACGCTGCGTCCCTGCGATCACCGGTCGGACCACACGCGACCGGCTGCGGCAACATGGCGCCGACGCGCCGCACGTGGTGGCTTTGGGGAGACGGAACGCCTCGTCTGCTCGGGTGACCGTGCGGACCGCGCGTGCGGGGCCGAGTTACTGCCCTGCCACCACCCGGTTCCGCAGCACGCCGATCCCGCCGATCTCCACCTCGACGACGTCGCCTGGCTGCAGCGGGCCCACGCCGGCGGGGGTGCCGGTGGCGATGACGTCGCCGGGCTCGAGGGTCATGAAGGACGAGACGACCTCGATGAGCGTCGGCACGTCGAAGATCATGTGGCGGGTGTTGGACGCCTGCGTGGTCTTCCCGTTGACCCGTGCGGCGATGTCGAGGGTGCCGGGATCGAGGTCGGTGACGATCCACGGCCCCAGCGGGGCCGCGCCGTCGAAGGCCTTGGCCCGCACCCACTGGCGCTCCTCGCGCTGGACGTCGCGCGCGGTGATGTCGTTGAACGCGGTGTAGCCCCACACGACCTCGAGCGCGCGCGCCCGGGGGACCTGCCGGCACCGCCGGCCGATGACGACGGCCAGCTCGGCCTCGTACTCGAGCTGGCGCGTGTGGGCAGGGTAGGGAATCGGCGCCTCGTGCCCCACCAGGGCGCTGGGCGGCTTGAGGAAGAGCAGGGGCTCGCGGGGCGGCTCCCACGCCAGCTCGGCAGCGTGGTCCCGGTAGTTGAAGCCGACGCACACGATCTTGGTGGGGATGCAGGGTGGGGCGAACGTGGCCTGCGCCACGGGCAGGCGCAGCGCCCCCACTACGACTACGTCGCCTTCGACACGGGCGTCGAGGACGGCGCCGTCGTGCACGATACGGGCGTGGATCATCGGCGTGCCCCTGGCTGCCATCGGTGGTGTGGCGTCATACTTCCTCCAGAATGTCCAGCGTGCCGTCGAGCCGGTCCACCAGGTAGATCAGCCCGTCGGCGTCGACGTACACGTCGTTCGACTGCGGCCGCCCGGTGGCGACCGCGGGGACGTACCAGGCGACCTCCTGCGGGCGGAACGGATCCCGGATGTCGACCACGCGCAGCCCGCCCGCGAAGTAGGTCAGGTAGACGCGCTCCTCGCTCTGGCGCCCGCCCGGCCGGTTCTCGTGGATGTTGTGCGGGCCGAAGCGCGCGTCGGGATCGGCCAGGCCGTCGGGGTCGACGCGGAACGCGGCCACCGGAATCGGGTTGCGTTCCTCGCGGACGTCGACGACCCACAAGAACTTCTCCCGGTCCGTCCCTTCCCGCCACGGCCGCAGCGCTTCCTGGGTGCAGAGCACGAGCCGACGGCCGGGCAGGGGCAGCGCCGTGTGCAGCATGTCGCCAAACGGCGGGTGGAAGGTGTGCCGGGTGAGCAGCCGCGGCTGCGCCCACGACGTCATGTCGAGGATCGCCCAGCCCCAGTCCACGCAGCCCACGTAGCACCGGTTGCCCACCACGAAGGGCGCGCCGTGGACGCGCACCCGCCAGTGCGCCGGCCAGTCGGGCACCTCGCCGCCCGCCGCATGCTGGCCGGGGATCCACCAGCGGCCCACCTCCTCGGGCCGGTCGGGGCGGGCCAGGTCCACGATGCGGTAGATCTGATCGGTGTAGCCCTCGGCGCCCGCCGACAGATGCGCGTACCGGCCGTCGACGAACCAGCAGCGGTGCACGCCCGGCCCGCCGGTCGGGAAGAACGCCAGCTCCCGGGGCCGGGTGGGGTCGTGCACATCGTAGACGCCGATCCCGGCGGTGAAGTCGGTGCCCCGGTACCCGGGCAGGCGTTCGTAGTTGACCACCATCAGGCCGCCGGCGACCTGGACCTTGTGCATGTGCGTGTTCGGCGGGCACGGCAGCTGCGCCACGACCCGGGGGCTGCGCGGGTTGCGCACGTCGACGATGGTCGTGCCCACGTCCTTCATGGGCGCGATGTAGGCGAAGCCACGGTCCACCACGACCTGCCCGGCGCCCACCGGGCCGTAGGGCGTCCGGCTGACGAGCCGGAGGTTGTGCAGGCGTCCTGGTTCGATCACCACGTGCCTCCTTCCACGTGCGCGGAGCCGGGTTGCGCGAAGGTCGGGCGCGCTGTGCCGCCCCGCGCCGTCTGCGTCGCCCGGCCGTCTGTGCCGCCCCGCGCCGTCTGCGTCGCCCGGCCGTCTGTGCCACCCCGCGCCGTCTGCGTCGCCCCGGTCGTCCGTGCGCCCCGGCCCTCTGCGTCGCCCGCGCCGTCTGTATCGCCGCGCGGTCACCGCCGCAGCGCGAGCATCCCCTCGGGCCAGTGCACGCCCAGCAGCGTCCCGAAGCCCGCCAGCGCGCCCACCGTCAGCGCGGTGTACACGGTCGCCGGCAGCGGCCGCATGCGCGCCGCGCCCAGCGTCACCGCCAGCATGAACGCGGCTGCCGCCAGGTGGAACCCGGCCACCCAGATCAGGACGAAGAAGACGCCGACGCTCGCAAAGCCGACAAGCCCCCGTCGCAGGTCGGCGGCCGTCGGAGGATCTTCGTCGCCGACGCCCGAGCGCCCTTGCAGGGCCCGGAGCACCTGCAGCGCCGCCAGCCCCAGCCCCGGCACCGCCACCAGCAGGGGCATCACCCGGGCGCCGGGGACGAAGCCGCGGATCTGGGCCAGGGCGACGACGAAGACGCCCGCGACCACCAGGCTGAGCAGCAGGTCGGCCGGCACCCGTCCCGCCGCCGTCGCCGCGCGCGCCTGAGCGCGGCCGCGTACCCACCGCACCAGCCCCCAGACGAACGGCGCGATGAGCACGGCGCCGATGACGAGTACGCCCGGCCGGGCGAGCCACGTCCAGCCGTAGAGGTTGTGGGTGACCACGAAGTAACGTTCCATCGGTCCGGCCAGCACGAACCCGATGAGCAGCGGGGCGCGCGGCCAGCCGGTCTTGCTCATGGCCCAGCCCAGCAGGCCCAGGAGGAAGAGCGCCACCAGGTCGCCCATGTCCTGCGTGGTCTGGTAAGCGCCGAGCGCGATGGTGATGAGCACCGGCGCCGCCAGCCGCGCAAACGGCACCTGCGTGAGCTTCGCCATGGCCGGGCTCGCCGCGAAGCACAGGCCGGCGCCCAGCACGTTGGCCAGCGCGTACGACCAGACGATCACGTAGATCAGCGAGAGGTGGTCGGTCACGATGCGGGGGCCGGGCAGGATGCCGTAGCGCAGCAGGGCGCCCACCAGCAGCGCCGCCGACGCGCTGCCCGGCACCATGAACAGCAGCGTGGGAATGAGGTCGCCGGCGGCCACCGCGTTGTTGGCCGCCTCGGGCGCGATGATCCCGCGGATGTCGCCCCTGCCGAACCGGCTGCGGTCGCGGCTGGTGGCCACCACGTGCCCGTAGGCCATCCAGGTCCCGGCCGTGGCGCCCAGCGCCGGGAGGATGCCCGCCCAGACGCCGATGAGGGCGCCCCGCAGCACGAGCCAGCGGTGGGTCAGCACGTCGCGCAGACCCTGCGCCCACCCGACGCCCAGCGTGGTCGGCACGTCGGCGATGGCGCCGCCGCGGGAGAGCAGCGTGATCACCTCGGCGATGCCGAAGACGCCCAGCGCCACCACCACCAGCGGGATGCCGTCCATGAGGTAGAGCCGCCCGAAGTCGAAGCGCACCTGGGCGGCCGCCGGCGACGGCCCGATCATGCCCAGCAGCAGGCCCACGAGGCCGGCCAGCAGGCCCTTGCGCGCCTCCTTGCCGAGCAGGCTGCCCGCGTAGGAGACGCCCAGCGCGGTGAGCATGAACAGTTCGGGCGATCCCAGCGCCAGGACCAGCGGGCGCGCCACCGGAATGGCCAGCGTGAGTCCCAGGGCGCCGACGAGGCCGCCGGCCAGCGACGAGAGGAACGCGGCGGCCAGCGCCCGGGCCGCCTGGCCCTGGCGGGCCAGCTGGTGGCCCTCGATCACCGAGACGGCCGACGCGGCCGAGCCCGGCGCGCCGATCAGCACCGAGGTGATCGTGTCGGAAGTGTGGACCACCGCCAGCGCCCCGGTCATGATCGCGGCGGCCGCCACGGCGTCGAGCTTGTAGATGTAGGGCAGGATCAGCGACACCGCCACGATGCCGCCCATGCCGGGCATGACGCCCACCACCAGACCCGCCAGCACGCCCGCGAAGAGCAGCCCAAGCCGCGCGGGGTCGGCGAAGATCGCCAGCGCTGTGAGTGCCGCCTCACCCATGGGCTGCGTGGCAAAACCGCGCCGGGCCGTCCGCCGGGGTCCTGTTGGCCGCGCGACGCACGTGGGTCACCTGCCGGCGAGCAGCTTCCACAGGCGCGGCGGCGTGAAGGGGACGTCGACGTGCCGGATGCCCAGCGGCCGCAGCGCGTCGGCCACGGCGTTGGCCACCGCCGGGAGCGTGCCGATGGTGCCCGACTCGCCAATCCCCTTGGCGCCCAGCGGCGTGAACGGCGAGGGGGTCTCCAGGAACGCGGTGACGATGGGCGGGACGTGGGGCGCGCGGGGCAGGGCGTAGTCGGCGAAGGTGGCGGTGCGCGGCTGTCCCGTCTCGTCGTAGACGACTTCCTCCCACAGCGCCTGGCCCAGCCCCTGGACGGTCGAGCCGATCACCTGGCCCTCGGCCAGCAGCGGGTTCACCAGGCGGCCGGCGTCGTCGACGGCGACGAAGCGCAGGATGCGCACCTCGCCGGTCTCGCGTTCGATCTCCACCACCGCGGCGTAGACGCCGTAGGGGAACACCGGGCCGCGCAGGGCGACGTAGTGCACCGCGTGCAGGCCCGGCTCCAGGCCCGCCGGCAACTTCGTGGGGTCGTAGGCTGCGGCCGCGACCTGCGCCCACGGCACGGCCCGCGCGGGGAGGCCCCGCACGTGGAGCGCGCCGTCGGCCCACTCGATGTCGTCGACCGCCGCCTCCAGCAGGTGCGCGGCGATCGCCGAAGCCTTCTCGCGGATCGCGCGCGCACACAGCAGCACCGCCGACCCGCCGGTGGCCATCGAGCGGCTCCCGAACGTGCCGACGCCCCGCGGCACCACCGCCGAGTCGCCCTGGCGGACCGCGACCTGCGCGGGGTCGAGCCCCAGCACGTCGGCGGCGATCTGCGCAAAGGTCGTCTCGTGGCCCTGGCCGTGGGCGGTGGACCCGGTGCGCACCACGACGCGGCCGCCCGGATCGACCGTCACCTCGGCGCTCTCCCAGAACTGCGGCGCAGCGCGCTCGACGTAGAGCGCCAGCCCGATCCCCAGCAGGTGGCCGTCTGCGCGCGCACGGCGCTGCTCGGCGCGCCAGCGGTCGTACTCCACGAGGTCCAGGGCGCGGTCCAGCGCCTGCGCGTAGTTCCCCGAGTCGTAGGTCAGGCCCAAGGGCGTCGTGTAGGGGAAGGCCGCGGGCGGGATGACGTTGCGCCGGCGGATCTCTGCGGGATCGAGCCCTACCTCGTGCGCGAGGAGGTCCATCATGCGCTCGACGATCAGCGCGGCCTCGGGCCGGCCGGCCCCGCGGTAGGGGCCCAGCGGCACCTTGGTGGTCGCCACGCTGAGCACCTCGACCTCGGCGGCCGGCACCGCGTACGCGCCCACCAGCAACGTGCCCGTGGTCACGGGCATGTTGGCCGTGGGCGGGAAGAGGTAGGCGCCGCTGTCGGCCACGAGACGGGCGCGCACCGCCAGCACGCGGCCGTCGGCGTCGGCGGCCACCGCGACGTCGGCGTCGAGCCCGCGCCCCTGGTACGTCGCCAGCAGGTTCTCGCGGCGGTCCTCCAGCCAGCGCACCGGCCGCCCGAGGTCCACAGCGGCGATGGCGGCCAGCGCGGCCTCCGGCGGGAGCGCGCCCTTGACGCCGAACCCGCCGCCGACGT
>CAZGNA010000142.1:0-7077 GCA_964526945.1 uncultured bacterium
GGCAGCGGTCCTGGCGCGGCGAAGGGTCGCGACGCCGCACGCGGGCGCGGAGTCTCCTGAGGGATGCAACGCGCGCATCTCGCCACGCCCTCCGTGCTGCTCCTGGCGCGCCTGGAGGCCGCGCTCGCCCGAGCCCGCAGCGCCGCCCGGCGCTCCGGCCGGCCGGTGCTGGCGTGGGCGTCGGCGCCCGCGCCCGCTGCGGACCCGGTGACGCTCTTCGCCCGCGCGGAGGGCCTGGTGACCACACGGCTGTTGTGGGCGCGCCCGGCGGACGATCTGTCGATCGTCGGGCTGGGCGTCGCCTGGGAGGTCGTGGTAGGTGGCGGCCGACGGTTCGAAACGGCGGGCGAGGCCTGGCGGCGCTGTGTCGCCCGGGCGTGCGGTGCCGGTGACGCGCGGGGTCCGGTGGCCCTGGGTGGATTCGCCTTTGCGCCCCAGGTGGCGCAGGAGCCCGCATGGGAGGGGTTCCCACCCGGTCTGCTCGTGGTCCCCGCGCTCACGGTGCGAACCCAGGGTGCCCGTGCGGAAGCGATCCTCAGCGTGCTCGTGCCACCGGAGGGGGAAGAGGCGCCGCGACGTACGGCCGAGCAGCTCGCTGCGCTCCTCACGTCGGACGATCCGCCCCAGCCGGTACCGCCGGCCGGGGCCGGCACCGGCCGCCGTGCGAGCCTCGTGGGATCTCACCACACGGGCGACGCGCCGGCCGCAGGAACGCCCGGGGACGTGGGCAGCCCGCGGGGGCCGGGGCAGCGGGCCGCATCGCTCGCAGAGGAGCACCCGCCGGCTGCCGTCTGGAAGACGCTCGTCGCCGATGCCGCGGCGGCGGTGCAGCGTGGCGAGCTGCGCAAGGTGGTCCTGGCGCGGGCGGTGACCGTGGAGGGCATCGGCGTGGACGCCGCCGCGGCCCTGCGCCGTCTGCAGGCGGGCTATCCGGACTGCACGCTGTTCGCCGTGGCGCGGGCAGACAAGTGCTTTCTCGGGGCAACGCCCGAGCGGTTGCTGCGCGTGCGCGATGGCATGGTGACAACGGGCGCGCTGGCCGGATCGGCGCCCCGCGGGGCAACGCCCGATGACGATCAGCGCCTTGGCGAGGCGCTGCTGGCCAGCCCGAAGGACCGCATCGAGCACGCGGTGGTCGTCGACGCGATCCGCGAGGCGATGGTCGCTGCGTGCGCCGAGGTGGCCGTGGCCGGGACGCCGCGACTGTTGCGCGTCTCGAACGTGCAACACCTCTACACCCCCGTGCAGGGTCGCCTGCGGCACCGGTACGGGCTGCTGGACCTGGCAGGCCGCCTGCACCCCACGCCGGCGGTCGGTGGGGTGCCGCGCGACGTGGCGCTGGCATGGATCACCGCGCGGGAGAGCTTCGAGCGTGGCTGGTACGCCGGTCCCGTCGGGTGGGTGGACGCCGCAGGCGACGGGGAGCTCGCCGTCGCCATCCGCTCGGCGCTGCTGTGCGGCAGCCGCGCCACCCTGTTCGCCGGCTGCGGGATCGTGGCCGATTCGGCCCCCGACGCCGAGTACGCCGAGTCGTGCCTGAAGCTGCGGCCGCTGGCCGAGGCGCTGGAGGCGCCTGCGGCCCTGTCGGGCTGTCGATGATCCCCGAGAACGCCACCTACGCGTTCGTGGGCGCGGTGGTCGACGAGCTGGTGCGGGCCGGGGTGGCGCACCTGTGCCTGTGCCCGGGCTCGCGCTCGACGCCGCTGGCCATCGCGGCTGCGCGACAGCCGGGCCTGAAGGTGTGGACGCACATCGACGAGCGCGCGGCCGCGTTCTTCGCGCTGGGGCTGGCCCGGACGGCGCGGGCGCCGGTCGCCGTGGTCTCGACGTCGGGCACCGCCGCGGCCAACTTCCTCCCGGCGGTGGTGGAGGCGCGCTTCGGCCGCGTGCCGCTTCTCGTGCTCACCGCCGACCGACCGCACGAGCTGCGGGATGCGGGCGCCAACCAGACGATCGACCAGCTCCGGCTGTTCGGCGTGCACGTCAAGTCGTTCGCCGAGGTGGCCCCGCCCCTGGCCACCGAGCCGATGCTGCGCTACGCGCGCCAGCTCGCGGCGCAGGCCGTCGCGGTGGCGCTCGGAGCGCCGGCGGGGCCCGTGCACCTGAACTTCCCGTTCCGGGAACCGCTGGTGCCCCAGCCGGCCCCCCACGAGTTGCCGCCCGACGACGACCGTGCGGGCGTGGCGTGGATGGGACGGGAGAGCGGCCGGCCCTACACGGCCGTGGTGCGCGGGGTGCGCGCCGTCGAGCCTGAGGCCCTACGCGCGCTCGTCGAGGCGCTTTGGGCGGCGCGCAGGCCTCTGATCGTGTGCGGGCCGCAGGACGACCCGGCCTTCCCGGCCGCGGTGGCCGGGCTGGCGGCGGCCCTGCAGGCGCCGTTGCTGGCAGATCCCCTCTCGCAGGTACGGTGCGGCCCCCACGACCGCCGCCTGGTGGTCGCCGCCTACGATCTCGTGCTGCGTGCGGAGGCCGCCGCGGCGGCGCTGGAGCCCGACGTCGTGGTGCGCTTTGGCGGGCTGCCGGCGTCGCGGCCGTTGCAACAGTACCTGCAGCGGCACGCCCGCGCGCGCCAGATCGTGGTGGACGACGGCGGCTGGAGCGACCCGCTGCGGGTCGCCAGCGACCTGGTGGCCGCCGACCCGCGCCGGGTGTGCGACGCGCTGGTCGCGGCGCTGGACGGCCACCGCCCGGTCTCCGCCCGCGATGCGTGGGCCGCGCGGTGGCTCGCGCTCGGCCGCACGGCGCGCGAGGCGATGACGCGCCGTCTGCGCGAGATCGCTGAGCCCTTCGATGGCCGGGTCTTCGCCGAGCTGGCCAGCCTGCTGCCCGACGGCGCGCTGCTGGTGGTGGGCAACAGCATGCCGGTGCGCGACGCCGACACGTTCCTGCCGTCGGTCGGCACGCGCCTGCGCGTGCTGGGCAACCGCGGCGCGAGCGGCATCGACGGGCTGGTCTCGACCGCCCTGGGCGCGGCCGCGGCCGCAGGGGGGCCCGTGGTGGCGGCGCTGGGCGACCTGGCGTTCTACCACGACATGAACGGCCTGCTGGCGGCGCGGCTGCACGGGCTCGCGGCCACGATCGTGCTGCTGAACAACGACGGCGGCGGGATCTTCAACTTCATGCCGCAGGCGGCGTACCCGGCCTACTTCGAGCCCCTCTTCGGCACGCCCCACGGGCTGGCGTTCCGCCATGCGGCCGCGCTGTACGACGCGACGTACGCCGCCTTCGAGGGGTGGGACGCCTTTCGGGACCAGGTGCGCGCCGGGCTGGCAGGGTCGGGGCTGTCGATCGTCGAGGTGCGCACCGACCGGGCGCGCAACGTACGCCTGCACGAGGAGATCTGGGCCGCGGCAGCCGAGGCGCTCGGCGCCGGCCTGTCGACGAGGTGATGGGAGGATGCCCGTAGCGTGGCAGAAGGTGCGCGAGTACACCGACATCCTGTACGAGCAGGCCGAGGGGATGGCGAAGATCACCATCAACCGGCCCGAGGTCCGCAACGCCTTCCGCCCCCAGACGATCGTGGAGCTCATCGACGCCTTCTCGCGCGCGCGCGAGGACCCCGCGGTGGGCGTGATCCTGTTCACCGGCGCGGGCACCGAGGCGTTCTGCTCGGGCGGTGACCAGCGGGTGCGCGGCGATGCGGGCTATCTCGACGAACGCGGGATCCCGCGCCTCAACGTGCTCGACCTCCAGCGGCTGATCCGCGTGCTCCCCAAGCCCGTGATCGCCCTGGTGGCAGGGTACGCCATCGGCGGCGGCAACGTGCTCGCCACGGTCTGCGACCTCACCATCGCCGCCGACAACGCCATCTTCGGCCAGACCGGACCACGGGTGGGTTCCTTCGACGCCGGGTACGGGTCCACGTACCTGGCCCGCATCGTCGGGCACAAGAAGGCCCGCGAGATCTGGTACCTGTGCCGGCAGTACACCGCCCAGCAGGCGCTCGAGATGGGCCTGGTGAACGCCGTGGTGCCCCTGGAGCGCCTCGAGGAGGAAGGCGTCCAGTGGGCGCGCGAGATCCTCGAGAAGAGCCCGCTGGCCATCCGCCTCCTCAAGGCGGCGTTCAACGCCGATACCGACGGGCTGGCCGGGATCCAGCAGCTCGGCGGCGACGCCACGCTCCTCTACTACCTGACGGCCGAGGCGAAGGAGGGCCGCGACGCGTTCCTCCAGAAGCGCCGGCCCGACTTCTCGAAGTTCCCGCGCTACCCGTGATGCCCCGCTCGCGGGCCTGGGTGGTGGCGGCCCGCATCCCCACCCTGTCGGCGGCCGTGGCGCCGGTGCTGGTGGGCAGCGGTGCGGCCGCGGCCGAGGGTGGGTTTGCGCCCCTGGCGGCGCTTGGCGCGCTGGTCGTGGCGCTCGCGATCCAGATCGGCACGAACCTCCACAACGACGCCGCCGACTTCCTGCGGGGCGCCGATACCGCCACGCGCCAGGGGCCCCCTCGCGTCACCCAGGCCGGCTGGCTGCCGGTGCGCGCCGTGCTGGCTGGCGCCTACGCGTGCTTTGGCGTGGCCGGGGCCGTCGGGCTGGTCTTCGTGTGGCAGTGGGGCTGGCCGGTGTTGGTGGCCGGGGCGCTGTCGATCCTCGCGGGGATGGCGTACACGGCCGGGCCCTGGCCGCTTGGCTACCACGGCCTGGGCGAGGTGTTCGTGTTCGTGTTCTTCGGGATCGTGGCCGTGACCGGCACGGCCTTCGTGCAACTGGGGCGCCTCAGCGGGGTGGCACTCGCCGCCTCGGTGCCCGTGGGCCTGCTGTGCGCGGCGATCCTCGTGGCCAACAACCTGCGCGACCTCGCCACCGATGCGGCGGCGGGCAAGCGCACGCTGGCGGTGCGCCTGGGCCCGGTGCGCACGCGCCTGCTCTACCAGGCGCTGCTGCTCGCGGCGGTCGTCGCGCCCCTGGCGCTGTGGCAGGCCGGCTGGGCCAGCCGGCGGTTCTGGCTGCCGTGGCTCGCGCTACCCGAGTTCCTGGCCCTCGGGCATGCGGCGTGGTGGCACCGCGACCCGCCGGCGCTCGTGGCGGTGCTGAAGCGCACCGCCCGGCTTCACCTCGTCTACGGCGCGCTGCTGGGCGCCAGCCTGGTGTGAGGAGGGTCATGGCGTCGCGCACGCCGGAGACGGTACGAGCGGGCGGGTTGTTGCTGTACCGGCCCGGCGGGAGAGGAGCAAAGGACGCGGCATGCTGACGCCCGACTGGCTGGCCTACCGCGCGCGCGTCGCAGGCGGGCGGCTGGCCCTGGTGGCCGGGGACGAGCAGCTCACGTTCGCCGACCTCGACCGGCGCGCCGCGCGCCTTGCCCGGCGGCTGGCTGGCCTGGGGGTCGCGGCGGGGGACCACGTCGCGGTGTTGCTCCGCAACGGCCCGACCTACGCCGAGACCGCCTTTGCGCTGGCGCGCCTGGGCGCGGTGATGGTGCCCCTCAACACGCGCCTGGCCACGCCCGAACTCGCCTGGCAACTGGCGGACAGCGGCGCACGGTGGCTGCTCAGCGAAGAGCGCCTGGCCGCCCAGGCCCGGCCGGCGGTCGGTGGCGGCGCGGGCGCGTCTGGGGCGTTGCGCCTGCTGCTGGTCGAAGCCGTGGCACGGGAGCCAGAGGCCGATGCCCGGCTGCGCGAGCGCGTCGACCTGTCGCAGGTGCAGGGGATCGTCTACACCTCGGCCACGACCGGTCGCCCCAAGGGCGCGCAGCTCACGTTCGGCAACCACTGGTGGAACGCGGCGGGGTCGGCGCTGCACCTGGGCGTGCGGCGCGACGACGCCTGGCTCGCGGTCCTGCCCTTCTACCACGTGGGCGGCCTGGCGCTGCTGTGGCGGTGCGTGCTGTACGGCATGCCGCTGGTCGTGCACGACGGGTTCGACGCCGAGGCTGCGAACCGGGCCATCGACGCCGGTGGAGTCACGATGGTCTCCGTGGTGGCCACCATGCTGCAGCGGATGCTCGACGCCCGGGCCCACCGGCCGTTTCCGCCCTCGCTGCGATGCGTGCTGCTCGGCGGCGGCCCGGCCGGAGAGGACCTGCTCGAGCGCTGTGCGGCGCTGGGCGTGCCGGTGGCGCCGACCTACGGGCTCACCGAAGCGGCCTCGCAGGTGGCCACCCTGCCACCCGACGAGTTCGCGCGCAAGCGCCGGGCCGCCGGCCGGCCGCTCTTCCCGGTGGAGGTGCGCATCGACGCGCCACCGGGCGCGGTCGGCGAGATCCTCGTGCGCGGTCCGACCGTCATGGTGGGGTACTGGAACCGGCCCGCGGAGACCGCGCACGCTCTGCGCGACGGCTGGCTCCACACCGGCGACCTCGGCTACCTCGACGCGGACGGCGACCTGGTCGTCGTGGACCGCCGTGACGACCTGATCGTCACCGGCGGCGAGAACGTCTATCCGTCGGAGGTGGAGGCGGTGCTGCGGGCGCATCCGGCCGTGGCCGACGCGGGCGTGTTCGGGGTGCCCGACCCCGAGTGGGGCCAGGCCGTGGCGGCGGCAGTGGTCGCGCGCCCCGGCGCGCAGGTGGACGTGCCGGCGTTGCAGACGTTCTGCGCCGCGCAGCTCGCCCGCTTCAAGGTGCCCCGTCGCATCTGGGTGGTGGACGATCTGCCGCGCTCGACCGGAGGGAAGCTGATGCGGCGCGCGCTGCCCGCGCAGCTTCTCCCGGCCTTCCTGCCCGCGGTTGAGGCACACGTGGCAGGCAGCGCAGAGGGTCTCCGGGCGGAGCGCGCACACACCGATGGGGATCGGGCGGAGGAGGCGGCAAGCGGCTGCGGTCACGGGGTGGCGTCGTTCCGGGGGGCCGGCGCGCCCGATCTGGCGGCACCGCCTGCGACACGGCGCGCCTGGGTACGGGAGGCCTTTCACGCGATCGCCGGCCGCTACGACCTCCTCAACCATCTGCTGAGCGGTGGGACGCACCTGCTGTGGAAACGCGGGGCGGTGCGGGCCGCAGGCCTGCAGCGGGGTGGCCGCGCGGTCGACGTGTGCTGCGGGACCGGAGATCTGCTGGTCGGGCTCGCCAGGGTCGGCGGCCCCGGCGGCCGGGTGGTGGGCGTGGACCTCTCCGAGGCCATGCTGGCCGTAGGAGCGAGG
>CAZGNA010000143.1:0-7046 GCA_964526945.1 uncultured bacterium
CTCTAGACCCGCTCCAGCCGCCGATCGACCGAGGGGAGCACCAGCGCGTGCACCCAGTTCCGCAGTTCGGTCAGGCGAACGCGCTCGTCAAGCAGGTCGTCGTCGATCGCCAGGTCCCAGCGCAGGTCCTTGCGCGACGGATCGCGGGCCAGAGCCTCCATGCGGGCGACGCGGTGGTCCAGCGCGGCGCGGTCGGCGAAGAAGCCTTCCTTGATGAGGGCCTCGCCGCGGGCCACGAGCAGCCGGGTCATCTGCGTCAGGTCGTACTCGGGGTGGTACTGCGTGGCCCAGAAGACGCCGCGGCCCCACCGGACCTCCAGCGCCTGCACCCGCGTGTGCGCGTTGGTGGCCAGCAGCGTGCCGCCCTCCGGGATGCGGGTGACCTCGTCCAGGTGCGAGATGAACCCGTCGAAGACCTCGGGCTTCCCCTGGTACATGGGGTGGGCGCGGCCTTCGGGCGTCAGGTGGATCTTGCGGGCGACGGCCATCTCGCGGCCGCGCGGGTTCTTGCGCACCTCGCCGCCCGCCGCCACCGCCGCCAGCTGCACGCCCCAACAGCTGCCCCACTGGGGCCGCCCCACCTCGAAGATGCGTCGGCAGAACGCGATCTGGCGCTGCACCCGGGGGTCGTCCTCGTAGATCGTCAGGTTCGACCCGGTCCACAGGAAGGCGTCGTAGCCCGCGATCCAGTCGTCGTCGGGCACGGGGACGTCCAGGTCGGCCAGGTAGAGCACGTCGAGTCGGGCCTCCGGCGCCAGCGTGCGGAACGCCCAGACGTACATCTCGTCGGCGCTGCAGTGCCCGGCCTGGCGCAGCACCTCGCGGTTGGGCGCAGGATACCCGTTGATCACGCACAGGCGTAGCGACATCGATCCCTCCTCCATGCCATCGGACGGTTCCAAGACCCGCCCGGACGGCGCACCCGGTCCATGGCCGCATTGTACCGCGTTGCACCCGCGCTGGCGCGGGGGCCGGGGACGGACCGGAACCCGGGAGGGATCCTGCCGTCGGTGGGGCGCGCCCGGGCCTCTGGTCCCCCGCGCAGGGTGGGGCAGACCGGACAGGGAACTGTCCCCCAGGACCCCGGGAGGCACGCACATGGACGCATCGCAAAGCACACGACAGAGCATTCAGCGCCTGGCCATGTCCATGGTCATCGGCGGCGAGCCCGTGCCCGCGCTGGACGGCCAGACGTTCGAGGTCGTCGATCCCGCCACCGGGACCGTCGTGGCCGAGGTGCCCCAGGGCGGGCCCCAGGACGTGGACCGGGCCGCGCAGGTGGCCTGGCAGGCGTTCGAGGACGGCCGCTGGGCGGACCGCAGCGCCACCGACCGGGGCCGCGTGCTGCTGCGGCTGGCGGACGCGATCCGCCGCCACGCCGAAGAGCTCGCGGTGCTAGAGGTGCGGCAGGGCGGCAAGACGCTGGCCGACGCCCGCAGCGAGATCGAGGCGGCGGCCGGCTGCTTCGAGTACTACGCCGGTGCCGCCAACAAGTACTTCGGCGAGACGATCCCGGTCGCCGACCGCGGTCTGGACTTCACGCTGCGCCAGCCCATCGGGGTGGTGGGGCTGATCGTGCCCTGGAACTTCCCGTTCCTCATCGCCTCGTGGAAGGTGGCGCCCGCGCTGGCCACCGGCAACACGGTCATCCTCAAACCGGCCTCGTACACGCCGCTCACCGCGCTGCGCCTCGGGCTGCTCGCGCTGGAGGCCGGCGTGCCACCCGGCGTGCTGAACGTGATCACGGGCCCCGGGGCGACCACCGGGGCGGCCATCGTCACGCACCCGCTGGTGGGCAAGGTCGCCTTCACGGGCGAGACCACCACCGGGATCCAGATCATGAAGCTGGCCGCGGACACGATGACCCGTGTCTCGCTGGAACTGGGCGGGAAGTCGCCCAACGTGATCTTCGCCGACGCCGACCTGGAGCGCGCGGCTGCCAGCGGCGCGCTGGCGGTCTACGGCAACGCCGGACAGGACTGCTGCGCCCGGAGCCGGGTCTTCGTGCAACGGAGCGTCTACGACCGGTTCACCGCCCTGTTCGTGGATGCCGCGCGCCGTCTGCGCGTGGGCGATCCGCTGGACCCCGCCACCGAGATGGGCCCGCTGGTCTCGCAGGCCCAGCGGGCCCACGTGCTCCGCTACATCGAGCTGGGACGCCGCGAGGGCGTCGCGGTGGCCTACGGCGGCACCCCGCCCGACGATCCACGCCTGGCGGCCGGCGCCTTCCTCCTGCCGACGGTGCTGGCCGACGCGCGCAACGAGATGCGCGTCGCCCGCGAGGAGATCTTCGGGCCGGTGGCCTGCCTGATCCCCTTCGACGACGAGGCCGACGTGGTGCGCATGGTGAACGACTCGCCCTACGGCCTGTCGGGGTCGGTGTGGACATGCGACCTCGGTCGCGCCCTGCGGCTGGCCAAGGCCATCCGCAGCGGCGTCCTCAGCATCAACAGCAACCACAGCGTGCACCAGGAAGCGCCCTTCGGCGGGTTCAAGATGAGCGGGTTCGGCCGCGAGCTGGGCATGCACGCCCTGGACCTGTACACCGAGGTGAAGAACGTCTTCATCGCGGTGTAGCGTCCACCGAACGCCCCAGGTCGCTTCGGGGCGCCGCGCAACCCGGTCGGGCTGCAGCACCGCGTGGGGCCATCGCGTGGCGTGCGGCGCACGCGGCGCGAGGCGCACCGGCGGTGGTGCGCCCGCGCGACCGGTCGGGTTGCAGCAGCTGCACGGCGCGGTGATCCTCGCGGACACCGTGCCGGCGCGCCGTTCAGCACGCGTACTCCCGGCGGACGAACCAGGGCACGGTCGTGATGCTGATCAGGCGCTCGCGCCCGTCCAGCAGGTCGGCCAGGGCCGGCAGGTCCACGCTCAGGGAGAACTCCGCGACGCGGTCCACCCCCGCTGGCGCGCTGCGCACCACGTCCAGCAGCGCTTCGTTCTCGTACCGGCGAGCGAGGGTGGGCGCCGCCGCCGAGCGCAGCACGGTGGGCCAGGCGGCGTGCTCGAGCAGGCCGCGCTGGTAACGGAGCGCCAGACGCACCCGCCCGCCGTCGCGGGGCGCCGCCTCGTAGTGTTCCTCGCCCGTGGCGCCGAGCCCCTCGCCTTCCACCACCTGCGCGTGTCGGACGACCGCCGGCTGCGCGAGCCCCAGCGGGCCAGGGACGCCGTGGGGGTGCGCGGTCCACATCGCCAGCAGGAACGTCGCGCGCTCGCCCGCCGGGTGCGCGGCCGGCGCCAGGATCGCCAGGTGGCGGGTCTGGGCGGCCGGTGCCGGCCGGCCAGTGGCGTCCAGACGCAGCAGGACCTCCGAGAACACCGCGACCACCGTGGCGCCGGCGTGGGGACCGCCGGGTGCGGGCGCCGGACGCCACGGCGCGGGCAGCCGCCGCCCGACGGCGGCCTCGGACACCGCGAATCGCACCTGGACCTTCGTGTCGAAGGTGACGTTCAGCGGCCGCGGGGAGGACATCCCGTTCAACGCGCCGGCGCACCGGGCAGCGCCTGGCCGGCGCCGACGATCGCGTCGGCCTCGATCTCGACCAGCACCTCGGGGGTGATCAGCCGACGCACCTCGACCATGCTCGTGGCCGGGCGGACATGGCCGACGACCTGAGTACCGCTGGTGACCTGCTGTCGTGCCATGCGACCCTCCCCGGGGCGCAGGTTGTCATGCGTCGGTTCCCACGCCCCGGGATGCAGTTCGCGCCTGCGGCCAGCGATCCCGCCGGTCGACGCCTCGCTCGCCGTAACGCCCGCAGTGGGGAATGCGCGCACGTTGCAGCGAATCACCACGGCCAGGGGGAAGCGACCGTCGTGGACGTCCGCACGCGCCAGCCGTGGTGGAAGGGCCCGCGCGGTGAATGGTGGGTCGCCGGCCAGACGGCGCTCATCCTGGCGCTGGCGCTCACCCCACCCGGCTGGGCATGGGGTGGCGCACCCCGCCGCGTCCTCGCCGTGCTCGGCGCCGCGCTCGTCGTCGTCGGGCTGGCGTACGCTGCGGCGGCGGTCCGCGCGCTGGGCCCCAGCCTCAGCCCCCTGCCCCGTCCACGGCATCGCGCCGTGCTGGTGCAGACCGGGGTCTATGCCCGCGTGCGGCATCCCATCTACGGTGGCCTCATCGTGGCCGCGGTGGGCTGGGCGTTGTGGCGCGCCAGCGGCGTCCATCTGGCCCTGGCCGGCGCGCTGGCGCTCTACCTCGACGCGAAGGCGCGCATCGAGGAGCGGTGGCTCCTCGAGCGCTTCCCCGACTACGCCGGCTACCGTGCGCGCACCAGGCGGCTGCTGCCATGGCTGATCTGACGTCGCGCCGCGATGCGCTGCCGCGCATGACCTGGGAGGACCTGCCAGACGCGCTGCGGCGACGCTGGGAGCCGCTGCGGTCGCTGGTGGAGGCCTGCCTGGCACAGGGCATGACCGTGAGCGTCCAGCCCGGGGACGAGGTGCGCGTCGACGACGCCAACCCCGCCATCTGGTCCGGCCCCGCGTTCTACTACCCGCCCCGACGGGTCCTGGCCATGACCGAGGCGATCGCGACCGGCCGCCACACCGGCTACGGCACGTACCGCGGCGACCTGCACGAACTGGGCCACGCGGTCTGGTACCTGTTGCTCACGCCACAGGAGCGCTGGCAGGGCTACTTCCCCCTGTGGGACGCCGCCCGAGCCGCGGGCCGGCTGCTCGACGCGTACAGCGCGGAACGCCCCGAGGAAGGCTGGGCGCAGGACTTCGAGGCCTGGTGGACCGCCTCGGGCGGCGCCCTCCCGACCGACCACGCGCGCGACGACCTGCTGCGCACCGACCCCGAGCGCGCCGCGTTCGTGGCGGGCGTGATGCGTCGGCTGGGGGCCGAGGGGGCACCGGTGTAGCGCGGTTTCTCCCGTCCTGGGTGGTGCCGGAACAGCGGTGTGCCACGTGCGCGCGCGTGCCGGAGGCCGGGAGACGCGGGTGGAGCTGCCGCGCTGCCGTGCCGGCCGAGGCGACAACGATCGCCGGCGCAGATTACCGCCGCACGTCCAGCACGAAGTCGAAGCTCGCTACCTTGCCGCCGGACGTGTCGCGCACCCGCATCACCAGCCTGCGGTCGAACAGGAAATCCGTCTGGTTGCGGGGTTCGTCCGGGAAATAGAGCTGCGTCGTCAGCACGGGCCCGTCGGGGGCCGCCACCCGGACGTGGATGTGGCGGGTGCGTCCGGCGTACGCCCCGGGGACGATGGTCTCCAGTCGATACCGCCCCGCCTCGTCAGCGATCTGATGGCCGCGCAACCGAAAGCCTGCGTTGTCGTACCGACCGCTGTCGTCGGCCTGCCAGAAGTCCAGCAGCGCCCCTGCGACCGGCCGGCACGCCGTGGTCACCACGCGGCCGGAGAGGATCACCCTGGTCCCGGTCACGCCCGGCTCGAGGAGCGACCCCCGGCGCGGCGAGCTGGGCTTGTAGAAGGGACCCGCGGTCTGCGGCGGGGTGACGTCGTCGGCGTCCGGGCAGGGCGGTGTAGGCTGCAACGCGACGGGCTGTGCCAGCGCCCCCAACCGCCCGCCGGTCACCTGCCAGATGAGGCCGGCGAGCGCACCCAGGGCCGGGACGATCGCCGACCTCTTCAGGAACGCGCGGCGGGTCGGCCGCGCGGCACCCTCCGAACGCAGTCTGAGGTCGTCCACCTGCGATCACCTCCACCCTGGGTCTCTTGCCGCGGGCGCTGTCCGGATGCGACGCGTGTCGCCCCGCGCCTATCGGGCTCCGACCCCGACGCGCGCCAGCCGTGCCGCCGCCACGATCGCCGCAGCCATGCTGTCCTCGCGCGCGACGCCCTTGCCCGCGATGTCGAATGCCGTCCCGTGGTCGACCGACGTCCGGATGAAGGGCAGGCCCAGCGTCACGCTCACCGTGCCGTGGAAGTCGAGGGTCTTGGCGGCGATGTGCCCCTGGTCATGGTAGAGGGCCAGCACCGCGTCGTACCGTCCCTCCAGCGCCTGGGCGAACACCGCATCGGCCGGCACGGGCCCGACGACGTCCAGCCCGCGCCGTCGTGCCTCGGCGACGGCGGGCGCGAGGTGGTCACGCTCCTCGGTGCCCAGGCGCCCGCCTTCGCCGGCGTGGGGGTTCAGGCCGGCGACCGCGATGCGCGGCCGCGGGAGCCCCAGGCGCGCGAGCGCCTCCTGCATGCGCTCCAGCGTCTGGAGCGTGCGCTCGGCCGTGATCTGCGCGATGGCGTCGCGCAGCGCCAGGTGGCGGGTGAGGAAGAAGATGCGCAGCCCCCGCACCTGGAACATGGTCAGGCTGTAGGGACTGCCGGTGAGGGCTTCCAGCATCTCGGTGTGCCCGGGATACGGGTAGCCCGCGGCCCAGAGCGCCTCCTTGTGCAGCGGTGCCGTGGCGACGGCCACGATGCGGCCCGCGCGCGCCAAGCGCACCGCCGTCTCCACGTAGGCCGCGGCGGCCTGCCCCGCGATGGCCTGCACGGCGCCCAGCCGCACCCCATCGAGGGCCGGCACCGCCACGTCGTGGACGACGATGCGGTGAGGGGCGGGGTCGCCGTCCGTCGTGACCCGGGCGTCCAACCCGAGGGCGGCGACCGTGCGCGCGAGGTACGCGGCGTTCCCGATCACCAGCGGGCGCGCGTGGCCGAGGACGTCGGGACGCACGACGGCCTTGGTCACGATCTCCGGCCCGATGCCGGCCGGATCACCCATCGTCACGCCGATCACAGGCTCCATGCGGGTACCCACCCTTCCCGCAGAGCGCGCCACGCGCGCACCAGCCCATCGTCGTCGCCGACCATGCCGCCCTTGGTCACGATCGGCGTACCCTCATGGCGACCATACAGCAGACGGCCGGCAGCGCACAACGGGAACACCTCGCCCAGGACCTCGATGGCCCGAGCACCGAGGGCACGACAGGTGGCGAGCGCCACGTCGCCCCCGGTGACGACAAGCCCCACGCCCGGCGGCCCGGCCTCCAGGACACGCCCGGCGATGGCCCCCAGCGCGCGGGCGACGGCGCGCGCGCCGGGGATGTCCACGGCCCCGGGCCGCGCGCGGCCTGCGTC
>CAZGNA010000144.1:0-7016 GCA_964526945.1 uncultured bacterium
ACGCATCGAGCGATTCCGAATCTGAGGGTTTTCACGCCCGATTTGGGTTCAAAGACTATAAGAAAGTTCCCTCCATCGTCAAGACGGCCTCGAGCCCCGCGGCCAGGGCGTGCCCAGTGGACGGCCATCGAGTGTGCGTCCTCGGCGTCTGACGCTACGGGCCGAGCGCGGCGCAGCCCCTCTCAAGCCTCATGGACGTCCCAGCGCGCCGTGCCGCCGCGTACCATAGTGTATGGTCGTCAGTGTATGGTCGTCCGCAGTCGCTTGCTGTCCGTGTGCAGCCGTGTGCAAGGAGGTCGGCACATGACACGCGTGGGCATCATCGGCGCCGGCCGGTACGGCCGGTTCCTGATCGAGACGCTCCGGACGGTGGAGGGCGTGACGTTGACCGCCGTGGTCGGCTCGGTGGAGGCGACGGCGCAGGCCACCGCCGCGCGCTACGGCATCCCCTACTGGGGCGCCGACTACCGGGCGATGCTGGCGCAGGCCCCGGTGGACCTCGTGGTGGTGGCGTCGCCGCCCTACCTGCACGCCGAGATGGCCGCGGCGGCGCTCGCCGCCGGCAAGCACGTGCTGCTGGAGAAGCCGCCCGTGCTGACCCTCGCCGACTGCGACCGCCTCTGCCGCCTGGCGGCCGACGCCGGACGGGTGGTGGCCGTCGACTACCACATGCGCTTCAACCCGCTCTACCGCGCGGTCGGCCGCCTGGTAGCCACCCGCGCGCTGGGCGCGCTCACCCGCGTGGCCGTGGACAACCTGGCCAGCGACGAACCGCTGGCGCCCAGCCACTGGTTCTGGGATCCGGCGCGCTCTGGCGGCATCTTCGTGGAACACGGCGTCCACTTCTTCGACGTCTTCGAACAGCTGCTGGGGCGCCCCGCGGTGCTCCTGGCGCGGACCTACCAGCGCCCTGACGGGCCGGTCGACCGGGCCTACTGCGCCGTCGAGTACCCGGGCGCCATCTTCGCCACGTTCTGTCACTCGTTCGACCGCCCCTACGAGATCGAGCGCACCGTCGTGCGCCTGGTGTTCGACCGTGGGGTCGTGGAGCTGCACGGCTGGGTGCCGCTGCGCCTGGAGGGGATGGCGCTGCTGGAGGAAGACGAGATCCCCGCAGTGGTCCAGGCCCTGGGCGCCGACGCCGTGCGGGCGACGGGGCAGTACGACCGCAACCTCATGGGCAAGGGGCGCACCCTGTTCCGGCCGTGGACGGTGGAACTCCGCCAGACGCTCCCCGGCACCAAGGAGGACGTCTTCCGCGACGCGGTGGCCGCGCTGGTCGTCGACGTGCGCGACGCCATCGCGCAGGGCCGGCCACCGGCCGTGGCGCTGGAGTCCGCGACGGGAAGCCTCGCCACTGCCCTGGAGTGCGCGCACCAGGCGGCCCAGGCGGGCGCGACGGCCCCGGCAGGTCGGGGCGCGCGGGATCGCGTGATGTCCGACGGTGCACGGGGACGACATGACGCGTCGGGGGCGCGCGGGATGGTGTAACGCGCACCGACGGCGAGCGAAACGGCGTGACGCGCCGGCGGCGCGCGGGATGACGGGACGCCACCGATGGCGCATGCGGGATGGCGTGACGCCCGGCGCGGCTGCGCGCGCTACCCGGCTTACACCAGCAGGTACCGGCGGCGCACCTCGTCGTTCGCCCGCAGGTCGGCCACGGTCCCCTCGTAGCGGATGCGCCCGTCGTCGATGACGTAGCCGCGGTCGGCCAGGCGCAGGACCGCGTGGACGTTCTGCTCGGCCAGCAGCACGGTGAGGCCCGTGGCCTTGAGCGCCGCGATGCGCTCCTCCAGCGCCCGCACCAGCAGCGGCGCCAGGCCTTCCATGGGCTCGTCCAGCAACAGGAGTTCGGGGTCGCCCACCAGGGCCCGGGCGATGGCCAGCATCTTCTGCTCGCCGCCGCTGAGATGGCCGCCCTTGTGCCGCTGCTTCTCCCGCAGCACCGGGAAGAGCTCGAAGACGCGGCCCAGCGTCCAGTACCCGCCACCGTCGCGCGTGGCGATCTCGAGGTTCTCGGCCACGGTCAGGTCGGCGAAGATGCGCCGGTCGTCGGGCACATACCCGATGCCCCGTCGGGCAATCTCGTGGGGCGGCCGCCCGGTGAGGTCTTCGCCCTTGTACCACACGCGCCCGCGTCGGGGCGGCACGACGCCCACGATGCTCTTGAGCGTGGTGCTCTTGCCCGCGCCGTTGCGGCCCAGCAAAAAGACCACCTCGCCGCGGTCGACGCGCAGAGAGACGCCGAAGAGCACGTGGCTCTGCCCGTAGTAGGCGTGGAGGTCTTCGACCAGGAGCAGGGGCGCCCCGGCTGGTTGTGTCGCCCCGGTCGGCTGTGCGACCCCGGCTGGTTGTGGCACGTCGGCCCGTTGGGGTGCTCCGGCCGGTTGGGGCGCGGCCCGCTGCGGCGCCCCGGCCGGCTGTGCTGCCCCGCCCGGCTGCGGTGTCCTGGCGGGCTGGGGTGGCCTGGCCGGCTGCGACGGTGAGGCGGCGTGCGGTCGCTCAGGCACCGGCGACCCCCAGGTACGCCTCCTGCACCTCGGGGTGGCGCCGCACGGCGTCAGGGGTGTCCTGCACGATGGTGCGGCCCTGCCGCATGACCATGATGCTCTCGGCGACCGAGAACACCACGTCCATGTCGTGCTCGCAGAAGAGCACCGTCAGCCCACCCTCGCGCGCGAGGCGGCCGATGAGCCCGATGGTGGCGGCCGTCTCTTCCGGCGACATGCCCGCGGTGGGCTCGTCGAGCACGAGCAGCCGCGGGCGGCTGCCCAGCGCGATGGCGATCTCGAGGATCCGCTGGTCCCCGTGGGAGAGCGTGCCCGCCACTTCGTCCGCCCGGGCGAGCAGCCCGGTGACCTCGAGGATCGCCCGCGTCTCGTCTACGCCGAAGCGCGCCGCCGGCCGCAGCAGTTCGCGGCTGCGCCCCTGGCGGGCCAGCACCGCGACCTGCACGTTGGCGAACACCGTCAGGCGCGGAAAGACGGTGGCGAGCTGGAAGGTGCGGCCCAGGCCCCGCCGGCAGCGGAGGTGGGCCGGCAGACGGCCGATCTCCTCGCCGTCGAAGACGATGCGGCCGCGGTCGGGGACGAGCACGCCGGTGATCAGGTTGAACAGCGTGGTCTTGCCCGCACCGTTGGGGCCGATGACGGCGACGACGCGCCCGGCCTCCACCGACAGGTGCGCGCCGCGCACGGCCGGGAAGCCGTCGAACGCCTTGTGCACGTCTTCCACCCGGAGGAGCTCAGCCACTGGCACCCTCCGCCCTGCCCGCGTCGTCCGCCGCCGGCGCAGGCGCCCTGCGGCCCGTCCCGGCGCCGGCCGCCCCGCCGGCATCCGCGGTCACGTCTCGGGCAGTCCCGCGCGCAACGTCGGGGCCGGCAACCCCACGCCGGGCGGGCGCGCCACCGTGCGCCCGCAGGCGCAGGCGCTCGCTCACGAAGCCCATGATCCCCTCGGGCATGAAGAAGATCAACAGGATGAGGATGGTGCCCAGGATCAACGTCCAGTACTCGGTGTGCCGTCCGGCGAACGCGCGCAGCACGACGATCAGGGCGGCCCCCACCAGCGGCCCGGAGAAGGTGAACCAGCCGCCCAGGAGGCACATGACGAAGATCTCCAGCGAAAGCACCCAGAACAGCATCGTGGGGAAGACCGACCGCTCCAGGACCACGTAGAGCGCGCCCGCGAGCCCCGCGAATCCGGCGGCGAGGACGATGGCCAGCAGCTGATGGGCCCGCACGTCGATCCCCACCACCTGGCAGCGCTGGGGGTTGTCGCGGATGGCCTGCAGGGTCGCCCCGAACGGTGAGCGCACGATGCACCACAGCGCCCACAACGCCAGCCCCGCCGTGGCCGCGATGAAGACGTAGGCCCCGCTCAGCGTGTGCAGGGGCGCCGGCAGCGGAATGCCGTGGATGCCGTTGTCGCCGCCGGTGACGGGGTACCAGCGCAGCGCCACGGCCCAGAGCAGCGAGCCCAGCGAGATCTGCAGCATGCCGAAGTAGAGCCGGGTCAGGCGCACGCAGAACACGCCGATGGCCCACCCCGCGGCGGCCGCCGCCAGCGGAGCCACCAGGATCCCCACCCACGCCGGCCAGCCCAGGCGGGTGATCGTCAGGGCCAGGGCGTACGCGCCCGCACCGTAGAACACCCCGTGGTGGAACTGGTAGAGGCCGCCGTAGCCCAGCACGAGGTTGAGGCTGGCGGCGAGCAACCCCATGACCAGGACCAGCGCTCCCAGGTACACGTAGAAGGGCGGCAGCACCGCCGGTGCCCCCAGCACCACGGCGGCGAGCGCCAGCCAGACGGCGGGACGGCGCGCGCCCGGCGCCCGCTCCTGTGCCACCGCGGTCAGCATGCCGTGCTCACCAGACCGACCGCAGCAGCCCGGTGGGCCGCACCAGCAGCACCAGCACCACGGCCAGGTAGGGGAAGACGATGGCAAACTGCGGCCAGACCAGCAGCCCGACCGACTGGGTGATGCCAAAGAGCAGCGACCCCACCAGCGCGCCCCAGATGTTGCCAAGTCCCCCGATGGTCACGATGAGGAACGCCTCGATGATGATCGTGTGGTCCATGCCCAGCGTGATGCTGGTGGTGGGCGCCACCAGCGCGCCGCCGAGCCCGGCCAGGTAGCACCCCACCAGGAAGGCCAGGGCGAACACCCGGCTCACGTCGATCCCCAGCACGGCGACCATCTCGCGGTCGACCGCTGCCGCGCGGGCGATCTTGCCCACGCGGGTGCGGTGCGTGAACGCCCACAGCCCCGCGGCCACCGCCGGACCGACCGCCAGGAGGAACAGGTTGTAGCGCGGCACCGCCACGCCCGCGACGACCGCCGCGCCCTGGAGCGCGGGCGGCGGGACGACCGAGCGGTAGTCGGGCCCCCAGGCGAGCTTCACCAGGTCGTTGAGCACGAGCATGACCCCGAAGGTGAAGAGGATGAGCATCAGGTGCTCGCGCTGGTAGAGACGCGCCAGCAGCGTGCGCTCGATGACCAGCCCCACGGCCGCCACCACCAGGGGCGCCAGCAGCAGGGCCACCCACAGGCTGCCCGGCCCCTCGCCCAGACGCGTGGCCACCGTCCAGGCCACGAAGGCGCCGAGCATGTACAGCGACCCGTGGAAGACGTTGGGCACGCGCAGGACGCCCAGGACGAAGCTGAGCCCGGCGGAGACGATGAAGAGGATCATCGCCCGGCTCAGGCCGACCAGCAGCTGGCTCGTGAGCGCGGTCAGGTCCACGGAGCGCCCGCACTCATGCCGGCGACGTCAGGCAAGGCCCGGGCACGCGGACGTCCCTGCGCGCGTGGGCGGGCCCGACGGCGTACGTCCCCGGCTCCTGCGACCGCAGGAGCGGCGAGCGTGCGCCGCCGGCGGCCCGTCCCATGGGGCGCGCGGCCGCTACACCGCTACTGCCCCCGCGCCCGGCGGATGTCGTCGCACGTCGGCATGACCTCGGGCCCCGGAATCGTGACGATGTCGGAGGCCACGAGGAACTCGAACTGCGGCGTCTTCTTCGTCACGCCGAAGAAGAGGGGCAGCACCGCCTGGTGGTCGCAGGGCCGCATCTCCACCGGGCCGACCGGCGTGGGGATCCGCAGGCCCTCCAGCGCGTCGATGAACTTCTCGCGGTCCAGCGTGCGCGCCTTCCTGTACGCCTCGGCGATGAAGTGGGCGGTGATGTAGCCGTGGAAGGCCGGGAAGCCCGGCGGGCCGCCGTAGGCCGCCTGGAACGCCCGCACGAACGCCTGGTTGGCGGGCGACTCGGGGTAGTAGAACAGGTAGTCGATGGTGCCAAAGACGCCCTCGGGCGCGTTGGGGCCCAGCGGCCGCAACACGGCATGGTCGATGGCGGTGTGGATGGCACTGGGCACGCGCCCGGCGAACCCCAGCACGCGCATCGTGCGCAGGACGTTGGCCATGCCCGCGCCGCCCGTGCCGAAGAACACCACCTCGGGCCGGGCCTGCATGATCTGCGTCAGGTAGGGGACCAGATCGATCTCGCCAAGGCGCCACCACGTCTGGCCCGCCAGGGTGGCCTCGGGCTTGACCCGCTTGGTGAAGCGCCAGAACGAGTTGGTGATGGCGTGGCCGTACTCGTAATCCTCGGCCGCCAGCCAGTACCGCGTGTAGCCCTTCTTCGCCAGGGCCTCGGCGAGCGCCTTGCCCGCCATGGCCGTGTTCTCGCCCGTGGAGAAGACGTAGCGGTGGCCCTTGGCCCCCGTGATCGCCTCGCTCTTGGAGATCCACACGATGAACGGCACGCGCTGCTCCCGGGCGAACGCCGAGATGGCCAGCGCCGTGGCGCTGTTGATGGTGCCCACCAGCAGGTCCACCCGCTCCTGCAGCACCAGCTCGCGGGCCATGCTGAGCCCGATCTCCGGCGAGAAGCGCTCGTCGCGCGTGACGAACTCGATCTTCGCGCCGAGCACGCCCTCGCGGTTGATGTCGGCCAGGGCCAGCTTGAACCCGTTGAGCGCATCGTTGCCGAAGACCGCCGGCGGCCCGCTGTAGGTGTCGACGATGCCGACCTTGATGTTGCGCTCCAGCCGCGGGGCCGGGCCCGCCACGCCGGCGGCGGCCACCGCCACCGCCAGCGCCGTCCCTACCGCCACGGCGAGGACCAGACCGCGCCTGACCTGCCCCATCGCAGGTACCCCCTTCCGGCGTCTCCCCGTGTCACCGGCCGGACGCCCGCCGCGCAGCACCGTGTCCGGCCCGGTGGGTGCTGTTTTTCCCGCCGCCGGCGCAGCACTCCTGCGCCCGGACCCGGTCTGCCCGCCCCCCCCCACGTTCATCGTCCCCACCCGGACAGGGACGGCCGTCCCCGTGCGGGCGCAGACGGCCAGAGCCTGGGGCTCCGTCGCGTGCGCTCGCGCCACAACGTGTGATCCGGCCGGAATACCCCCGTGCTGGCGCAGACGCGACGAGCCTGGGGCCGGCGGCCGATGTTCACCCCAAATCGGGCGTGAAAACCCTCAGATTCGGAATCGCTCGATGCGTTCAAGG
>CAZGNA010000145.1:0-7014 GCA_964526945.1 uncultured bacterium
CCTCGACGTGTCGGCATTCTTATCAGCGCTACCTCAATGCCGCCGGATTTGGGTGTTAATCAGCGACGTGAGCTGCTCCGGCGGCGGCAGGTTCACGACCTGCAACCGTCGTACGTCGAGCCGGTAGTACTCGGCCATACGATAAAGCACGGCCGAAGCCACCGACCCCTCAAGCAGCCCGATGCGGATGTTGTAAAGGTCTGCCGGTCGCTGGACATTGGCGTCGGCTCGCACCACCAGCCTGTCGATGTAGGCCAGGGCATTGGTGCCTAGGATCACGATCGGCAGCCCGTTGTGCCGCATGCTGATCGGGGGCAGGTTGCCGGGCGTCCACAATTGGATCTGCCCGGCTGCCAACGCCTCGCCGGCAAGTGCGCCAGCGGTGAACGTCCTGGTCTCGACCCGCTCGAAGCCGGCCTCACGAAACCATCCTTTCTCCATGGCGATGATGTGCGGCGCGAACACGGGGTCCACGCCGAACCCCATCGAGAGCGTCTTGATCTCCAGCGTCCCGCCTGGCGCGGCCAACGATTGTCCGGCCACTGCCGCCACCAGGGCGATCACCACACCCAACCGCGCGAACCCACCCATCGGCGATCCCTCCTCAGTTGTTTTTCTGCTACCCCCGTGCTCGTTACGCTCCAAAATGCCAGCGAAGCCGTCGCCTGAACAGCGCTTCCCGTATCAACCAGTCGGTGAGAAGGTTCAGTGCACCAATCACAATAATGCCGTACATGATCACGCTGATCTGGCCCAGCTCGCGGGCGTTCATGATCATGAAGCCCAGACCGCGATCGGCGGCGATGAGTTCAGCAGCGACCAGAGCGCCAAAGCTGAGGCTCCACCCGATGCGGACGCCCGTGGCGATGTCTGGCAGCACGGCCGGCAGCGCCACGCGCAAGAGCAGCCGCCAGCCACGCACCCCCAGTGTCTGCGCGGCGCGGAACAGGTCCGGGTCGATTCCAATCATCCCCTTGTGGGCGTTGGTCACGATCGGAAAGAACGCGCCCAGGAAGATGATGAAGACCTTCGACGATTCGCCCAGCCCAAACCAGATGATGGCCATGGGAATCCACGCCAGCGGGGGGATCGGCCGCAGCAGCTCAATGGGTGCCCGCAGCACGTGGCCCAGCCGTCGGGACCACCCCGACGCCACACCGATGAGCACGCCCAACCCGGCGCCGAGCACAAACCCCCAGACGATGCGCACCAGGCTGCTGCGGACATGGACGAGGACCCGCTCGGGTGGCGCCAGCGTCAGGGCGGCCCACACCACGTCCACCGGGCCGGGAAAGACAACCGGATTGATCACCCGGAAGGTGGATACCGCCTGCCAAACCGCCAGGACGGCAACGACCCCGGACCACGACACCCAGACGTGGCGGCTGGCGTTGCGCGCGCTCACCGTCCCGTCTCCTCCCCACCCGCGCTCCATGGCAGGAGACTGCGCTCCAGCCGATCGAGCAGGCGGGACAACACGTAGCCGAACAGGGCGATGAACACCATACCGACCATGGCCGCGTCACTGCGGTAGAAGGTGCGGGCCTCCATGATCAGGGCGCCCAACCCCTTGATCGTCCCGATCATCTCCACGCCCACGATGACCATGAAGGCCAGGCCCAGGGCGACCTTCATGCCGGCGAAAATCCGAGGGGTGGAGGCCGGGAGCACCACGCGGGTGAACACTTGCCGGGGTGAGGCTGCCAGGACGCGGCCCGCCCGGATCAGATCCCGGTCCACGGACTTGACGCCCTCGATCACGTTGGTCAGGATGACCCAGAAGCACCCGTAGGCAATGAGCAGCACACGGGCCAGCTCCCCCACCCCGAACCACGCTACCGCCAGGGGTAGCAGGCTGATCGTGGCCACCGAACGGGCGAACGTGATCACGGGTGCCGAGGCCTGGTCGAGCGCAGGCATACCGCCCACCACCAACCCGATCGGAATCGCCAACACCGCGGCCAGGACATACCCCTGCACAATCCGCGCCACCGTGGCTCCCACGTGGTGCCAGACGGTCACCCCCACCGGAAACCCGATCACGATCAGATCCCGCAGGGTGGCCAGAAGGCGCGACGGTCGCGGGAAGTGGTAGGGACTGAGGATGCCAGCATAGCCCGCGAGCTCCCAGGCAGCCAGCAACGACGCGACGGTGAGCACCCCCACGATGCGCTCGACGCCTCCACTACGGTGCAACACCTGGGGCCTAGAAGATGCTGCCATGGATCTCCTCGTAGTAGGCCATGAACGCGCTGGACGAGCGCTGCCGGGGCCGCGGCAGAGCAATGGGCACTTCCTTGCGGACCCGGCCCGGGTGGGGACTCAGGACGATCACGCGATCCGACAGGTAGATCGCTTCCATGATGCTGTGGGTCACAAAGACGACCGTTTTGCGGCGTGCTTCCCAGATGCGGAGCAACTCTTCCTGCATCTCAGCCCGCGTGAGCTCGTCGAGAGCACCAAATGGCTCGTCCATCAAGAGGATCTCCGGATCGGTCGCGAGCGCTCGGGCGATGGCCACTCGTTGCTTCATCCCGCCGGACAGCTCTCGCGGATACCGGTTCTCGAAACCACGAAGGCGCACCAGGTCGATGAGCTCCCGTGCCAGTGCTCGGCGGCGCTCCGGTGGCATGCCCAGATTGCGCGGACCGAATTCCACGTTCTCGATCGCGGTCAACCACGGGAAGAGCGCCGAGTTTTGGAACACCATGCCGCGATCAGGACCCGGGCCCTCTACCAGGCGACCGTCCACGCGGACCTCGCCTGCCGTGGGTCGCAGCAGCCCCGCGATCAGGTTGAGCAGCGTCGTCTTACCGCATCCACTGCGGCCGACCACGGCCACGAACTCGTTGGGTGCGATGGTCAGGTTAACATCCTGTAGGGCCAGATCCCGCTCGGCCTCCTCCGCGGGGAACCGGTGGGTAACATGGCTCACGACGATCTTGGGACCCGCGGCCGGGCGATTCATGCCCCAAGGCGCTCCCACGCCAGCAGGCCTGCGCCGGCCACCGCTGCGCGATAGCCTAATTGCGAGGGGCGGACTTCAACGGACGCCCAGACCGGAAGTGGCAACCGCTCGCGGAGGACCTCCTCAGCGGGCCCGAGGAGCAGTGGACCCGCCTCCGCGAGGCCGCCGCCGACCACAATCACTTGTGGGCTCAGCATGTTCACCACCGACACCAGGGCGGCGCCGAGGTGCCGTCCGGCTTCGGACAGGAGCCCAAGGGCCAGCCCGTCTTCAGACCTGGCGGCCCGAACCACGTCGGCCGCCGTGAGCGGCCGTCCAAGCGCGCGCAACGACGTGGCTGCGCCGCCGTCGATGGCGGCCTGGGCGTCACGCGCCACGGCCGACCCAGACGCGTACTGCTCGATGCAACCCCGCGCTCCACACCAGCAGGGCCTACCGCCAACCTCGACGCTCAGGTGACCTATCCTGCCTGCACTGCCCAGGTGTCCCCTCAGGAGCCGGCCGCCAGCGATGATCCCGCCGCCGATCCCGGTGCCGAGGACGACGACGACAGCGTCCACCGCACCGGCTGCCGCACCCACCGCCCACTCGCCGACCGCCGCCGCGTGTCCGTCATTGTGTACGAACACCGGCAAACCGAGAGTCTCGGCGAGGCGCGGCCCCAACGCCAGACCCGTCCAGCCGGGGAGGGCTGGCGTCGCGTAACGCACCGTGCCGGTGTGAGCGTCCACGATGCCCGGAGTCGCGAGCCCGACAGCCGCGACCGCCCCCATCCCGCCCGGCACGGTGGCTACGACCTCGCGCACCAGCGCAGCAAGCCGGCCGATTACTGCGCCCGCGCCGTCCGCAGCCAGTGTCGGGCGGCTGTGGAACCCGTCGACATCCCCAGAGCGAGACACGAGGCCGATCGCCATCTTCGTGCCGCCGAGGTCAATCCCAACCACGATCCCGGGGCCCACTGCGGTGCCCGTATCGCATGGCGCCGCAGGCTGTATCGCACGCGGAGCGTGCTGCCCGCCCATCACGGGCGACTCACCCAGACAGGACTCGACCAGGCCACCTCACCATCGACCTGGATTGCACGCAGGTAATAGTAGGAGCCGCGCCCTCCCTCGGCGGGCGGTTGATCCTCCCAACGGATCTCGACGTCCTCCTGTCGGGGGCGCGCCACATATACCGGCGCGCCGTCCCGGACCACGGTCACCTCAGCGAGCGCGGCCGTTCCGTGGACGCTACCTTGCACCACGACCGCCTCGCCAGCACCAAGGAGAAGCTGACCACCCAGCGGCACGCCGTTTACCGAAAACTGCAGCAGGATACGGGCCCCGGTGGTGGCGTATGTCCGCCGATCCCGCATGGCATCCAGGATGGCACGCTCCTCGAGGCGATCAGCCACGACCGCGGTCAGACCTGGCTTGAAGCGCAGCGTGCGGTACGGGCCAAGGGCCAGGACCGGGTTGCCCGGCTGGCTGCTGTGCATATCGCCTCCGGCCACGAACCCCAGTCGGTACCCTCGGGCGAGCGCGTCACGGACGTGTCGGCCCGGCACGGCCCCAATCATCTCCAAGGGACCGCCGGCGCATTCTGACGCCCCGTGCATGGAGTAGATCTCCACCAGAGTCTCCAGCTCTTCGTCGTGCTCGGTCCAGTCTGTCCCCATGAAGCTGGACGCAGGGGTGTGAGGGACCACCAGGGCCTGGTGGGGCGCCATGCCCCGTAGCGCCCGCCACAGCGCCGACGGCGTGACAGCGCCATTCGGCTCGTACCGGCAAATGGCGCTCCCGTCGGACCACAGATAGACGCACCGGTCCCCGTACGGGCGCCCGGTCCACTCGTATCCCCGCAGGACCGCGAACCGCCCCCCGATGCGGTACCGGCCGATGGTCTCGGCCAGCGCCATCCACGCCTGGTCCGTCAGACGCTGACACCACCTCGTGAACCAAGCGTGATGGTACTCGATGTCGTGATCGGTGATGGCGGTAAAATCCAAACATGCAACATCTCGCCCGTAGGCCAGCGCGAAGTCGGGCGACGCCACCCCGTCGGAGAGCGCAGTGTGCACGTGGGGATCGCCCCACCAGATCGCAGGCGCGTCCCGCGCCACCCTGCACGGGTTCGAGCGTCCCGAGAGGTTCGGATCGCGAAGAGTGACGTCAACCCGGTAAACACCCTCCGTGGAAAAGGCGACGTGCGCCTCGCCACACCCGCGCCTGACGGGCACGGAGCGCGTCTCGGCCATCAGTGCGTCGGTTGCGCAGTCCCGGCAGAGGTTTCCGAACTCATCCAGCACCCTGATGCGGATCGGGACCTCAACGCCGGGGGACGCGCCGGACGGCGCCACGACATGCAGGTATGCCGGCGGGCCGGGTTCCACCGTGATGAGAATCCGACCGTCTGGAACGTATCGTCGCTCGCCGTCCCGACACACCTCCACCTCAAACGCACACGGCGTATCGGTCACCCACGGCTGCACCGTGGCCCCCTCAGTACCTGCGCCGTAGGTGACCACGATCTCGTCGCCGGGCCGGAGGCGGCCACCGGTCAGGTTCAACTGAAGGTGGCGCCGGCGCACGATCTCGCCCAGCACCAGGGCACGCCCGGCTACGTGCCAGCGCGTCAACCCGGCCTCGCCCTCCAGCGCGGGAGGCGTCCAGCCCAACGGCACGCGCAGCCGTATGGATGCCCCGGCCTCCAGCGGCTCGCCCATGCGCAATCGCAGCTCTACCCGTGTCTGACTGCCGGCACGGACCCGATCGGCGCTCAGGAGCGTAGCCTCGATGGCGCTCATTGCGTAACCACCGGCGTTCCCATGAACCGACGAATCACAGGAATAGCCGCTCCGACCAGCCCTGCATCGCGAACCCGGCTGTAGCGGATCTCGAAGTTGCCTCGCAGCGGCGGCTGGAGGTGCGCGCGCGCCACGTCGAAGACCTGATGGCGCACCGCTTCGGGCAGGGTGGCCGGGTAGCCGCCCACGAAGACCGTGCGGACCTCCAGGATCTTGGCCAAGTTGGCTATCGCGATGCCGAGGAGGTGCAAGGCCTCGTCGAGCACGGTTCGAAAGGGCTCCCGCCCATCCAGCGCAAACCGAAGCACGTCGCGATGCGAAGACGGGGTCCCGGCGGTCTCGACGCCAAGCTCCACAGACCGCTCCACCAGGGCGCGCACGGAGGCGTAGGCCTCCACACACCCTGCACTGCCGCACAAGCACAGACGACCAGCCGGTCTGACCGTCATGTGGCCGAGGAGACCGGCGTTGCCAAACGCTCCCTGATAGACCGTCCCGTCCAGGAACAACCCGGCACTGACGCCCTCTTCGGCCAGCACGAACGCGAAGTGCTGCTGTCCGCGGGCATCGCCCACCTCGGATTCGGCGAGCGCCATGGCGGCTGTATCGTGCACCAGGCACGCGGCAAGACCCAGCCGCCGGGACAGGCTATCAGTGACAGGGACGTCCCTCCAGGAGGGAGCCCGCCCGATGCGCAGCGCAATGCCCCGGGTCAGATCGGCGTATCCGGGCAGTGCCACGCCGACACCGATCAGCCGCTCTCTCGACACCCGTCGCACAAGGGACTCCGCGGTATCGGCAAGCCGGTGCAGCACCGTCACGGGATCCTCAGCGCCGTCCACGGGGACATGGCGCACCGCGACGATCCTGCCGTCCAGCCCCACGGTGGCCACTCTGGCTCCGGGAAACTGCAGGTGGATGGCGAGCGCCAGGCGGCTGTCTGGCACCAGCGTGAAGAGACGCGGTTGCCGGCCCCCGTTCGACCGGCCGAACCCCGCCGGGGCCACAAGGCCCTGCCGCTGGAGCTCTTCCACATGGCGACGGACGGTGAGCTGGCTCAAGCCGGTAGCCCGCTCGAGTTCCGCGGCGGAGCAGGCGCGCCCACGCAGCGCGCTCAGGACGGCCAGGGAGTTGGCGAGCAGGTCAGCGGGCGGGCGGCGACGGCTGGCCCATGCGCGTGGCTTGGTTCTGGACCGTCGCACTCGCAGCACCGCCCCTACTTTTGTGTTGTGTTATTTCAACCCAAATCCGGCGGCAT
>CAZGNA010000146.1:0-6964 GCA_964526945.1 uncultured bacterium
GGTGGGTCGTAACACCTGTCACTTCGCTGAAACGCCCGCCGCACGCCCACAGCAACCCGGGGCGGCCGTGCACGTAGATCTTGCCCGTCGCAACGCCTATCGTCCGGTCCTCCTCGGCAGCGTCCACAAGGCACCGCAGCAGGTCCGGATGAGCCTCCGCGTCGTTGTTGAAGAGGAGCACGTAGTCCGCACCGCGTTCCAGTGCCCACTGAATACCACGGTTGCTCGCCCCCGCAAACCCGGCGTTCACATCGTTCGCAAGCACAGTCACATCTGGAAAATCCCGTCGCAGCCTCTCCACCGATCCATCCGTGGACGCGTTGTCCACCACCAACACGCGATACCGAGGATATGCGAGCTTCCGCAGAGATGACACACATGCCACGGTATCCGCGTAACGGTTCCAGTTGACGACGACAATAACCACCAATGGAGCACTCATGGTGACTCCCGACGCGGCGCGAATCGCTCACCTTTGGAACGTGGCCGTTGTCTCACCAGACACCCACCTTATGGTGGCGTGCGTCCTTCACCCGTGAACTATGTCAGCCCGAAAATCCGTTCCACCTGATCTTCAAACCGCCTTCGCTCGTCCAAGATCGACTCCACGTACCCAGTCTGCCTTGCCCGATGAAATTCGTAGCGCTCGAAGATATCTAGAATCAAGTTCCGCGTCTGACTGAGCAATCCAGGCCCAACTGGCAGCTTGTACTCCGGCGGCAAAGGCACATCCTGATTGTTGCGAGCGGCGCCCCGAAGACCCACCACCACAACCGCTCCGCACAGCGCCGCCTCTCTTGGCATACGATCCTTGCCGGGATGCGGGCCGAAATCCAGATACACCTTGCAGCCACTCAGCACTTCTCGCACTTTCTGTCTCGACATCCCCGCAATGCCGACAAATGAAACATCGGGGCAGGCGAGCCTAATCGCAGCCACAAGTCGCCGTCCCTTCAAAGCGTTGTACCCGACCCGATCTGCTGGCGCCCCAGCTCGCACACACGCCTGAAAGTCGTCTCCTATGTAGTCACCGAGAAGCCATGCGTCACAGGGGAAGCGCCTTCGGACGAAACTCTGCGCGTACACCGACTGGCATAGATGAATCGCGCCCTGCATGGTCAAATCGCTCACAAAGGTACGCCGCGCGTACCGTGCGAGCCCCTTAAGGCTCATAAGATTGCCGCGGTAGTGGTCGACGCTCAGCCACCAAACCACGCGCCGCGCTCTCCGAACCCCCCTAAGAAATTCCGTGTAGACCTCCGGCACCACAACGGCCGCCTCCCGTGTGTCGGGAACGTCAGTCGCCACTGGGCACCCGTACCTTTCGTACTCTTGCGGGGTCGACCACTTGCGGTTTAGCGGATAGTATACGATCGCAGCCCGTCGGCCTTTGCTCGCGAGAAGACTGACCAGCTGGTGCTCCGCCTCGGGACCGCCGGTCACCACGCCGCCAGGGCACAGCACGTACACATCACGCTCCGGGATAATGGCCGCTGCCGGCCACGTGTCACTAGCGCCTGTGCTCACACGACCCCCCTGCCCACCACCATGCTCTACGCCAATCCTGCACATACTACGGGGCTCCGAAGACTACCCGCGAGCAATATCTTCGAACACTCTCAGCGCGCGAGCCACGGCTTGATCCATGTTATAGTACTTGTAGTCTGCCAAGCGCCCGGCGAAAATAACGCTGCCTCCCAGTCGCTTAGCCTCACGCTGGTATCGAAGAAAGCGCTCACGATTCTCCTCGGTGGGGATTGGGTAGTAGGGCTCGTTCTCGCCCGCGACATGGGGCAGCGGATACTCGTTGACAAGCGTAGTCGACGGACCTTCCTGTCCCGTCACATGCTTAAACTCCGTGCGCCGCGTCCGAGCGGGCTCGTCAGGAAAGTTTATCGTAGCCACCGCCTGGAACCGCTCCCGGTCATGATGCTCCATCTCAAACCTTAGGCTACGATAGGCCAGCGGGCCATAAACATAGTCGAAAAACGTATCGATCGGCCCCGTGTATATCATGCGCCTCCACCGGATTTCGTGAGCCACACGTCGATACTCTGTCTCCAGCATTACCTCAATCTTGGGATGCTCGAGCATCCGACGAAACATGGCCGTATAGCCGTCGCGCGGTATCGCCTGGTACGTGTCGAGGAAATATCGGTCGTCATAGCTGATGCGCACCGGTACGCGGCCGGTGACGGACGGGGCAAGTTCCTCCGGCCGCATACCCCACATCTTCAGCGTGTAGCAAAGAAAAATGCGCTCATAGATAAAGTCCGCAAGTGCACGAATTTGCGCGTCTGCCGTCTCGCGCATCCGAAGGATCGGCACATTACTGTCAGGTCCGAACTCGGCAAGCAAGCGCCGCTCCAGCTCGGCCGCACGATTCGATGGTAGCAACAGCGCGAGTGACTCAAGATTAAAAGGCACGGGGACTAGCACGCCGCCCACCAGAGCCCGCACACGGTGTTGGTAAGGACGCCATTCCGTAAAGTTGGACAAATACTTCCACACGCGCGCACTGTTGGTGTGAAAGATATGGGGCCCGTAGCGGTGCACGAGAATGCCGTGCTCGTTTACACAATCGAACGCATTGCCACCGACGTGATCCCGCTTCTCTACTAGAAGCACCGACTGCCCAAGCTGACTCGCGATACGCTCAGCCAGCACACAGCCCGTAAACCCGGCGCCCACGATCAGCCAGTCCGTCCTCACGCAACCGCCTCGCTGTCGCTTAGTGCCGACCGAGGGTCCAGGCGACGGAGACGTAGGTATGCGCACATTGCAGTCGTAACGAAAACCTCGCTGGCCACAACAGCCACTGCCATGCCGAGAGGGCCCAGCCGCGGCACGAAGACCAGCGCCAGGGTCACATGCAACATGCCAGCGCTCACGATGATGCTGTTGAAGCTACGATCCAGCCCTAGCGGAAGCATCCATTGAAAACCTAACATGTTGCTGACCGCTACCAGCGGCACAATCGCGGTCAGTAGACGCAACACGGGCGCAGCCGGCCCGAACTCCTCGCCCAGAAAAAGCCTGACCCACGCAGACGCCCCCGCGACTGTGACAGCGTGGACGACCAAGGCTCCGGCGGTCACCGGGCGCATCCACCACAGCACGAAACGTGCGGCGTCGTGCCGAGAGCGATGGGCAAGGTAGCTTACCCGCGGATAAAGGGCCTGGCTAATGGGGCTAAACAGGCCCTGAAGCGCACGGACGATGCGCTCCGCTCCGGCGTAGTAGCCCACGAGGTGCGCTGGCACGAACAGCCCGAGGAGAAGTGCATTGCCAACCGTGTAGAGGCTGACCGCAACCCGGAAGGCAAACATACTCCCGCCCAATCGCAGGCCAGACACAACATCACGCCACGTGGGCCCACGCAACGAAACAAACCGGATGAATGCTAACCCGTAGCCCAGTGTCGCCACAAGCGACCCACCAATGGCCTGAAGCCACAAGACCAACGCCGCATCATCTTGCTTGCGTACCAGAATTAAGATCGCGAGCGTCGTAACGGCCCGTCCGGTCAGCTCAAGTGCTGCAACGAGACGCATCTGCTCAAGGCCTTGGTAGAACCAAGTCGGCGTGAACCCTTGAGCAACACCGGCACTGTAAGCGGCCCAGACCAAACCCTGTTCTCCGTCTAGTTGGGGTACGAAGCGAGTCGCAATCGCGGCCCCTGGAACCAGGCAGAAGGACAAGAACACCCTCGCCCACAACACGCTCGCAACCAGGCTGGACAGACGATCGCGGCAATTGCGTGCCCTGGCAACATCCCGAGCCCCTGAAAGATGAAATCCATACTCGATCACAAGCGCTACGTACGCGGCGAAGGCTTGCGCCATTGCGACACGACCCCATTGTGCTGGGCCGAGCACGCGCGCAAGGTACGGGACGGTTACGAGTGGCAGAAGGAAAGCTGAGACTTGCACACCGTAGAGAGCAAGTGCGTTTTCGGCCAAAGCGCGCCACTGGAATAAAATGGAAGATTCCCTCGCGTTGTGGGCCGAGATCGGGTCAGCGGTCACTTCGATCGCCGCCAGACGCACCAGTCGTGCACTGCCGGGTTTCGCGCCACCTCGCTCAGTTGGTACGCAGCTAGACTAACCATCCGCCAACTCGCGCGCACACAACACGCTCCGCGTGGGCCGTGTGGAATCCCCATTTTCCCTTTTTGGATACCACTACACATCACGAGCTTACCTCGATGCGCCTGGACCAGCCGAATATGACCAGTCGGTCGTTCGTCGCACAACCGCCGTGAGACACAGACGTCCACTTAGCCACTTACTCGACGCCATCGGAGATACTTAGTAAAGTACAAACTGTTGCGTTAGTAACCTGGCGGGCACCCATCCACGCCGGGCGAGTGGTGCCTTCTACCTGGTCATGGACCCGTTGCTGTACGTCCATGGGGTCGTCGGAGGGAAAAAAGCACCTTTACCGCTGAGTCCAGCGCGCCCCGCAAGAACCTGGGCTTGTAGCCGTCCAGCACACAACGGACTGGTCGTAACGAACGCGGTTCCTTGTGCCGACGCACTCGGGGACCGGCCCGAGCCCCTCACGGCCCACCCCCGTACGTCACCAACCGTATCCCATGCACCAGCCGGTCGTCCGCCACACGGAACCGCCAGGCGGTGTCGGCCGTCCACCTGGCCACCTGCTCGGCGTCGTAGGCGATGTTCGACCAGGGCACGTAGGTCCACCGTTTCACCTGCCGCTCGCCCAGCTGCGTCGCCAGGGCCCGCAGGTCCTCGGCGTTGCGCACCAGCATCAGCTGCTTCTCGAAGTACACCGGCCCCGCGCCGAGCACCAACCACTCGAGCCCGGTCACCACGATCTGGGCCGGCGCGGCCCGCAGGGCCTCGTTGACGCGGGCGTTGCGCGCCAGCGACGCGTCGACGTACTCGACGCCGGCCGCCTGCACCAGCACGCTTGCGCCGAGCACCAGCCCGGCCGCCAGGCGCAGGGACGGCCAGAGCGTCGGCGCGGTCTGCCGCGCGCGGTCCACCGCGGCCACGGCCAGCCAGACCAGTGCAGGCACCACCGGTAACAGATAGCGCGGCCCCCACTGCAGCCCCCCGTGAGTTCCGGTCACGATCACTGCGCCGGTAAACAGCACAGCAACCGTCCATAGATACCATTCCCACGTCTGCCGCCGGCTACCCGCCACACCGAGCAACACCACGGGTGCGGTGACGAGCAGACCCGAGAGCGCCGTGCGCCCCGAAGCCACGAGGATCGCCGTGATGGCCACGACCGCCCCGCCGATAAGGACCGGCAGGCGCGCCCGCCGACGCACGCCCACGGCCAGGAGCACCGTCCCGACCAGCAGCACCGCGGCGATCCCCAGCCCCACCGCGACGGCGCGCGGGTTGAACGCGTAGAAATCAGGCGACACTACCTGGTAGTAGGCGTTGCCGAGCTTGCTGGCGAGCCACCCGGCTGCCCGCTCGCCCGCCGCGACCTCCGCCAACCCCTGGAGGCGCCCGGCGACCAAGTCCTGTCCCTTCCACCCCAGGGGGGTGCCAAAGAGGCGCGTGTTCAGGACCGCTGCCGGGAGGGCCGCGGCGACGGTACCTCCGAGCAGCGCGGCCGCCCCCGCAAGGCGCTGTCGCCCACCCCAGGCGAACCAGGCCGTGACGGCAGCCGCCAGCAGCAGGTACGTCTCGTTGCGCAACCAGAGCCCCAGGCCCAGCAGCACCCCGGCCAGGCCCAGGCGTCCGGTGACGCGGTGGGTGTCGTCGTGGAGCGCCGTCGCCGCGAGCGCCAGCGCGCCGGCAGCGAGCGCCACCACGAGGCTGTGGTCCCAGAAGACGACGCTGTAGATCAGCAGCGGGGTGCCCAGGCCGACCGCGACCACGCCGGCGGCGCTCAAAGCAGGGGCCACACGGTCGAGGAACCGCGCTGTGACCAGCAGGGTGGCCACGCCACCGGCGAGCGGCACGAGCAGCAACCCTGGATACCCCAGCGCGCCGTACAGCAGGCCGGCCAGCGCGGGGAAGTACGGAGGGTACGACAGGTAGTGCCTGCCCGCGCGAGCAAAGTGGAACCACGGCCCGGCGGGGAAGAAGCGGCCATCGGGGTCGAGCACTGCGGCCGGATAGGACACGGCGACGTCACGAAACCCCGCTCGCCGCAAACTCTCGGCCTGCACGAATCGTACGGCGGAGTCGGGGGACCAGAACTCGCCGTGGCGGGCCAGCAGCGCTGCCACCGCCAGATACGTGAGGAGACATGCCACTGTAACGAACCTCATCGCGTAGCTGCGCACCTGCATTCAAGCAAGCCGGTCAGGAAAACGCGAGCTCCTCGTGACGTTCTCCCGGCGACGGATCCTGCGCGCGGGCCTGGCCTGACCGCACGCGCTGCCACGCCAGCCAGACACACATGCCTCCTACGGTGGCCAACGAAATCACGGCCCCATGTGCCAGCCATCGCGGACGGTAGCGGAAAACTACTTCGTGACGCCCGGCAGGGACGACGACGGCCCGGAAGGCCCCATTCGCGCGCATTACCTCCACCCGCTGGCCGTCCACCCATGCCGCCCACCCCGGAAAGTACGAGTCATGCACCACAAGGAGACCAGGCGCTGACGTCCGAACACGCAAGCGAATCGCATCAGAACGCTCCTCAACGATTGAGACGTCGCCGTCGGCAGCGGCCGCCTGAATCGTAGGGAGCGTAGGCACACTGTCAAGCAGCACCACCTCTCCCAAGTCGACTTCAGCGCGATCCAACACACGGTACATCTCTCCCGGGTACGCTGCCACTTGGTACCTAAACGGAGCATCGACCCTGGGCATCACCTCTACATTTTCATAGATCCATAACGGCTCGGAACCAATTAGACGAAACCCCGAATGCTGCAAAGGCCTATCGCTCAGTACATAGCGAACACCCATTCCATTCAACCCAAATCCGGCGGCATTGAGGTAGCGCTGATAAGAATGCCGACACGTCG
>CAZGNA010000147.1:0-6962 GCA_964526945.1 uncultured bacterium
GGGACCCTTCAAAGGGTCCCCAACGAAAGTACACAGACTACCGTACACTACCCGAAGATGGCCGGCGTTTGACACCCCTGCGTGCCCGTTTCTATAATGACGCTGCTTCCCCGGAGTGCACCCTTCGGGAAGCCCGCGCCGGGATGGCGGAACTTGGCAGACGCGCACGCTTGAGGGGCGTGTGGGGTTTCCCGTGGGGGTTCAAATCCCCCTCCCGGCACCAGACACGTGGGCACTCGCCGGCCTGTATCCCAGAGCAGAAGTACCGGTTCGCAACCGTGCGCGGGCCGCCCCGTGGGCTACTTCCGGCGGACCCGGCGCCACGCCACGTGTCGTGGCGCCGTCCGGCGTCCACAGGCCGCCCGTGGGCCGCGTCCCACCGGGCTGCTCCGCCCGGCGCTCAGGGCGCAGACGGCGGGCGGGGAGCGCTCGCTTCCCGCTCCTCCAGGATGCCACCACGGTGCAGGTGCAGGTGGAGGATCTTCCCCGACGGAGTGGTCAGGGGCCCGCGGCGGAGCACCCGGAGCGTGTCCACCGCGTCCCAGACGCGCTGCACGATGCGTCCGTACGCCGGGTCCAGGTGCCGGCGCGCCATTTCCTGCAGGACCGTCCGTCGCACGGCGTCCTCGTCCACCGGGCCCACGGCCGGGCTCACCAGCAGGAACAGCCGCGTGAAGCCGCTCTCATCCTCCCCCTCGACGAGCTGATAGTGCCGGCCGTCACCGCCGAACCGGCGCGGGAGGTCCTCTTCCAGGAGGGCTACGAGCGCCGGGCCGATGTACGTCCGGCCCTCGGCCGTGAGTTTCTCGAAGCTGCGGATGGTATGCATGTGGAGCCGCAGCCCGGCGTGGTCCAAGAAACAGCCACAGGAGCGCTCTTCCAGGTGCGCCTCGTCACCGCTCTCCACGTTGAGCAGCACGTTGCGGGCATACGGCAGCAGCGTGGTGAACAGCAGCGCATGGACCTGGGCGCCATCGGGTGCGACCGGCCGCAGGTGCTGGCGTACGGCGACACGGTCGGTGAGGACGTGCAGGTCGTCGGCGTCCCGGCCCACCGGGCACTGCCAGGCGCAGTTGCCCAGCTCGGTGAACGAGAAGCGCGACAGCACGCGGAAGCCGCGTGCCTCGATCGCGCGGCGCTTCGCAGGTGTCAGCGGCTCGCCCGCGACGACGAAGACGACGTCGCCCAGGGCGATGCCGGCGTCGGCGGCGGCCAGCACCAGCCGCAGGGCAGAGCTGGCGAACGTCTCGACCACCATGCCGCGGGCGGTGTTCACCCGGCCGATGTATCGGGCGAGATCGACCGCGCGCTGGGCGGGCACGACCTCCATGGGTGGTAACCGTCTGCCGCTGACGGCACGGGCGATCGTCAGCAGGAGCCGCGTATGCGGTGCGGCCTCGAACACCTGCGGGCACCAGCGCACGGGGCGTTCTCCGGTCAGGGCCGTCACCAGCAGCCAGATGAGGCCCGTGCCGGTGCTGAGCCACACCAGCACGTCGCGCCCCGCGAGCCCGTAGTGGAGGTTGAGCCAGCGTCGCAGGCGGGCGCGGGCGATCAGCTCTTCGATCGGTACGGTGCTGGGCGTGCGCAGCCCCCGGGATCCGCTGCTGGTCGCCTGGAACGCCCGGGTGGCCTCAGGGGTGGCGAAGTCCGTCGGGTGAAAACGCAGGGTCGTCTTTCCGCGCACCGCTGGCGCGAGGCCCTTGAACTCCTGGATCGTCACGAAGACGCCGTCGGCCCGGAGCTGGTCGAGAGCGCCATCGAGCCCTCGCGTGCGCACGAGCTGGGTGAGCCGCTGGAAATCGTAGCCCCCGGCCTCCAGCAGCGGTCGATAGGGGCTGTTCGGGTACGCGAAGATGAGGCGCTCGGCGCTGGCGAGGAACGTCTCTTCGCGGCGGGCCACCGCGGCGCGCAGCTCGTCGGCGACGTCGCGGACGTCGCCTGGCGGGTGGCGCAGGAGGCGCCCGATCTGCACCCCGGCCCGGATCGCCGCGGCAAGGGTCGCGGGGGCGCGGCGCAGCCGGCGGCCCGCGGTCATCGCGTACCCTCGCCGCGGTCGGCGGTGGCGCGTTGGAGGCAGGTTTCCTGCCGCGCCAGCGCCTCGGCGCGGGCGTAGTCGTCGGGCGTGTCGATCTCGGCCCACCGCAGCCCCGCGACCGAGACCCACGGCATGGGAGCTTCCGCGACCGTGGCCCCCAGGAGGTCCTCGTAGGCGACGTCGATGGCGCCGCGGTGCACGCATGCGCGGGCCAGCGCCGCAAGCCGCGCGGCACGCTCCGGGGAGAGCCGCGCGAACCCCACCCACTCCGCCGCGGACGCACTCCGCAGCCCCCGTGCCAGCCCGGTCGCGTTCCCGCCCGCGATGACGGCCCGGTACTTCTCGCGGTCGTAGGGTCGGGATGGGTCGACCACCAGGGCTTCCTGACCGCCGTCGCATGCCCGGGCCAGCACGGCGTCCTCGCAGTACACGTCGCCGTCCATCAGCAGGACCTCACCGTCCATGCAGGCCCGGGCCGCGTCCAGTGAGCACACGCTGCCCCCCACGCGGGGATTGTGGACAGTGCGGACCGGAAACGCCGCGGAGGTCGTGGCGGCGGCCAGCGCGTCCACGCGCTCGTGTTCGAAGCCCGTGACGATTACCAGCTCGCCGACCCCAAGGCGGCGCAGGGCGTCGATGTAGCGGACCAGCAGCGGCCGACCGCCCACCGGGAGCAGACACTTGGGGTGCTGCCAGACGGCGCGCAGCCGGGTCCCGCGTCCTGCCGCCAGGACGACGGCCCGCATCAGCGGCCCCCGTCCCGGTCCGCTCGCCGCAGCAGGACCACCGCGCGCGTCAGGTGCCAGAGGAGACTTCCCAGGGAGAGCGGTGCCATAGCCAGCAGCACCATGTCCAGCCGCTTCCACAGCGCGGCCACCATCAGTGCGGGGAGCAGCGTGCCGTCCATGCCGACGAGGTGACGACCGATGAGGTGGCGCAGGAAGGCTTCGCGCCGCCCCAGCGTCCCGCGCGGCCGGGGTGGGGAAACGCCGGCGACGGGGGCAGGCGACGTCTGAGAGGCGAGCGCCCGCAGGGCCTCGCGCATCCGCATCTCGGCCAACGCGTGCTGCGCCGTGGCCAGGGCAGCGACGCCGCCGAGCAACAAGAACGCCGTGCGTCCGCCATCGGGCCCGGGGGCCCACAAGGGGGTCTGCGGGGCCAGGTACACGTGGACGCCGAGTGCTGCGAACAGCAGCGGCGGCATCAGATGGCCGTTCAGGTCGTCGAGGTACGCCCCGTACACCGACGACCGGCCCGTCGCCCGCGCAAGGTCGCCGTCCAGGGCGTCCAGCAGATAGTAGACGTGTACCAACAGGGCGCCCGCGACAGCACCCGCAGCTGTGCCACTGGCCAGGAGCCCGAGGCCGGCCAGCATCGTCACGCTGGCCGCGGCGGTCACCAGGTTGGGGCGTACGCCCAGGCGTATGCACACGGGCACGCAGAAGGCCGCGAGCCAGTACGCGACCCAGAGCCAGTAGCCCAGCTCCCACCCGCTGCGCGGTCGGGACGAGGGTCCCGGCGCGTCCTGGCGGACGCCGGGAGCGAGCGTGTCGGTCGGCGACATCACGTGGCGCCCCCAAAGGAGAACCTGCGACGGAGGTGGCGGACGGCCTGGCTGGCGTCCGTGCGCACCTCGGCGGCCGCGCGCGCGGCGAAACCCACAACGTCCGCCCAGGCCTGCGGGAAGAATCGCGCCAGGACCAGGGCGTAGACCACTGCGCCGGTCGGGACGCCCAGGGCCAGCACCGCGGCCGGCGTGGCGCCGGCGGTCAGGAGGACCTGCCGCAGCAGCACCACGGTACCGTACAGCGCCACGGACGCCACGGCCGGGGCGGTGAGGGGTGCGAGCAACCGCCGCGCCGGCCAGGCCAGCAGGCGCAGGCCGACGACGACGAAGAGCCAGGATCCCAGCCCCAGGATCAGGCCCACGGCCAGGGCGACGCCCAGCACGCCGGCGCGCGCGCCCAGCAGCGCGCCCGCAACCAGCGCGGGCCAGATCAGGGCGTAGAATTTCCAGATGGCCTGCGGGTATCCTACCGCGGCGAGCACGTGCCGCACCACCAGTGCGACGGCCAGTGGAATGCCGTAGAGCAGCAGGATCCGGAGGGCGTCGACCGCGGGGAGCCACCTGGGCCCATAGACGACAGCGATGTACTCCGGCGCCAGGGCCAGCTGTCCCACCTGCAGCGGGAGCGCGACGCTCAGCAGCAACAGCAGGCTCTTGCCCGCGTGACGCTGCAGCGCGTCCCTGTGCCCTTGCAGCGACGCGAACGTAGGGAACGCCACTCTGGCCGCGATGGGGGTGGCGTTCTGCACCGCGAACATCGCCTGCCGGAAGGCGAAGGAGTACAGCCCCAGCGGGCTCGCACCCAGCAGCCGACCCACCACGACGTAGTCGGTGTTGTCCACACAGTACCGCAGCACGTCGGCGATCCAGACGTGCCGCGCGTAGCGCAAGAGGTCGCGCCACCGGCCCAGCGCCACCGCGACGCGGGGACGCCAGGAGCACAGCCGCCAGTGCACGTAGACCCGGAGCGGGTCGGCGAGGACCACCGGGACGACGACACTCCACACCCCGTAGCCCCGGAACGCCATGAGCACCGTGCCGAGGGCCATGACCGTGCCGATGAGGGCGTGGGCCACCGTCAGCCGCGGGAGGTCCAGCGTCTTGGTCAGGAGCGCGGCGTGGGTGGCGCCCCAGGGCACCACGAAGAAGCTGAGGGCCGCCACCCGGAGCAGCGGCACCAGGAGGGGCTCACGAAACGCCAGCGCCACCTGGGGAGCCGCGGCCAGCACCACCACCCCGATGGCGCTCCCGACCAGCGGGTGCAACCAGAAGCTGGCGTTGGCGTGCGCCTCCAGGTCGTCGGCACGCTGGATCAGGGCCGTGGAGACTCCGCGGAGGCCAAACAGCAGTACCGCCCCCTGCACGAGGGTGACCACCGCCACCAGGCCGAAGTCATGGGGCGTGAGCAGGCGCGCCAGCACCACGCGGCTACCGAACCCGATGGCCCACGTGTAGACCTGGGAGAGCAGCGTCCACAGCGTCCCGCGCCGCGCCAGGGCCGCCAGGCCATCGACGCCGGCGGGGGATGGGCTGCTGTCGTGCGGGTGACTCACGCGCCCCGGCCTCCTGTGCCTCAGAGGAGCGCCCCGTGGACGCGACGGAGGTGCAGCACCTTCCCGGCAGCGGTCGGGAGGGGATCCCGGCGGACGATCTGAATGGTGTCAGCCTGGCTCCAGACGGTGGCCACGCTGCGACCGTAGACAGGATCCAGGTGGCGCATGCCGAGTTCCGCGAGCAGCGTCCGGCGCAGGGCCGCCTCGTCCAGCGGCCCCAGGCGGGGGCTGACCAGCAGGTAGAGCTTCGTGAACCCGCGGGCGTCCTCGCCTTCTACCAGCTGGTAGTGCCGGCTGTCGCCGCCAAACCTCCTGGGCAGGACGTCCTCCAGGAGCTCGATCAGGGTCGGGCCCAGGAAGGTGATGCCCTCGGCGGTGAGTTTTTCGAAGCTCCGGATCCTGTGCATGTGCAGCCGCAACCCGACGCGGTCGAGGAAACAGCCGCACGCCCGCTCCTCCAGCCCGCCGTAGTCGCCCGTTTCCATGTTCACCAGCACGTGGCGCGCATGGGGCAGCAGGCTGGTGAAGAGGTAGGCAAAGACCGTGGTGCCGTCACGGTCCACGACCCGGGGGTACTGCCGCACCGCCACCATGTCCGTCATCACATGCAGGTCATCGGACGTCGTTGGCGCGAGACACGCCCACGCCGGTTCCCCCAGTTCGAAGAACCCGAACCGCGAGAACACCTGGAACCCGCGTTCCTCGAGCTGCCGGCGCTTGACGGGCGTCACCGGCTCGCCCATCAACAGAAAGGCTACGTCGCCCAGGGCGATGCCCGCCTCCTCGGCGGCCAGCACGAGGCGCAGCGCGGAGTTCACGAACGCGGCCACCAGGAGGCCACGCCGCGTGTTCACCCGCTGGATGTACCGGGCGATCTCCAGCACGCGCTCGGGCGGCACGACGTGCAGGCGCGGTAGGGGCCCGGCACCCGCTGCGCGCGCGATCGCCAGCATGAGAGGCGCTGCCGGGCTGCTGAAGCCTACCGGGGAGAACCAGCGCAGCGGGCGGCGTCCGGCCAGCGAGAACCTGACGACACGCTCGAGACCGGCTCCTGGGGTCAGCCAGACCACCACATCGCGCTCCTGGAGGCCGTATCGCTCGAGCATCCACGTCAGCAGACGCGTGTGGTACAGGAGGTCGTCGACCGAGACCTCGGTCTGCGTGCCACCGTTGCGGGATCCGCTGCTCTGCCCCCGGAGCACGCCGGGTGCTCGGGGATTGGCGAAGTCGCGCTCCCGGAAGCGGAAGGTGCGTCCATGGCGTACGGCCGCCTCACGGCCCTTGAACTCCTGGACCCGCACGTACACGCCGTCCTGCCACAGGCGGTCCAGGGCGGCCTCGAGGCCCAGGCGCAGCACCAGCTCGCGGATTCTGGGCAGGTCGTACCCGGCGGCGTCCAGGAGTGGCCGGTAGGGACTGTCCCGGTGGGCGAAGACCAAGTGCTCGATCGACCAGAGGAAGTTCTCCGCGCGCCGCGCCAGCTGCGCGCGCACGTCGTCCTCAAACCGCGCGGCGGACACCGGGGCCCGCCGCAGCAGAGCCCCCAGTTGCAGCCCCCGGCGAACTTCCCGCACGCCCGCGCGGAGCGCGCGGGGGATGGTGCCCGTCACCGGTACCGTGGGCAGGGCCGGCGGGCCCCCGGGCGGCGTGGCAGTGAACGGTATGCGGTTGCGGCGGAGAGGGGGTGCGTCCATTGCTACGATCATAGGCGAACGGCCCCTGGGGGCGCTACTACTCACACCGCGGTCTTTAACCCAAATCGGGCGTGAAAACCCTCAGATTCGGAATCGCTCGATGCGTTCAA
>CAZGNA010000148.1:0-6896 GCA_964526945.1 uncultured bacterium
CCTGGACGCCCAACCTGGTCGCCGGCGCCGCCGGCGCGCTGTTGCTGTGGCGGGCGTGCTGACCCCGGCGGCCGGTGCCGCCGACGGCACGGCCGCCGGGCCGGGCACCGCAGCGCGTGCTCCGCTTGCCGCAGGCGAACGGTGGCGCCTGGTGGCCGTCACCCTGGCGGCGCTCGCGCTCTTCAGCTACGGGCTGGGTGAGGGCAGCCTGTGGGACCAGGACGAGGCCAAGTACACGCAGGTCGCCGTGGAGATCCTCGCCACCGGCGACTGGTGGACCCTGCGGTGGAACGGCGAGCCCTGGTTCGTGCACCCACCGCTGTTCATGTGGCTGCAGGCCGCCACCGCACGGCTGGTGGGGTGGCACGAGGCCACGGCGCGCTGGTGGTCGGCCGTCTCCCAGGCGGGGGTCGTGGGGGTGACCTTCCTGCTGGGCCGGCTGCTCTACGACGCGCGCACAGGGTGGCTGGCCGCAGGCGTGACGGCCACCATGCTCCAGGTGGTCGTGCAGGCGCGGCTGGCGGTCTTCGACCCGACGCTGGTGCTGGGCATGCTGGCTGCCTTCTACATGGGCCTGGTGGCGCAGGCCACGGGCAGGCGCGGCGCCCAGCTGTGGGCGTGGGCGTGGGCGGGGCTCGCGACCGCGGCCAAGGGCCCGGTCGGCCTGCTGCTGCCCGCCGTGGCGCTTGCGCTGCTGGGAGCGCGCAGCGGGCGCCTGCGGTGCTGGCGCGCGTCGCTCGTCGGGGGACCGCTGCTCTACGCGGCGGTCGGCCTGCCCTGGTACCTCGTGGAGACCGTCCGGCACGGCTGGGCGTTCCTGCGGCCGGTGGTGGGCTACTACCTGATCACACGCTTCGTCGGCGTGGTCGAGGAGCAGCCGGGCCCGTGGTGGTACTACGCGCCGGTGCTGGCCGCCGGCGCGTTCCCTTGGACGGCCTTCCTCCCCGCGGCGCTCCTCCACCTGGCGCGCCGCAGGGCGCCGTCGGATCGCGTGGTCCTGCTGTGGGTGGGCCTGGTGGTGCTGTTCTACTCGGCCGCGGGCACGAAGCTGCCCAACTACGTCCTTCCCGTCTATCCCCTGCTGGCGGTGGGGATCGCCCGCTTCTGGCTCGATGCGGCCGACGATGCGCCGGGGAGCGGGCGCCTCTTTCGGATCTCTCTCGCGGTGCTGGTGGGTACCGCCGCGTTTCTCGTCGCCGGTGCGCTGGCCTTCGGCCTCCGGCAGTACCCGACCGAGACCGCGGCCCTGCGCGCGGCGCTCGCACCCGCCCTGGGGGTACTCGCGGCCGGCCCGCTCGGCGCGGCGGCCCTGGCCGCGGCCGGGCGCCGACAGGCCGCGCTCGGCGCGCTGCTGCTCACGCTGGTGGTGGCGGTGCCCGTCATCGTGCACGTCACGCTGCCGGCGATCGAGCAGCACCGCCCGATCCCTCGCCTGGCGGCGCGCCTGCGCGTCGTGATGCGCCCCGGCGACGGGCTCGCCGCCGTCCGGATGCGCACGGCGCCCTCGCTCGTCTACTATGCCGGCCGGCCCGTGCAGTTCCTGGCCACGCGCCAGGACCTGGCGCAGGCCTCATGCCGCCATCCCCGGCTGTTCCTCGTCGTGCCCGAGGGCGTCTACCGCGCGTGGTTTGCCGGCGGGCTGCCCCCGCACGTGCGGGCCGTCGACCGGGAGGGAACGCTGTACCTCTTGCGGAAGGACGGCCCGGCTCCCTGCGCCGGCGCACCGTCCGGTGCCCCGCCGCGACCGTGAGCGTACGGGTGCGCGACGGCGTCCGGCGGCAGCACGGGGAGGGCCTGTGGAGTTCGGGCTGATCCTGCTTCCCATCCTGATCGTCGCCGGCGGCGTCATCGCCTACGTCGGCAACGCCGTGGGCCGCGCCACGGGCCGGCGCCGGCTCAGCCTGTTCGGCCTGCGGCCGCGCCATACCGCCCAGCTCATCACCGTGGCGACCGGCGTCCTCACCACCGTCGTGACCGTCGTGGCGATCCTGCTGGCGTCCAGCGATGCACGCACCGGCCTGTTCCACCTGAACGAGCTGCGCGAGCAGATCCGGCAGGCCGAAGCCCGGCTCGAGCAGATCAAGCAGGGCGACATCGCGTACCTGCGCGCCCAGGAGGTGCTGCGGGACGTCATCGACGGCCGGCGGCCCCTGGAGGAGATCCAGGCGCGGCTGGACGCCATGCGCCTGCGGGCCGTGGACCTGGCGGTGGCCAAGGGGATCGCGCCCGATCTGGTGAGCGGGGCGGTGCTCATCCTCGATCCGCCCAACGTCACGTGGGAAGCGATCGCCCGTCTGGTGGCCAGCCGCCGCGGCGAGACCATCGTGCGCATCGTCGCCGCCGAGAACACGCTGCGGGGCGAGGCGCTGCGCGTCTTCGTCATGCGCCACGATCGCGTCCTGGCCTACCGGGCCGGCACCCGTCTGGGCAGCGGGGTGATCGACGCGCGACTCGGACGGGAGCGGGTGGGGCTCGAGCTCCTCGCCCTGGTGGATCGGGTGACCGAGGGGGCCGCGTCGCGGTTGCTGTCGCCGCCGTTTGCCCGCATCACCGATCCGCCCCCGACGCAGGTGGACGTCGACGAGCACCGCCGTGCCGTCACCGAGGTTCTGCGGCGCGGCGGCGAGGTGCGGGTCGACGTGGTCGTCCGGCGCGACGTGACCACCGAGATGCCGCTCGTCGTGGGCTTTGCGCTGCGGCCCTGAGCGCTCGCGCCTCTGTGCAGGCGACGGATGCTCCCATCGCCCAGCGCGACGCCGCCAGGTGGCGCGGGTGTCCTGACCGCCGGCGCCCGTGCAGCAGGAGACGGGACGGGCGGCGCGAATAGGCCAGGTGACAACTCCAGACGAGGCGGCGCAGGTGGACGGGGCAGCGCACGATGGCCCCGTCAGAATAGGGAAGTCCGGTGATCCCCCGCTGGGGAGACTCCGGCGCGGTCCCGCCGCTGTGACGGAGAGCCCGGCAGCCGTCGGTGTGCTGGCCACTGGGAGGCATCCCGGGAAGGCCGGCTGCGGGCGATGATCCGAAGCCAGAAGACCTGCCTGCGCCGATGCCGCACGCCTTCGAGGCAGAGGAGGTGGGCAGGACGTGATCCTCGCTCGTCGCGTGGCGGCCCGTCGGGCCGCCGTGCTCGTTTTGATGACGTCTGTCGTGACGCTCCCGCTCGCCGCGAGCTCCGCGGGCGCCGCCCAGGAACCCCCGGTCTTCGAGCTGCCCGACGTCGTCGTGCCCGGCCGGCGCCCGCAGCCCCGCAGCGCCACCCCGGCGAGCGTGTCGGTGGTGACCGCCGCTGAGCTGGCCCGTCTGGGCGTGCGCACCGTGGGCGAGGCGCTGGCCTACCTGCCCGAGGTGTACGTGCGCGGCTTCGGCGGCCCCGGGGCGCTGCAGGAGATCAGCATCCGCGGCACCGCGTCCGCGCATACCCTGGTGCTGCTGGACGGGGTGCCCCTCAACAGCCCCGCGCAGGGCCTCGCCCAGCTCCAGACGATCCCCATCGACCTCGTCGAGCGCATCGAGGTGCTGCGCGGGCCGTTCTCCGCCATCTACGGCAGCGGTGCGCTCGGCGGCGTGGTGAACATCGTCACGCGCCGCGCCCCGGGCACTGCGGCGCGCGCCGGCGTCGGGACCCAGGGCACCGCGCACGCGACGCTTGCCGTCGGCTGGCGGCGGGATCGCGCCGGCCTGCGCCTGGACGCGGTGCACGATCGCAGCCAGGGCTTCCGCACCAACAGCGACTACGCCGGCTCCACGCTGGCCGGACGGCTCACCGTCGACCTCGAGGCCGGCCGCACGTTCTCGCTGGGCCTCTCGCACTTCGCGGCCGATCAGGGCGTCCCGGGGTCCACGGCGTTCCCCTCGCCGCTGGCCCGGCAGCTGACGGGCCGCACCGTGGTCGATGCGCGCTGGCGCCTCGACGGGCCGGCCGCGCGCACGCTGCGCGCGTGGGGGCTGGTCGACGACATCACGTTCACCGACGCGGCCTTCGCGCTGACCACGCGCACGCGCGCGACCGCCCTGGGCCTCGAGGGGCAGGCGGTGTGGTCGCGCACGCCCGCCCACGTGCTCACCGCCGGTTGGGAAGTCCAGCGCCAGGCGGTGGACATGCGGTCCAGCTCGCTGTTTGGCTCCAGCACGCTCCTGCAGGACGCCTGGGTGGGCGCCCTCTACGTCGCGAGCGACCGTGCCCTGGGCCCCGCGACCCTGCTGTCGACCGGCCTGCGCTTCGATCTCCACAGCGTCTACGGCAGCCAGCTCAATCCCCGCCTGGGGCTGGTGCGGCAGCTGGACGATCGCACCACGCTGCGGGCCGCGGTGGGCCGCACGTTCCGCGGGCCGTCGTTCCTGCTGCTCTTCTTCCCGGGGTGCAGCAACCCCGCGCTGGTCCCCGAGCGGGCCTGGGCAGCCGACGTCGGCGTGGAGCGCACGCTGGCGCCGCGGCTCGTGGGGCGGGTCGTAGCCTGGACCACGGCGGCCACCGACCTGATCCGGTCCGGCTGCCCGCCGGTCAACGTCGAGCGCGCGTCCATCACGGGCGCCTCCGCCGAGCTCGAGGGCCAGCTGGCGCCATCACTTGCGCTGCGGGCCCACGTCACCGCCACCAACGGCCGCGACGCGACCGGCGCGCCGCTGATCCGTGTCCCGGCCTGGAGCGCCGCCGCCACAGTGCACTGGACCGTCGGGCCTGGCGCGACGCTGAGCCTGCTGGCGGTCTACGCGGACGCGCGAGCAGACCTCGACTTCTCCACGTTCCCGGCGACGCCCGTGGTGCTGCCGGCCTACACGGTGCTTGGCCTGCGGTACACCGTCACCACGCCCGCTGGCACCTGGCAGGTGGGGGTGGACAACCTGCTGGACGTGGCCTACGCGCCGGTGCAGGGCTTTCCGGCCCCCGGCCGCACGGTGTTCGTCTCGTACGGGGCGCGGTTCTGATGGCCACGGTGCCGGTCGTCCTCTCGTGGAGCGGCGGCAAGGACTCGGTCCTGGCACTCCGCGAGCTGCAAGGAGACCCGTCCGTCGAGGTGGTCGGGCTGGTCACGACGGTCACCGAGGGGTACGATCGGATCAGCATGCACGGCGTACGGCGGGCGCTGCTGGAGCGCCAGGCCGCCGCGCTGGGTCTGCCGCTGGAGATCGCCTGGATTCCGCCGGCGGCGTCGAACCGCGAGTACGAGGGGCGCATGGCGGCGGCGCTGGAGCGCCAGCGGAGGCGAGGCGTCACCACCGTCGCGTTTGGCGATCTGTTCCTGGCCGACGTCCGCGCGTACCGCGAGGCGTGGCTTGCCACATGCGGGTTCACCCCGTGGTTCCCGTTGTGGGGGCGCGACACGCGGACGCTCGCCGAGGCGTTCGTGACCCTGGGATTCGAAGCGGTGGTGACCTGCGTCGATACCCGCGTCCTCCCCGCGTCGTGGGCCGGGCGGCCGTTCGACCGCGCCTGGCTGCGCGACCTGCCGCCCGGTGTCGATCCGTGCGGGGAGCGCGGGGAGTTCCACACGTTCGTGTACGCCGGCCCGCTGTTCCGGGACGCTGTGCGGTTTGCGCGCGGCGAGATCGTCCAGCGCGAGGCCTGGTCGTTCTGCGACCTGCTCGCCGAGGACCCTGGGGTCCGGACCGGGGAGGCCGCGCCGGGACCGGTCCGCACGTCCTGTTGCACCTGAGCGCACGATACCTGGGAGCGCACGTTACCCGAGAGGAGGAAGACGCGCATGCAGACCCGGTGGATCGCGATCGCGGGACTGATCGGCGCCGCAGCGGCGACCCGGCTGCTGCCCCACCCGCCCAACGTGACGCCCATCGCCGCCATGGCGCTCTTCGGCGGCGCGCACCTGGCCGACCGGCGGCTGGCGTTCCTCGTGCCGCTGGCCGCCATGCTCGCGAGCGACCTGGTGTTGGGCCTCCACGCCCTGCTGCCGGTCGTCTACGGGGCGTTCGCGCTGATCGTGTGGATCGGCACGCGCCTGGCCGGACGCGTCACGCCGGTGCGCGTGGCGGCCGCGACGGTGGCGGGATCGCTGGTGTTCTTCGTCGTCACCAACTTCGGCGTGTGGGCCCTGGGCGGGCTCTACCCGCGCACCGCGGCCGGGCTCGTCGCGGCGTACGTGGCGGCGATCCCGTTCTTCCGGAACACGGTGCTCGGTGACGCCGCCTACGCGCTGCTGCTCTTCGGCGGCTACGCGCTCCTGGAGCGGGCGCTGGCGGCGACCCAGGGCCGCACGCAGCCCGGTCGGGTCTGACCGCGCGGGCGCGGCCGCGGCCGGTGGACGACGTCGAGACGGCTGCAGAGGCGGCGACGGTGCGTGGGCTCTGGGTGCGCCCGATGCGGCTGTGGCGGCTGCGGCTGCCGGTGCTCCTGCTGGTCGCGGTTCTGGCGGTCGTGGCGGCTGCGGCCGTCGGCACGCGGTCGGGCATGCTGCCGGCGCCAGGGCGTGCGACCACCGGGTCGGGGCCGAGCGCAGCCCGGCCCGCCCCGGGGAGCATGGCAGCGCCCGGTGCTGGTCCGACCGACGTGGAGGAAGCCGGCCTCAGCGGCGTGGACGCAGCCACGTTTCCTGATTCTCCAGCGGTCCGGGACCGGTCTTCGGCCCTGCCGCGTTCGGACGCCCGTCACCCACGACAGCCTGATCCGCTCACAAGGCCGCGGTCTGCCGCGCGCTCGGTGGCACCAGAGGCTCACCGAGCACAGCCGCCGGCCCGCCCTGCGCCGCAACGGCCAGCTACGCTGCGGTCGTCGGAGCTGCACGCCCGCAGCGCGGTCACGCAACGCCCCGCACCGTCCCCCGTTGCGCATCCGCAGGGCCGGACCGAGGCGTCGCCGCCGGCGGCGTACCGCGCACCGGCCCCACCCGGGGCGCGGGCGTCCGCTGCGCCGACGGCCCCCAGCGAAGCGCCAACGGGTG
>CAZGNA010000149.1:0-6837 GCA_964526945.1 uncultured bacterium
GGACCGCGGCGCCTGCGGGGACCGCGGCACCCGGACACACCGCGGCGCCGCGGCGGGCCGTCCCGCCGGCCCGGGCCGCCGTCGGAGGTGCGCCGCGATGACGAAACCGCATCAGGCCCGGGGGTTCTCGGACAGCGAGCAACGCCTGCTCGCTTCGCTGTCGGCGGGCGGGCCGGGGTTCTACGCCCTGGTGGGCGGGCTGCTGGCGGTCGTCGCCTGGGGGCTGGTGGCCTATGCCACGCAGCTGCGCTACGGCCTGGGCGTCACCGGCCTGCGCGACCACATCGCCTGGGGCGTCTACATCACCAACTTCGTCTTCTTCATCGGCGTCAGCCACGTCGGCGCGCTCATGTCGGCCATCCTGCGGCTGACCGGCGCCGAGTGGCGGCGCCCGATCACCCGCATGGCGGAGGCCATCACCTTCGCCTCGCTCCTGATGGGCGCGGCGATGCCGCTGGTGGACATGGGCCGGCCGGACCGGCTGCTGAACCTGCTCCTGCACGGCCGGCTGCAGTCGCCGGTGTTGTGGGACATCCTGTCCATCACCACCTACCTGACCGGCAGCACGCTGTTCCTCTACGTGCCCATGATCCCCGACATCGCGCTCCTGCGCGACCGCTACGCGGCCGGTCCCGCGTGGCGGCGGCGGCTCTACACCGTCCTCAGCCTCGGGTGGACGGACAGCCCGGCCCAGCGCCACCGCCTGGAGGCCATCATGGGCGTGCTGGCGGTGATCATCATCCCCATTGCGATCTCGGTGCACACCGTCGTCTCCTGGATCTTCGGCATGACGTTGCGGGCGGGCTGGAACAGCACCATCTTCGGACCGTACTTCGTCTCTGGTGCGCTGTTCAGCGGCGCGGCCGCGGTGGTGACGGCCATGGCCGCGTTCCGGTGGGCCTATCGCCTGGACGACTACATCACCGAAGCGCACTTCCGGCGGATGGGCTACCTGGTCATCGTCCTGGGGCTGGCCTACGGCTACTTCACGTTCGCGGAGTACCTGACGCCGGCCTACAAGATGGCCACCGCCGAGCGCGGGTACCTGGCGGCCGTCTTCAGCGGGCCGTTCGCGCGGCTGTTCTGGTCCACACAGGTCGCGGGGGTGCTGCTCCCGGTGCTGTTGCTGACGCTGCCGCGGGTGGCGTGGGTCCCACGGCTGCGCCGCCTGCCGCTGCTGCACCCGCGTCCGGCGCTGGCGGCGGTCGCCACCTACGCCGTGGCCACCGTGGTGCTCGCTATGACCGGGCCCGTGGCCGCGCTGGGCGGTGTGGACCTGGCGCGCATGATCCCGCCGTGGGTGCTCCCGGCGCTGGGCGTCTGGCTCTTCCTGGCCTTCCTGCCGGTCTTCCACGACCGGCCGATCGCGGCCGCCGTGGTCGCTTCGGCCCTGGTGAACCTCGGGGCCTGGCTGAAGCGCTACGTCATCATCGTCCCGACGCTGCAGCACCCGTTCCTGCCCATCCAACGCGCACCGGCCGGGTGGGCGGTCTACCAGCCCACCTGGGTGGAGTGGTCGATCACGGCGGGCGCGCTGGCGGGCTTCGCGCTCATCTATATCCTGTTCAGCAAGCTGTTCCCCATCGTCTCCATCTGGGAGACCCGCGAGGCGCCCGCGCCGCGCGACGCCGCACAGGAGGGCTTGATCCGTGTTCCGGCAGCCTGACCCCCTCGCCATGGTCGTCGGCCTGGCGGGCCGCCGGCCGGCACGGAAAGGGGGTCCGCCGGGTCCGGCAGGGCGCGGGCGGGGCCTGGCGGGACGCTGGCTGGCTCTGGGGGGATTGTGGCTGGGCGTCGCGATGGTGACGCTGGCTGCGCCGGCCGCATCGGCCGCGCCGGCCCGCGTGAGGCTGGAGACGGTGGCGGGCCGGGAAGGCGCACTGCACCTCACCGCCGTGGTGACCGATGCGAGCGGTGCCCCGGTGGCCGAGCAGACGGTCGTCTTCAAGGCCCGCACGGCGTTCGGCTGGCTGCTAGTGGGAGAGCGCTCGACGGATGCTGCTGGCCGGGCGACCGTCGACCTCCCCGCCGGCGCACGGCTCGCGGAGATCCGGGTGGAGGTCGGCAACGATGGGGAGGCGAGCGCCACACTGCGCCTCCGCCGGTCGAACCTACCTGCTCCCCAGGTGCGACCCGGCCGCGACGTGCTCGAGCGCCTGAGCCCGCAGCCAGGGTTCATCAGCCCGTACCCCGTGCCTGCCCAGGTGGCATTGCTGGCGGTCGTACTTGGCGGGATCTGGACGACGTACGGGTATGTGGCCTGGCTGCTGTGGCGCATCCGCCGGGAAAGGTGACGCGTGGGGGTGGGTTGTAGCTACCCCTGGCGGTGCTCTCGACCTCCTGGACGCGGCCGCGCACGTCCGCCCGCCGGATCTGTCCCTCCCCGCCGCGCCCCGCGCGCAGCGTTAGCGCCGGTTCCCGCTGCCGTCGTCGGCGGTCTCCACGCTCAGAGTCACTTTGTCCAGCAGTTTGAGCAAGTTGAGGATCGGGGCGCCGAACTGGGCGCTATGGAGTACCGGCCGGTACTCGGCCAGACGATCCCGGATGAAGCGCAGGATATGGTCCAGGGTGATGGTCAGCGGCGCCGGGGGGCCCGAGTCGTCCACGTACCCGCAGAAGGCGGCTAGGCGGACCCGGCAGGCCACCCCCTGTGTCCCGTCGAGGCTGATCTCGCCGTGCCGCAACAGCGCCTCGGCCGCCTGCGTCACGTGCTCCTCAGGACAACACCCCACGCGCCGGAGCGCGGCGTGCAGAACCTCCGGCGTTTGCAGGCGGCGGTTGAGCTGGCCCGCGCCTTCCTTGACCTCGCCGATCAGCACGTCGAGCGCATCCGACGCGGATCCGAGCGCCGGATCGCTGGCCAGGAGGATCTCACAACGCACCTCGCTGCGACGCCGGGGGTGACGGAGCACGGTCTCCGCGGCCCAGGGAAACCGCACCGCCAGGACGTCGAGATCGGTCGCGGTTTCGAACACCCCCGGCTGCCCGGCGACAGGGTGCTGGACCTGGTACTCGGTGACGGTGAAGTAGCCGTTCAGCCGGAGATAGCTCTCGACCAGTGCCACCGCAGTGTGCACGGCTGTCGCCTCCCTACAACCGTGGGCGGAGTCTGCTAGGAAGTCCGCTCACGACCGCCGCCGCCGACCATCCGGACGGGCGGTGGGGCCAGCGCGCACCGTGCTCCCGTCAGGAGGGTCACCACCTGTGTCCGTTCCTTCAGCAGCAGGGCCTCGAATCGCCGCAGGCTCCTGGACGTCCTGCTCATCAGCGCACCATCCGGCCGACCACGGCCGGCACCCGGGCGACGAGCCAGCCCAGGAGCGCTCCGTAGACGAGGCTCTCCGCTAGACCTAGCAGGAACCCGTCCCAGGTCAGCCAGGTGAACCCGGGCAAGAGGGGACTCCAGGCCGGGTACATGGCGTATCCGGGCACGATCAGATCCCAGAGCACACAACCCAGGTACAGGAGCCCTCCGATCACGCCCCCCGACAGGGTGGCGAGCTGGACCGACCGGTTCATGGCCATCGCCTCCCACAAGCGTCGTGACGGCTGAGAGGCGGCCTCAGGTTCCCTGGCTCTGCCCGGGGCCGTGCGAGGTCCTCTTCCCACCGAACGCCTCGACGAGGTACGCGACGACCAGGCCGCCGATGAGGCCTCCGATCACGTTGAACCCGCCGAGCATCCAGCCCCACCTGCCCAGCAGGACGCCCCCGAGGTAGGCCCCGATCAGGCCGCTGACGACGCCGCCGATCCAGCCGCCAGGCATCGTGCGATCGTCCAGACGCGCGGTCGTTGCCAGCAGGCCCGTGAGGCCTCCCACAATGACGACGGTCAGCCAGCCTGCACCGCTCATGATGGTCACCTCCCATGGCCACCGTACCATCCGCCTTGCGCCGTGTGGTTAACCGGCGCTTATGAACGCGTTAACTTTCCCTTAAGACCACCGGTCCACCGCGCCCGAACCCCCCTATGCTCTCGGCAGGCGCGCACGGGCTGGACGCGATGTCACCAAACCCTGCGGCCCGGGGCATCGGGTACACACTCGTCGATGGACCCCGACGAGGGCGGCCAACGCCTTCCACGTTCGGCTGGGCTGGAAACTGCCCGCCTCCCACCTGCCGATCGTCGCGGCGGGCTCCACTGCGCTGCGGCTCGCTCGCTTCCTCGCCGCGCCTCTCGATGACTGCTCCTGTCGCCCGGCCAGCGCGCCCCGGACCCGCTGGTCGCTCGCCGGCCTGACCGGGGGCAGAAACGCCGGGGTCGTGGCCATATACGCCGCGTACTCATCGCCGAACGCCGCCAGCAGTTCTCGCTCTTCGTGGCGGGCTAGGCGCACGTACATCACCAGCAGCACCGGGAACATCAGCAGGGTCAGGAGCGTGGGCCACTGGAGCAGAAACCCGGTCAGGATCTGGACGAACGCGACGTACTGCGGATGCCGCACATACGCATATGGCCCGGTGGTCGCTAGACGGCCGCCCTGCTGGGCCTTGTGCAGGACGTCCCACGCCGCGCCCAGCACCAAGATCCCCCCGCCGATCAACGCGTTGCTCAGCACGTGCAGCAGGTTGAGATGCGGATCACCGCGCCAGCCCAGCAACGTCTGCCAGAGATGGCCGGCATTGTGCGAGAGGAGGTCCAGGCCCGGATAGCGGGTCTGCAACCAGCCCGCCAGCAGGTAGATCGTCAGCGGAAAGCCGTACATCTCCGTGAACAGCGCCACCAGGAAGGCCACGAACGCACCGAACGACCGCCAGTCGCGCCGGGTCCGGGGACGCGCAAAGCTCAAGACGAAGGTCGCGAAGATCGCCACGTTCAGGACGACGAGCGGCCACAGACCGTATGCCCGAACCTCCATGTTCGTGGTCCTCCTCCAGCGGCGCGCCGACCGGGGACCCACCCGCGACCGCCGTGCCGGCACGGATGCATCGTGACCGAGCCGCTACTCGGCGATCACCCGCCCGCGCAGCATGCCCATCTGGCAGTGGAACTCGTACTGCCCCGATCGTTTGGGCATGAACTCCACGGGGACGACCTCGCCCGACGGCAGCGCCGCCGACTTACCGAAGTCCGGGAACACCACCATCTCCGAGCACGCGGCGGTCTCGTCCCGGCGGAACTTGAGCCGCACCGGCGTGCCTGCCTCCACCCGGATGACGTCGGGCGTGTAGCCGCCCCTGACCAGGACCCTCGCTTCCTGATATCCGGACGGCGTGAGCGTCGCTTTCACGCCCTCCTTCCTCGCCAGCCAGAAGAACCAGACGATGAAGGCGATCGCCCCCGCGCCCACCGCCAACGCCAGAATCCTGTCGAGTGTCACCGTCGCACCTCCGTCTCAGCACCTCATTCCCATCACCCGCGTCTCTCAAGAACCCCCCCCCCGCCCCGGTTCTCCCCCTCGAGGCCCCAGCCCCCTCAGACGGCGCCTGCCGGCCTGAACCGCTTCAGCCGGTTGGCATTGCCGATGACCGTCACCGAGCTCAGCGACATGGCCGCCGCGGCGAGAATCGGTGACAGCAGAATGCCCACGAACGGATACAGCACGCCAAGTGCGATCGGAATGCCGATGGTGTTGTAGATGAATGCGCCGACCAGGTTCTGGTAGACGTTGCGCATCGTCGCCCGGCTGATCTGGATCGCCGTGATCACGCCGCGCAGGCTGCCCGCGATCAGGTGATGTCGCTGGCCTCGATGGCCACGTCCGTGCCGGTGCCGATGGCGAAGCCCACATCCGCCTGCGCCAGGGTCGGCGCGTCGTTGATGCCGTCGCCGACCATGCCCACGACCTCGCCCTCCAGTTGCAGCTTCTGGACCTCGTGCGCTTTATCTTGCGGCAGCACTTCCGCCAGGGCGCGCTCCACGCCCACCTGCCGGGCGATCGCCTTCGCGGTGCGCTCGTTGTCGCCGGTGATCATCACGACCTCGATGCCCATCTTCTTCAAGGCGGCGATGGCCTGGGCGGAGTCGGGCTTCACTGTGTCAGCCACGGCGATGATGGCGGCCGCGACCCCGTCGACGGCCAGGTACATCGGCGTCTTCCCGTCGTCGGCCAGCCGGCGCGCCTCACCCTCGAGCGCGGCCACCTCGACGCCGCGCTCGCGCATGAGCTTCAGGTTCCCCAGCAGCACCCGGCGTCCGCCCACCGTGCCGACGACGCCGTGGCCGGGGACGGCCTGGAAGTCCAGGACCTGGCTCAGCGCCAGCCCCCGCTGCTGCGCCCCTTCGACGATGGCCTGGGCCAGGGGGTGCTCGGAGGCCTTCTCGACCGACCCCGCCAACCGCAGCGCCTCGTCCCGCGCGAACCCGTTGACCACAACGACGTCGGTCAGAGCGGGCTTGCCGTGAGTGATCGTCCCCGTCTTGTCGAGCACGATCGTGTTGAGCTCCTTGGCCTTCTGCAGCGCCTCACCGCCCCGGATGAGGATGCCGTGCTGGGCGCCCAGGCCGATCCCCGTGGTCAGCGACATCGGCGTGGCCATGCCCAGCGCGCAGGGGCAGGCGATGATCAACGTCGTCACAGCTACGACGAGCGCGTAGCTCAGCGCAGGCGCCGGCCCGAACAGGTACCAGATCTCGAAGCCGACAATGGCCAGGATCATCACTGCGGGGGTGAAGTAGCCGCTGACCACGTCCACGATGCGCTGGATTGGCACCTTGGTGGCCTGCGCGTCCTGCACCATGCGGATGATGTTGGCTAGCGCGGTGTCGCGGCCGACCTTCGTGGCGCGGAACTGGAACGCGCCCGTCTTGTTGATGGTCGCGCCGATCACCTCGTCTCCCTCGCGCTTCTCTACGGGGATGGTCTCTCCGGTGATCATGGACTCGTCCACGGCAGAG
>CAZGNA010000150.1:0-6701 GCA_964526945.1 uncultured bacterium
TAGCTCAGGTGGTGAGAGCGCACCCCTGATAAGGGTGAGGTCGGTGGTTCGAGTCCACCAGGGCCCACCAGCAGCGGACGCCAGGTCGGTGGGTCGTGTTCCCGAACGCATTCACGTCCCCGGACGCGGTGCATGTGGTCCTCCCCTCGGGGGGCGACTCCCGCAGCTGCCGCCGCGATCGTCCGCAGGCGCCCTCACCCCCGGTGCAGAGCGCATCTGTCATCACGCGCGGGCGTCCCCTGGGTCAATCCACGGGTAGGGGTCTGCCCTCGTAGCGCAGCACCTCGTCCAGCCCCAGCGCCTCCAGGGTTCGCGCCATCTCCTCCGGGGTCTTCCGCGCCAGCGGGATCGTGGCCACCGTCGCCAGCCGCAGCACCAGCCGCGCCACGCGGATCGCCTCGAGCTGCAGGGGGCGGGGCGCCACTTTGTCCAGCGAGTCCATGGCCGTGTGCCCGTAGCCGCGAACCGCGGCGGGGGAGGGGGGTGCCGACTGCGAGCTCCAGGTGGCCGCAGGAATGCCCCGGACGGCGAAGGGGAACATGTCCGAGTACAGGCCGATCTGGTCCCCGACGGCGACGTCGGGCTCGTGCATCTCGTCGAACAGCCCGCGGAACCACCGGATGGCCTCGGGCCACCCCTGGAGCTGGAACGTGGCGTGCAGGCCCCGCCCCGCGCCATCGAGGTTCAGCATGAACCGCAACCCCTCGTCCCGGTGGCGCCGCGCGTAGGCGTGGGCCCCGAGCAGCCCCATCTCCTCCTGGGCGAAGGCCACGAACCGCACGGTCCGCCGCAGGCGCGCCCGGTGGGGTGCCAGCGCCCGCGCCACCTCCAGCATGAGCGCCACGCCCGTGGCGTTGTCCATGGCCGCCTGGCTGATGTCGTGCCCGTCGTAGTGGGCGCCGAGGAGGACGACCTCGTCGGGCTGCTGCTGTCCCCGAAACTCGGCCACGACGTTGAAGGACTCCACCGGGTGGTTCTCGTTGGTCGACGTGATGCGGACGCGCACGGGGCCGCGTCGGCTCAGCCGGACCAGCTCCTGGCCGGTCTCGTACGAGACGCCGATCGCCGGGACCTCGCAGGGATGGCCGAAGCGCGCCGAGCCGGTTTCGGGCAGCCCGCCGGGCTCGCCCCGCATCCAGATCAACCCCACCGCCCCCTCGGCCAGCGCGCGCCCAAGCTTCTCGCACCGGTGCATGGGCCGGGGGAAGAAGCGCGGTTGGGCGGTCGTCACCATGGCGATCGCCCCCCGCACCTCGTCGCGGCGTACCACGTAGGCCTGCGGGTCGCCATCCCCGAGGTAGACCAGCGTGCTCGCGACCTCACCGGCCGGGCAGAACGGCAGGGCGATGCACGGGAGGTCGCGTTCGACGGGCGCCAGCACCGAGAGCCGGGTCTCCCGCCGTGTCCACCCGTGGCAGGTGAAGCGCTCCATCTCGGCGCGGTCCACACCCAGCCGGGCGAACCGCTCGCGGATGTAGTGCGCCGCCTGCCGTTCCTGCTCGCTGCCGCCAAAGCGCGGGCCGAAGCGCTCGACGAGGTCTTCCACGACGTCCAGCCCGGCGCGCGTCAGGTAGAGGTCCGCGACGATCTGTCGGTCCGCGTCTTCCAGCAAGGCATCGTCCATGGCATCGCCTCCCGGGCTGGGGCTTTCGCCGCGGCGCGCGCCATCTCCCTGCGCCCACCACGCCGGGTGGGGCGCCAGGCGTCTTGCAGGGCGGCGGTGGAGGGATCGGGGCGCGGGCCCATGGGCAGGCCCGTCGGTGCGGAATACCCGATGCCATTGCGTGGTTGACGCAGGTAGCGCAAAGCCTGCGGGAGGGGACCCATGACACTCCACGGTCCACACCACGTGACCGCCATTACGGCCGATGCCCGACGCAACCTGGACTTCTACACGCGGGTGCTTGGCCTGCGGCTCCTGAAGAAGTCGGTGAACCAGGACGACCCCACGGCGTACCACCTGTTCTACGGCGACGAGCACGGCCACCCCGGCGCCGACCTGACGTTCTTCGAGTATCCCGGCGTGGCGCGGGGTGCCGCCGGGGCCGGCATGGTGCACCGCATTGTCTGGCGCGTCGCCTCGCAGGAGGCCCTCGACTTCTGGGCGCGCCGGGTGACACGCGAGGGCCTGGCGGCCGCGCGCCACGAAGAGACGCTGCGATTTGCCGACCCCGAGGGGCTGGAGCACGAGCTGGTGCTCGACGACACCGACGACGCAGCGCTGGTGGCCATACACCCCGAGGTGCCCGCGGCCGTGGCGCTGCGGGGGTTCGCCGGTGTACGAGCCTACGCGGCCGAGCCAGAGGCGAGCCACCGGTTCTTGGAGCGGCTCGGGTTCACCCCACGCCCCCACGGCGGCTTCGAGGTGCGGGGTGCGCTGCGCGGGGCCTTCTACGTCTACGACCGGATGGCGCGTCCGGGCAGGAGCGGGGCGGGCACCGTGCACCACGTGGCCTGGTGCGCGCTGGACGAGGAGCACGCGGCCTGGGGACGCCGCGTGCGCGAGGCGGGCGGGCAGCCCACGCCGATCATCGACCGCTACTACTTCCGCTCGATCTACTTCCGCGAGCCCAGCGGTGTGCTGTTCGAGATCGCCACGCGCGGCCCGGGGTTCGCGGTCGACGAACCGCCCGACCGCCTCGGTGCGCGTCTGTCGTTGCCGCCGCGGTTGGAGCCGCTGCGGCCGACGCTGGAGCGTCTGCTCACCCCCCTGCCCGACCCGCGCGCTACGTGGCCCGAGCAGCCCGTGCCGCTCGGCACCGAGCCTTCCGACCGGCCCTGACGGGCTGCGACCTCACCCCACCGCGCGCGCCCACACCTTTGCAAGGGCGGCCGACTCCGGGCGCCACCGACGCGCCAAGCGAGCCCGGCCGCGTCGGGCGTCACCGGGCCCGCCGGGCCGGATGTCCCACGGCGGTGAGGAACAGGACGCTCTTGCCTGCCGCGTGCGGCGAGAAGAACGCGGTGACGTCGTCGTCGTAGAACGTCAGCCCGGTAGCGCCCAGCCCCAGCGCGTACGCGGCGAGGTAGATCCTGCCGCCGGTGATCCCTGCCTCGAGCTGGACCGCGCGGTACCCACGGTTGCCAAAGCGTGCCAGGATCGGCGAGAGGTCGGCCAGGCAGTAGACGTCGACGCTGGCGTCGGCGGCCAGGGGTTGCTCGAGGGCCAGGTAGCCGGCCTCGCGCCGGAACGCGCCCGGCCGGAGGAGTTCGACGGCGTGCCGCTGGCGGTGCAGCACGTAGGCTCCCGGAGAGAGGCCCTCGACGGCGTGCGCGATGAGGTACACGTCCACCAGCGTCGGGGTGCCGTCGGCCGACTCGAGGAAGTCGGCCGGGACGCCACGGGTGGCGCGTTCCAGCACGGTGGACAGCTGTCCGAACGTGATCGCCGCGCGCTGGAAACGGCGGCTCGAGCCGCGCCGGCGGATGACCCGTGTGATGCTGTCCTGCGGCCATGCGTCCGCGGGCAGCGGGCGAAGCGGCACCAGCGGGCCCGTCGGCGGCGGCGGGGAGGCCGCCGGAGGCGTCCCGCGCCACGCGCGCACCTCCTCCGCTGCGGTCAGCGACGAGGCCGCGTGCATCGCGCGGATCGCCGGATAGTCCACCTCGCGTGCGGAGAGGGGCGCCGTCGGCAGGCCAAGCGGTGGTGGGGGCGGGAGCCCGTCGGCATCCCTGGCGGTAGCGCGTACGCCCGGTGGCGTGCTCTCCCGGCCCAGGGCCACCAGCGCAATGGCCACCTCCCGGTGCGTGTCCAGGTCGAGCAGGCGGTTGACCTCGGCGTCGAGGAAGCCGCACACCACCCGGGCCGGCAGCCCGGCGCCAGCGGCGACCGCCAGCAGGTTGGCCAGGATCGTCCCGCAGTCCCAGAACGCGTGCCGGTACGCGCGCTCCCGGTACTTCCACGCATTCCGCCAGTAGGTGGTCGTGCACACGACGATCGCGGGCGCGCCGGCGACGGCAGGCTCCTGCGCCGTGGCCGCCACGAGCGTCGGGCGCCAGTCACCTGCCCGGAGCCGGCGCAGGGCGAAGTCGTGGACGCTGAAATGGTAGACGCCCGCGGCCAGGCCGGGCAGGTCGCCGCAGACGACGTACAGCTCGATGTGGTACAACGCGCCGGTGCAGGCGGCAGCGCGGAACGGCATGGTGCTGCCGTTGGGCAGCCGCAGCCGCCGGGTGATGCCCGCCGACAGGAACAGCACACCCGCCAGCGCCGGCAGGTCGGGGACGGACGGCCCGGGCATGCCGACACCGGGGAGGCGGGAAGCGATCGCCTCGAGCGCGGGCGTGTGCGGCAGCGGGGGATCGCGCGGCAGCGGTAGGGGCTCGAGCGTGGTGTAGATCTTGTAGGGGATGGGCTGGTTGCCCCAGTCCGGACCGCGGGGGCCCGCGCGCACGCTGTGATAGGTGTGCTTCGTGGCGTTGTGGTAAGCCCAGGTGGCCTCGACGTCGCGGTTGGTGGGTTGCGGGGACGGGGGGTCTGGGGGGCCCACTGCGCAGACGGCCGCGACGACCGCGGGGTCGCGACGCCCGCCTACAGGTCGACCCGGGCGATCGCCGCCTCGTCCAGCCCTTCGACGCCCCGCGCCGATATGGGCGTGGCACCACCGAGCCTTACCGCGTGCGCCAGGACCTCGGCGGCCTCTGCGGTCTGCCCGGTTTCCTTGAGCAGGAGCCCGAGTTCCGTGGCAGCCGCGGCGGCCTCGGGGACCATCTGCAGGTCGAGGAGCAGCGCGAGGGCCGTACGCAGGATCTGCGCGGCCTCGTCCGGCCGCTGCTGCGCCCGCCGCACCCTGCCCAGCGTCACCAGCGTCACGGCCTCGCGGCCGCGGTCGCCCACCGCCCGGGCGTCGCCCAGCGCGCGTTCTGCCGCCTCGGCGGCCTGCTCGAGCTGGCCCAGGGCCAGGTACACCCGCGCGAGCTCGTCGCGCGTGGCCGCGAGGCCGCGGCTGTCACCCTGGCGCTCGCGAACGCGCAGGGCCTTGGTGAGCACCGCCAGCGCCTCGTCGTAGAGCCCCTGGACGCGCCGCACAAGCCCCAGGTTGTTGAGGACCCGGCCGATCTCGAACAGGTCTTCGGTCGTCTCCAGCACGGCGTAGGCGTGGCTGTACAGCTCGACGGCGCGGTCTAGTTCCCCGCGGTTCCACGCCAGCAGACCGAGGTTGTTCAGCGCGCGGCCACGCAGCCTGGGTAGATGGAGCCTGGTGGCGATGGCCAGCGCCTGCCGGTTGGCGACCTCGGACCCATCGAGGTCGCCCATGCGCCAGCGGGCGACGCCAAGCGAGAGGAGGGCCCCCATCCCATCTTCCGACTCGAGAGTTCTCGCGCGGCGCATGACTTCGAGGGCGCGTTCCAGCACCACCGCCGCCTGGCCGTACTCGCCGCGGCGCGTGTGCACGCCGCCCCGTACGGCCAGGGCCATCCCCAACGGCCCGGGGAGCTGTTCCTGCTCGGCGCGCACGATGGCCTCGTCCGCATACCGGGCTGCCTCGTCGAGTTGCCCGGCCGCTACGGCCACCCGCGCCCGCACGAGTCCGGCCTGCACGCGCAGGTCGGCGGGCAGATCCGGTACGACCAGTTCCGCAGCGGTGACGAGGTGGAGGATGTCCGCTCCCCGCGCGTCATAGTCCGCGATCCATGCCAGGTGCAGCAGGTTGTACGCCGTCTCGATGCGCAGGTCGTCGGCGTCGAACAGCAGCGCGCCCACGGAGGTGCGCATCCGGCGGGCGAACGCCAGCAGCGTCTCGACCGACGGGTAGGACCGTCCGCTCTCGAGGAGGCTGACGAACCCCTTGGTCAGGTCTGGGGCGGCCAGCTGCTCCTGGCTCAGACCGGCGCGGTGACGTGCGGCGCGCAGGCGCTGTCCGAAGCGGTGCGGCCACGCGCTCTTGCGAGGAACGGAGGGGGCAGAAGACGGTTTAGCCATGGTGTACTGAGTTTACCACATCCCGCCCGATCCAGGAACCGGCAGGAGAGCCCCTCATAATACATACCTTGCCAGGCATCGGTTCGGGTGGGTAGGCCGTGATCTTCTGCCCCCTGCCAGCGGGTCGACCCTACAGGCCGTCCCCCATGTCCCCGTCGGCCACCCTCATTACCGGAGCCGGGTTCGTGGGGGTGCCGACCGCAGTCGTGCCAAGCACCAACAACGCAGCGGCGATCGCCGCCGCGACGATACGCAGGGTTCCCTTCATGGTTCGCCCTCCTCGCTGGTATGGGGTTGTGGCTTGGGGCTCCGGGTCGAGGTTTCTTCGTATAGTGAAGCTATTCCTGCCTGATCAGATCAGTGTATACTTTACTATAGACCGGGTCTTCGGCTGGAGACGGGTGGTGAAGATCCGTGGAGGCAGAGGGCGAACAAGGAGCGGGGCGTCAGGCGTCCTCGCGAGCGGTCTACGTGATCTGTACGAGGGTCGAATGCACGTACGCGGCGCCGCTCGAAGATCTTCGGGCGGCACCCAGGGAGTGCCCGCGGTGTGGGGGGCCGGCCGTGACCGAGTGCCCCCGCTGCGGGATTCTCCTGCGCTCGGCCAGCCTGCAGTGCACGAATTGCGGCGCCGCGATCAAGTCGGCGCCCCGCTCGGCCGGCTCCCGGGGCCGGTAGCAATAACAAGCTCGCGGGCGGCGGAACGACCTAGTGAGCGCGCGACGGGTCGGAGCCAGTAACGCTCGCAGGGGCGCGCGCAGGCGGGCTCTCGCCCGGG
>CAZGNA010000151.1:0-6637 GCA_964526945.1 uncultured bacterium
CGACGTCGGCCCGCGCCAGGAACTGGCGCACCCGCTCGATGTAGGGGGTCTTGTCGTAGCTGGCGAACGTCGCGCCGGCCATGCGCACGGGGTCGCCGAAGAAGAAGCGCTCGTAGAGCACCTGGCGGCTGCCGAACGCCGAGACCGCCAGGTCCCAGGCCAGCCGGAACAGGCGGATGCGCTCGCGTGCGTCGGCCCGGGCCGCCTGGTAGTAGCGCGCGATGGTCTGGGCCTGCGGGCCCTCGATGTCCTCACGGGTGGGAATGGCCATGAGGCCACTGGCCCCCAGCAGCTGCACGATCTCGATCATGCGGGGGTACATGCGCGTGTAGAGCTGCCGTGCCGCGTCCAGGGGCGGCCAAGCCGGCGTCATCACGCCCCACCGATCGATGGCGGCGTCGGCCTCGGCGGCCCGCAGGAAGGCCCGCATCGCCTCGAGGACGTGGATCACCTCGGCCACCTTCTCCTGCACGTGCTGGAACTGCTCGATGGCGATCGTCTCCACCAGCAGGCAGACGACCCCCAGCACGAACTCGGTCTTGGCGACGTTCTTCGTGACCACCTGGTGGGCCATGTGCACCACGGCCCGGGTCTCGGCGAAGGCCCGGTTGCACCGCTCGACGTCGCGCAGGAGGAAGACGCGCTCCCAGGGCACCAGCACGTCGTCGAAGATCACGACGGCGTCCATCTCCTCGAAGCGGCTGCCCAACGGGTGGTCGGTCGGGCTGCGCCCGTAGTCGAACGACTCGCGGCAGAGGAAGCGCAGGCCGGGCGTGGCGCAGGGGATCGCGAACGCGAACGCGTACGGGGCGTCCTCCTGGCCGCCCCGCAGCAGGGTCGAGGGGAAGACCATGATCTCGTCGGCCACCGGCAGCGTGGCCAGCATGCGCGCGCCGCGGATCACGACACCGTCGGCGGTCTCGCGGACGATGCCGGCGGCCAGGTAGGGGTCGGCCTGCCGGGCCGGGCCCACCGCCCGGTTGGCCTGGGGGTTGATCAGGGTGTGGGTCAGGCACAGGTCGCGCTCGCGCACCTCCTCGTAGTAGCGACGGATGTTGGCGCCGAAGCGCGGGTCGTTGGCCGCGCAGTAGTCGGCGGCGGCGGCGAAGGCCATGAGCGCGCGGTTCAGGTAGTCGGGCGAGCGGCCCAGCATGCCGCCCGAGTAGTCGGCCCACCGCTTCATCATGCGCCGGACGCGCAGCAGGTCGTCGTGGGTGCGCGGGGTGAGGAACGACAGCCCCACGCGCTCGCCCGACGTCGGCGAGACGTAGGTCATCTCGTCGCGCAGCGCCGGGTCGTGCTGCATGTCGTAGAGCGCGGCGATGCTGCGGGTGACGTGCCGGAACGCCGGATGCGCCGTGGGGTCGGCCACCCGCTCCCCGCCGATCCACAGCTCCGGGGGATGCGCCCGGAGCGCGTCCAGGTACTGCTGTCCCGTGCGCGCGCCCATCTCTCTCCCGTCCTTCCGCCTGCGCTGCGCTCGCCGCCCCGCCGCTCACGTCGGGGCGCTCTCGGCCACCACCGGGTTCTCCAGTGCGCCCAGGCCGTCGATCTCGACGCGCATCCGGTCACCGGGCCGCACCGGGGCGATGCCCCTGGGCGTGCCGGTCAGGATCACGTCGTCGGGCTCCAGGGTCATGAACGACGAGAGGAAGGCGATCTGCTCCCAGATCGAGAGTGCCAGGTCGGCCGTGCGCCCCTCCTGGCGCAGCTCGCCGTTGACGTAGGTCCGCAGCCCCAGCCGGTGGGGATCGGCGATCTCCCCTTCCACCAGCGTGGGGCCCAGCGGGCAGAACGTGTCCCACCCCTTGGCGCGCACGGGTGGCCGGAAGACGTTGCGGATGAAGTCGCGGGCGGTGACGTCGTTGGCGATGGTATAGCCGCGCACGACCTCGGGGGCGGCCTCCGGGCGGATCCGGCGGCAGCGCCGGCCGATCACCACGGCGAGCTCGGCCTCGTAGTGCAGGTGGGTGACGCCGGCGGGGGAGACGACCGGCGCGCCGTGGCCGACCAGGCTGGAGGGCGGCTTGAAGAACACCGCGGGCTCGTCCGGCACGGCCATGGCGAGCTCCGCGGCGTGGTCGCGGTAGGTGAGCGCGAACCCCACGATCTTCGACGGCGCCACCGGCGGCAGCCAGGCCACCGCGTCGGGCGCGTGCACGCCGCCCTGCTCGTCCACCAGCGCCCCGTCCTCGACGCGCCCGCGGTACACGCGGCCTGCGGCGATGAAGCGACACCAGCGCACGGCCGGACCCTCAGGGCCTGTCCGCCGCCGGGGAGTCCGCAGGCGTCCCCACGCCCTCCGGCAGCAGCCCGTAGCTGGCCATCACCTGGCGCAGCCTGGCCTCGTGCGCGGGCGCGAGCGGCGCAAGCGGCGGGCGCACCTCGGGGCGGATGCGGCCCATCAGCCCCAGCGCCGTCTTCGCCGGCACCGGGTTCGTCTCGATGAACAGGACGTCGTTCATGGGCAGCAGGTGGTAGTGGAGTTGCCGCGCCTCCTCCCACTGCCCGGCGGCGACCAGGTCGTAGAGGCGGGCCACCTCGCGGGGCAGCACGTTGCCCGTGGCGCTCATGTACCCGGCGCCGCCCAGCGCGAGGATGGGGAAGCACAGCAGCTCGATGCCGGAGTAGACCGCAAACGTCGGCCCGCACCGGTGCATGACCCGACAGATGTGCTCCAGGTCCTTGTGGGACTCCTTGATCCCCACGATGGTCGGACAGTCGCGGGCCAGGCGCGCGGTGGTCTCGGGCTCGAGGGTGGTGGCCGTCCGCCCGGGGATGTTGTACAGGATGATGGGGATGTCGGTCGCCTCGGCCAGACTCCGGAAGTACCGGTACAGTCCCTCCTGCCCGGGCCGCGTGTAGTAGGGCGTCACCACCAGGACAGCGTCGGCGCCCGCGCGCCGCGCAAAGCGCGTGAGGCGCAGGGTCTCCTCGAAGTTCGCCGAGCCGACACCGGCCACGACCGGCACTCGCCCGCGGGCGGTCTCGACCGCAAGGGCGATCACGCGCTCCCGCTCGGCCAGCGACAGGGCGGCCGGCTCGCCCGTGCTGCCGGTCACGCTGATGCCGTGGCTGCCCGAGGCGATCTGCCACTCGATCAGGGCGGCCAGGGCGGCCTCGTCGATGCGGCCGTCGCGAAACGGCGTGACCAGCGGTACGATCGAGCCGCGAAGCATGGCCTTCAGGCCTGCGCTTGCGGGACGCCGCCCGGGGTGCCGCAGCGGCCCTGCCCCCGGGGCGTCCCGCACAGAAGGTTCCGGCAGGTCATGGTCCCGAATATTAAGACACGTCGCACGTGCCCGGTGTCGGAATTCTGTAAGAACCGGGTTCGACGTCGCCGGACGTTGTCCTCTGCACCGGCACGGGCGGGAGAGGAGGCGCAGCATGAAACGGTATCGGTTCGTGTTCGTGCTCGTCGCCATCGCCGCGGGCGCCGCGCTGGTGCCCGCCGGCCCCTGGGCCTGGGCGTCGATGCCCTACCGGATCGGGTTCATCGCGTCGGTGACCGGCCCCGGGGCCAGCCTGGGCGTGCCCGAACGGGACGTGGCGCGCATGCTCCAGGAACGGCTGACGGTGCAGCGTGGCGTGGTGGGGCCGGACCGCGCCCGCCACGACGTGGAGATCCTGATCTTCGACGACCAGTCCAGCGCCGACGTGGCGGCCGGCCTGGCGCGGCGGTTGATCCACGACGAGCGGGTCACGGTGCTCGTGGCCGGCACCTTGAGCGGACCCAGCCTGGCCATGGTGCCCATCGCCACCGAAGGGCGCACGCCCATGATCTCCATGGCGTCGGCGCGCAGCATCATCGAGGACCCGGCCACCAAGCGGATGCGGCCCTGGATCTTCAAGCCGGTGCCCGAGAACCTGCACAGCGCCCAGGCGCAGGCCGACTACCTGCAGGCGGTGGGCGCGCAGCGCGTCTGCCACCTCTATGAGAACACGGCCTACGGCAAGGACACGTTCCAGAGCGCCGAGGCGGTCTACGGGAAGGCCGGCATCGCCATCGCCTACGGCGACGCGTTCGAGCGCACCGCGACCGAGTTCCCGCAGGTGGCGCGGGTGCGGGCCAGCGGCTGCCAGGCCGTGGTCATCGGCAGCATCCCGCCGGCGGCGTCGCTGATCAACGTCGCGGTGCGCGAGCGCCTGCCGGCGGTGCGCATCGTGCACGGCCATGGCGCCTGCAGCCCCGACCTGATCAAGACCGCAGGGCAGGCCGCCGAGGGGACGGTGATGCCCTGTGGCAAGATCCTGGTGGCCGACCAGCTGCCGGCCGACGACCCCACCCGGGCGTTGAACCTGCGCTTCGTCAGCGACTACCAGCGCTACACCGGTGGGGCTCCCATCAGCACCTTCGCGGGCCACGCCTACGATGCCCTGCAGTGGGCCCTGGCGGCGCTGCGCACCCTGCCCGACCGCCAGCCGCTGGAGCGGCAGCGGGAGCTGGTGCGCGAGGCCCTGGAGACCAAGCTGGGCGGCATCCGGGGCACGCACGGCGTCTTCAAGCTGAGCCCCGACGACCACCTGGGGTTCGACTACCGCGACTTCGTCTTCGTGACGGTGAAGGGTGGGAAGTTCGTCATCCTGCCCAAGGACCAGTGGAAGTGAGCTGACGTCGCGCGGTGGCGAAAGCGGTCTCCCCGGTGCTCTCGCCTGCCGGTCGCCCCGTCGCCCCGTGGCGCGCGCGGCCCGGGTGGGGGCTGGGGGGTGCGGCGGTGCTGCTGGCGGCGGCCCTGGTGGCGGCGGGCCGCCGCCACGGCTTCGGGGTACCCGACTACGCGCAGTTCGTGGTCGACGGCCTCCAGGCCGGGGCGATCTACGCGCTGGTCGCCCTGGGGTTCGTCGTGGTCTACCGGGTCACCGGCGTCATCAACTTCGCCCAGGGCGCGTTCGTCATGCTGGGGCCGATGCTGACCATCACGTTCCTGGGCGCGCCCACCGTCAGCGCGGCGCGGCTGGCGGCGAGCGCCCTGGCGGCCGTCGCGGCCACGGGTGCGCTCGGCGTGGTCGTCTACCGGCTGGCGCTGCACCCCGCCCGCGGCGCGCTCCTGCTGACCAAGATCATGATCACGGTCGGCGTCTACCTGGTGCTGCAGGGAGCGGCGCTGCTGGCGTGGGGGCCACGCCCCTACGTGCTGCCGGCGTTCGCGACGCTGGAGATGCGCGACCGGTCGGTGCTCGTCGGCGACGTGCTGATCCGGGCCCAGAGCCTGTGGATCTGGGGCACGACCGCTGCCTGCCTGGCGTTGCTGGCCCTGTTCTTCGAGCGCACGCTCACCGGCAAGGCGATGCGCGCCTGTGCGGTCAACCGGCTGGCCGCGCAGCTGGCGGGGATTCGCGTCGACATGATGGCGACGCTGGCCTTTGGCCTGGCCGCGGTGCTGGGCGCAGTGGCGGGGATCGTGGTGGGCCCGGTCACGCGGCCCACCTTCGACATGGGCCTGGAAGTGGGGCTGAAGGGGTTCGTGGCCGCCATCATGGGCGGCCTGGTGCGGTTTCAGGGCGCCATTGCCGGCGCGCTGATCCTGGGCGTGCTGGAGACACTGTGGGCGGGCGTGACCCTGGCGGGCTTCAAGGACCTGTTCGCGTTCGTGGTGCTGGTGGTGCTGCTGCTGGCGCGGCCCCACGGCTTCGCCGGCGCCGAGGCGGAGGCCGAGCGACCGTGAGGGGCACCCGGGGGCGCAGCCGGGGGCTGGTGGCCGCGGCGGCCGTCGTGGTGGCAGTTGGCTGGCTCGACGCGGCACGCCCGTGGGGGCTGTCGCCGCCCCGCCTGACGGGCGGCCTGCTGCACCTCGACCTGCTGATTCGCGCCGGCATCTTCACCATCGTCCTGGTCGGCCTGAACCTGCTCATGGGGTACGCGGGGCAGGTCTCCCTGGGTCAGGCCGCCTTCTACGGCATGGGGGCCTTCTTCTCGGCGATCCTGACGGTGCGCGCGCCGGCGCTGGGCATCCCGCCGGCCGTCGCCGGCAGCTGGTGGTGGCCCTGGCTGCTGATGGCCGCCGGCACGGTGCTGGTGGGCGGGTTCGCCTACGCCATCGGCCTGGTGATCCTGCGGCTGCGTGGCCACTACCTGGCCATGGCCACGCTGGGCCTGGGCATCGTGGTCTACATCGTGTTGCGCGAGAACCTGGGCCTGCCGCACCTGAACCTGACGGGCGGGTTCGACGGGGTCTTCGGGATCCAGCGGCTGCGGGTGGGCCCGTGGATGGTGTGGCCGGCAACGCGCTACTACTTCCTGGTCTGGGCCGTGGCGCTGGGCGCGGTGGCGCTGGGCCTCAACCTGATCGACTCGCGCGTCGGCCGCGCCCTGCGGGCGATCCACGGCGCCGAAGGCGCGGCCGAGTGCCTGGGGATCGCCGCCCACCGGTACAAGGCGCAGGTCTTTGCGCTGAGCGCGGCGCTCGCGTCGCTGGCGGGCAGCCTCTACGCGCACTTCCAGGCCGCCGTCGTGCCCGCGACGTTCGGGTTCGTGCCCTCCCTGGAACTCGTGGTGATGTCGGCGGTGGGCGGGATGACCAGCATCTGGGGCGCGCCCGCCGGCGCGATGGCGGTGCTGCTGATGAGCGAGGTGCTGCGTACGCGCATCCGGCACGTGATCCCCGGGGTGGCGGGCGAGATCGAAGCGGTCGTCTTC
>CAZGNA010000152.1:0-6424 GCA_964526945.1 uncultured bacterium
CCGCGCCGGTCCCGCTGCGGCGGCGCCCGCACCCAGCGCCTGCAGGCGCTCGACCATGGCCGCGACGTCGGCCAGGAACGCCTCGCGGTCGTGCAGCCCGTGGGCCAGCATCTGCAGGCGCTCGGCCGGCACCTTGCGGCGCGCCAGCCGCCGCTGCAGCTGGTCGATGCGCTCGCGCATCAGGTAGTTCCCTTCGCGGTTCAGGCAGTCCCCGTAGGGACACCCGACCACGAAGACGCCGTCGGCGCCTGCCTTGAGCGCGTCTTCCAGCCAGCCCGGGCGGATGAACCCCGAGCACGGGATGCGGATGAGCACCACCGACGGATACGCCAGCAACCGGCCGGCCCCATCGACCAGGTCGGCGGTCGCCACCGCCCAGTCGCACACGAAGCCCACGATCTTGGGCGCCGCGCCGCCGCGGACGGTCGCCGCCTGCGTGCTCATGCCCGCACCGCCTCCGCCACCGCCACCGCCTCCTGCACGCGGCGCGTCACGTCGGCCTCCAGCAGGCCCGGCAGCTCCAGGGCCTCGAAGGGGCATGCGCCGATGCAGATGCCGCACTCGACGCACCGCGAGTCGATCACCACCGCCAGCAACTTCCGGCTGGCCGCCGCCCGCGACAGCCCGGGATGGGGCGAGGGCACCATCACGATGGCGTTGTACGGACAGTCGTAGTAGCACAGCTCGCAGCCCGTGCAGTTGCCGTCGATCACCTGCGCGACGCCCGCGTGCCGTACCCCCATCTCCTGCGGGGCCTCGCGCCCCAGGTAGGGGATCACGAATCCCGCGCCCAGGGTGACCGCCACCAGCGCCACCACCAGGCCGGGCGGGAGCAGGCCGGCCAGCCAGAACGGCAGCAGGAAGAAGACGTCCAGCGGCATCGCCTCGGGCCGGGTCCCGGGCTGCGCGGGCGCGCCGCTGACCGCCGGGATCACCGCGGCGAGCAGGGTCACCAGGCCCAGGCTGACCAGCACCCAGGTGGCGGGCGGCCACACCTTGGGGTGCCGCAGCCGCACGTAGTGCCACCACAGCAGCACGTAGAGGAACGACGCCGGGCCCACGTGCAGCAGCAGGATGCGGGGCAACGTGCCCTCCGACAGCCCGCGGCCGCCCAGCAGCAGACCGGCCAGCCAGTCGCCCACGGCCGGGATGGCCCGCAGGAGGTCGTCGAACAGCCCCAGCACCGCCAGGCCGCGCTCGTCCCACACCAGGATGTACCCGGTGGCGCCCACGAACCCGCCGAAGATCAACAGGAACATGCCCGAGATCCACGGGGAGTCGCGCGAGAACAGGTAGCGGTCGGTGAACCAGTTGCGGAACAGGTGCAGCAGGGCCGCCACGATGAAGGCGTCGGCCGCGTACCGGTGGATGCCCCGGATCAGCCCGCCGTAGGGGACCTGCTCGGTGAGGTAGGCCACCGAGGGGTGGGCGCCGGTCAGGCTCGGCACGTAGTAGAGGAAGATGAAGATGCCCGAGAGGACCAGGACGAACAGGAACAGGTTGGCGAGCCCGCCCGTGTAGTAGAGCGGGTTCCAGTCCGACGGGTAGACACGGTTGATGGCCACGTCCAGCCGGAGGGTGAAGCGTTGGAGGGCGGTCAGGGCTTTCCGGTACACAGTGGCCCCCTTACGGCACGGGCTTGACCCAGCGCCCGCGCAGGTCGTCTTCCGCCTCGGCACGCCGCGGCCCGATCGTCCCCAGCTTGCGCAGCAGCAGCAGGATCAGCCCGTAGACGACGAAGAGCACGCCCAACGCGGCCCCGCCCAGCTGCCAGAACACCCGACGGTCGGGGCTGCCCATGGCCTCGCCGAGCACGATCAGGATCGCGCACACCACGCCGATGGCGGCGAGGCCACCGATCCCCGTGGCGTACCTGCGGTGCTCCTCGGTCACGGTGCGTCAGCCCCTCCCGACGGGCGGCTCGCCCGACGATCCAGCCACCGGTCGAACAGCGGCATGGGCCGCCGGGTGCGCCCCGCTGCCCGGTCGGCGGCGTAGATGACGAACGCCAGGTAGCCCAGGCTGACCCAGAAGGCGGCCATCCAGGCCAGCGCCGCCCCGGACCCGTAGAGCCGGTGCCCCTCGAGCGCCGCCCGTACGCCCTTCCACAGGCGCGAGAAGCTCTCCACCGCCACGGCGAACGCCACCACCGATCCCAGCAGTCGGCCCACGGCCCCTAGTGCGCCGCCGCACGCGCCGGTGCCGGCGGCGCCGCCTGCGCCTGCGCCGCGGCGCGCGCCTGCCGACGCCGGTAGCGGATCTCCCAGACGAAGGCCAGGGAGAGCACGACGGTGGTGACCAGGAGCACCAGCGGCGGCTCGCGCTCGATCACGGCGATGTTGAACAGGATGAGCGCCGTGAAGACCAGGAAGTAGATCAGGGCCAGCAGCCCCACGACGAAGAAGAACGGGCGCTCCAGGGGCCGCCGGCCCTTGCTGCGGTCGAGGAACGGGACCAGCATGCCGAACCCAATCAGCAGGCCCGGGCCCAGCCCCGCCCACAGCGGCGGCGTGTACTTCACGTACTGGTAGAGCGCCAGGAAGTACCAGTCGGAGAGGATCGGCAGGGGCGTCCGGTTCGGGTCGGCGCGGCGGCCCAGCTCCGCAGGCAGCGCCCAGGAGATGTACACCAGCATCGCCGAGAACACCAGGATGGGGAAGAGCGACATGTTCAGGCGCTGGCGCCGCGTGCGGTAGTAGAAGACCTCGATGACGATGAGCAGCACCAGCGAGATGCCGAAGTGCAGGGCGTAGAAGCGCGTCAGGGTGGCGGCGCCGATGGCCGGCCCGCCCAGGAACAGGTAGGCGATCATGGAGCCGAGGTTGAACCGCTCGCCGATGACGGGGATCTTGGCGGTGAGCTCGTCGAAGTACACCGGCACCGTGAGCACCGTCTTGGCCGCCCAGAACGCCCGCTGGTTCCAGATGAGCAGGTAGCCCGTGATCCCCGAGATCATGGCCAGGACCAACCCGGCGAACCCCCACATCCAGCTCAGCTCGCCGGGGCGCTTGTACTCCCCCAGGAAGTACATGCGGTAGATGCGCAGGATGATGCAGAGGATCACGCCGTCGGCCGCGTACTTGTGCACGCCGCGGATCAGCCACCCCAGCGGCACCGCGTGCTGGATGTGCAGGATGGAGTTGTACGCGCCCTCGGGGGTGGGCTCGTACCAGAACATGAGCAGGATGCCGCTCGCCACCGTGACGAGCCAGAAGTAGTAGAGCATCGGCCCCAGCAGGTAGAAGGGGTTGGCCTGCCGGGTGACCAGCGTCTCGTCGAACAGGTCCAGCCGGCTGCGACGGTCCCGGTACCACTCACGCAGGTTGTCCCAGACCCTGGCCATCGGTCCTCGTCACGGTGGTGCGGATTGCGGCTACGCGATCCCGCCCGGCTCGACGCGCCGCACCAGCACCCGGTCGCCTTCGATGGTGTAGAAGAACGTGCGCGGCGGCCGCGGGGCCGGGCCGGAGAGCACCCGGCCCGGCATCTCGGGGTCGGCCGGGTCGTAGATGCTGAGGTGGCACGGGCAGCCCATGAGCGCGTGCTGGCGCTCCTTGGGCGGCACGTAGCCGCCGTAGCCGGCGGTGATCTCGCGCCAGTCCTGCACGAAGTTGTAGATGCAGCCCAGGTGCGGGCAGATCCGCGAGAACACGATGATCTCGCTCTCGGTGAACTGCGGCGTCTCACCCGTGGCGCGCACCCAGTCCCACGGCATGCGGATCTTGGTCGGCAGGCGGATCGCCACGCCGGGGACCGACGCGCTGCGAAACCCCTCGGGCGTGTACTGGGGGTACTTCTGGGTGTAGACGAAGTACTTGAAGTCCCAGGGCTTTTGCAACTCGGCCAGGGTGGCCGCCACGACCGGCTCGCCGGCCGGCGGGTCGTGCCTGGTGGGCTGCAGCACGTCGAAGGGGTCCACGTTGGGCTTGAGGAACCGCAGCAGCGGCGAGGCGAACGCCGCGAGCCCCGCTGCCAGCGGCAGGGACGCCGCGGCGCGCAGGAAGCGCCGACGATCCATGGCACGGTCGTGCGCCATCAGCAGGTCACCGTCTCCAGCATACACAGCCGCCGTCCACTCCGGGAAGTGGGATGGCGGCCGAACCGGCCGCGGGCCTCACGGCTGCTGTCCGCGCGGCGGCGCGTACTCGTACATGAACGTCCGCACGTAGTCCACCAGCGCCCAGATCTCGTCCTCCTCCAGCCGGCCCCGGTACGCGGGCATCAGGCCGCGCCCGTCGGCGATCCGCTGGAAGAGCTCGGTGGGCTTGCGGGCCGCCAGGAAGTTCGCGTCGGTGAAGATCCCGGCGCCGACCCCGTCGCGCCAGCCCCACACCCGCGCCGCCATCTCCTCGGACAGCCGGCCACCGCGCCCGTCCCCGGCGGGCCCGTGGCAGTCGGCGCAGGTGGCGGTGCGGCCCCCGCCGATCTCCAGCGCCCGCGTCTGGTAGATCTCCCGGCCCCGCGCGATCGCCTGCGGCGTGGTGGAGAACGTCCAGGCGTAGAAGAGCACGTCCCAGATCTGCTCGTCGGTGAGGGTCGCCGGCCCCTTGTTGGCCCCGTAGGCCGGTTTCCGCCCGAAGGCCGGCATCGCCGTGTGGGGCCTGCCGAGCTTGATCGTCTCGAAGAGCACCCACGGGGCGTTCAGGCGCATGGCGATCTGGTTGTGGAAGTTGGCGGGCCGGGACGGGATCTTCTCACCGCGAATCTGGATGCCCCACAGCGCGAAGAAGTCGGTGAGCGGGTTCTTGTGCGGCGAGGTCAGGCCGGCGGCGGCAGGCCCGTCGCCGAACCCCTCGGCGCCGTGGCAGACGGCGCAGACGCGCTCGAAGGTGGCCCGCCCGCGCGCGGCCGACGGCTTGAACGCCGGCTTGCCCTCCACCAGCGGCCGCAGCACCGGCTGCTGCGCCAGGCCAGCACCGACCGTCGCCGCCTCGCCGCGTACGCGCACGGTGGCCTGGCATCCGGCAGCGACCACGGCGACGGCGACGATCGCGGGGAGCACGCGCAGCGCGATCGTCAGCGAGCGAACAGGTGTCATCGTCAACGGCAGGAACGATTCCACGCCTCCGGGGCAACTCCTCCCCCGGCGCGCGAGGACGTCCGGACGCCTGTCGTCAGGTCTGCCGCCGTAACGCCCACGTCAGCCCCACCAGGAGCACGCCCGCCAGCGCCGCCGCCGCGGCGGGCGCGGGCCACCGCCGCAGCGGCGGCACGCCCACCACGCGCAACGCGAGGTCGCCCGGGGGCACCGCCCTGGCCCAGGCCCGCGTGTACCGGCCACCCGCCATGGCGACGTCGGGTGCAGGCTGAAACCGCGGTGCGCGCACCTCGGCCGGGGCGGTGACGAACACCACCACCCGGTCGACCGGCAGCCGCACCCGGCGGTCCAGGGGCACCGTGCCGGCGCCCGCCACCGCGTAGCTGAACGACAGCTGGTGAGCGCCCGGGCGCACGACGAGTCGGTCCCGGATCTCGCCGCGCTCTGTGCGCGGCCGGTCGAAACCGGCATGGTACGCGACGTACCGGGCCGTCGGCGGCAGAGGCACGACGACGTCGCCGAGGAAGGTGCGGGTCGTGGCGTTGTACAGGTGCACCACCTCGGAGACCCGCACGTAGCCGGCGTGCACGTCGACCGCCACGCCAAGCAACGCCACGCGCAGCGGCACGTCGGGTGCCACCTCGTACACGGTGAGGGTCACGTGGACCGGACCACCGGCCACGACCGCGTGGACCGCATACGGGACTCCCTGATGGCGCGCCTGGACCAGGTAGCGGCCGTCGGGCAGCCCGCGAAACGCGAAACGGCCGGCCGCATCGGTGCGCGCGTCGGACGTGGGCTGGACCTCCGTGCTGCCGATGGACACGAGGGTGACCGCCTGCCCGGCGGCGGGCCGACCGCTCGTGCCGTTGCGCACGATCCCGGTGACCGCCCCGGCGCCGCCATCGGCCGACCACATCGCGAGCACGGTCCCGCGCGCCGTCGCTGACCGGGCTGGCCCGGTCCAGACCGCGAGTGTCATCCCGACCGCAGCGATCGCCGCGGCGCGCGCCGCCTGCGACGGACGCCACCTGGATCGGTGTGCGCGCCCCGGCGCCGCAGGCGCGATGGTCTCGCATGCCTGGCGGACGCACGGCCGGGCGCCTGTCACGGTACGGCCTCCTCGCGTGGCGACACCCCGTCCGGGTGCCGCAGCCGTGCGCCGTCCTCCACCGGCGCCCCGCGCAACCCGGGGTCGTCGGCATCGCTTGACGTGTCGGGCCAGTCGAGCTCGCGCCCGGCGAGGGCGGGCAGCGTGGGCGCGTCGGCCTGGCCGCCAGCGCGCGCGTCGTCCGCCAGCGTCCCGCGGCGCGCAACGGGCGCCAGGAGGTACCACGCGAGCGCCGCGGCCGCAAAAAGCGCCACGCCGGCGGTGTACTTCGTCCC
>CAZGNA010000153.1:0-6362 GCA_964526945.1 uncultured bacterium
CGCGGCCTGTTGCAAATCCTCCCGCCGCCCGATGCCGCCGCGGCACGGCGGGCGTACCGCTCGCCCAGGTAGGCACCGATCACGGCAGGGTCGGCGGCCACCTCGGCTGGCCGCCCCGTGGCGATGGGCTTCCCGTGGTGCAACACCAGCACCCGGTGGCAGAGGGTCATCACCACCCGCATCATGTGCTCGACGAGGATGACGGTGACCCCCTGACCGTTGATCCGGCGCACCAGGTCCATCACCTCGGACACCTCGCGGGGCAGCAGCCCCGACATGACCTCGTCCAGCAGCAGCAGCTGCGGCTCCGCGGCCAGGGCGCGGGCCAGCTCCAGCCGCTTGCGTTCGCCGGTGGTGAGCGTGCCGATCTCGTCGTCGGCGCGGTGCTGCATGCCCACCCACGCCAGCACCTCGTCGGCCCGGCCCAGCGCCTGCGCCATCGACAGGTGGCGGGCGGGGTTGCCGAACCGCGCGCCGATCGCCACGTTCTCCCGCACCGTCATCCCGACGAAGGGCCGCATGATCTGGAACGTGCGCGCGATGCCCAGCCGCGCCACCCGGTGGGGCGGCAGGCCGACGAGCGGCCGTCCGCGGAAGGAGAGCGCGCCCGCGGTGGGGGTATCCAGCCCGCTGATGAGGTTCATCAGGGTCGTCTTGCCCGCCCCATTCGGGCCGATGACCCCGAAGATCTCGCCCTCGGCCACGGTGAAGTCGACGCGGTCGACGGCCACGACACCGCCGAACCGCCGCGTGAGCCCCTGGGCCTGGAGGATCATCGCCCCCGCCCCCCGTGCGTCGACGGCGAGGCCACGCCGCCCGGCCTCCGCCCCCAGGCGCAGAAGACCGTACCGCTCGCCCGCCCGGCGGGCAGCAGCGGCGTCGCCCTCCTCATCCCCCGCCCCCTTCGGCGCCCCGCGCGACGGTCCACGCCGGCGCGCGCCCCCAGCGCAGCCCGCGCAGCGTCGGCACGACCCCGCCGGGGAGGAACAGCACGATGAGCACCATGGCCACGCCGAAGACCGCCAGGTGGCCGTGCAGGAACCGGCTCCAGACCAGCACGCTCAGGATGTGGAGGGCGAACGCGCCGACCAGCGGGCCGGCCACCGTGCCCGGGCCGCCCAGCAACATCATCATGAAGTACTCGGTCCCCATCACGACGTCGAACACGATCCGGGGCTCGATGAAGCTCTGCCAGACGGCGTAGACGCCGCCGACGAGGGCGGTGCAGGCCGCGCTCAGGGCCCACGCCAGCACCTTGTACAGCATGGTGTTGACGCCCATGGCGGCGGCGGCCTCCTCGTCGGCCTTGAGCGCCCGCAGGCCGTAGCCCAGGCTGCCGCGCGCGACGAGGGCGGCCACGCCGGTGTAGGCGAGCATGAGGCCGAACATCACGAAGTACATGACGAGGGAGAAGACGCGGGGATCGATGCGCACCAGCGGGATGTTCATGCCCGCGCCGCCGCCCAGGGCGGCGACGTTGGTGACGAGCTCGCGGGTCCCCTCCATCAGGCCGATGGTCGCGATCGCGAAGTAGTGCCCCTTCAGCCGGAGGATCGGCACGCCCACCGTCGCCGCCACCGCGGCCGCCACCGCCGCCCCGGCGACCACCGCGAGGGGCAGCGGCACGCCGTGCTGCATGGCGAACCCCGTGGTGTAGGCGCCCAGCCCGAAGTAGAGCACGTTGCCGAAGTCGGCGCGGCCGCCAAACCCGGCGATGAGGTTCAGGCTCTGGGCCAGCGCGGCGAACATGAACGTGCTGGTGAGGATCCGCAGCCAGTAGCCGCTCAGCCCCCACGGCACGACCAGCGCTGCGGCCAGGGCGACGCCCAGGACGAGCCACACGGCCACCCGCCCGGCAACACGCCTGTCGTGCCGCCCGCCGGCCGCGTTCCCGCGGCGCAGGTCCGTGGCAGCGACCGCGGTGCCCTCCCCGGGGCTGCCCCTCGGTGTTCGCGCGGTCATCCGCATCCTGTGCCCCCTCGCCGCGCCCCGGCACGCATCTGCCTCCCGTCGTTGGAGAGCGGCCGGGCATGGATCGGGCGCGGGCGGGAGCTTCCCGTCCCGACGAACACTTGCGTCCCGCCGAGAGCCGACGCGGACACCACGAACCCGTCGCCTCCCTCACTTCACCTCGGCGAAGAACTTCTTGCCGAGAATGCCCTCGGGGCGCAGCACGAGCACGAGCAGCAGCAGCGCAAACCCCAGCGCCTGCTGGTACGACGGCCCCAGCACCGCCGCCCCCAGCGACTCGGCCAGCCCGAGCAGCAGGCCGCCCACGAGCGCCCCCTGGACGGTCCCCAACCCGCCCAGCGTGGCGATGACGAACGACTTGCCGATGAAGGTGTTGCCCATGAACGGCGAGATCGTGATCACCATGGCAAGCATCGAGCCCGCCGCCCCCGCCAGCGCCGCGCCGATGCCGAACGTCACCGCGTAGATCTGGTGGATGTCGACCCCGCACAGCTGCGCCGCCTGGCGGTTGAGCACGGTGGCGCGAATGGCGCGCCCCATGCGGGTCGCGGTCAGGAACAGGTGCAGGGCGGCGATGAGCGCCAGGGCGATGGCGAGGATCGCCAGCCGCTGGTAGGGGATGACCAGACCACCGAGGCTCAGGCCGCGCCCCGCGTAGGGCGGCGTCACCGATCGGTAGTCGGCCGAGAACGCCAGCAGCGCCGTGTCGATGAGGAACAAAGAGAGGCCGAACGTCAGCACCAGCGTCATGAACACGCCGTGGGCGATGACCCGGTTGATGAGCACCCGCTGGATCACGTAGCCCACGACGAACAGGGTGAGCATCGCGATCGGGATGGTGAGGAACGGGTCGAGGCCAAAGCGCGAGAACAGGAAGAAGGTGACGTAGGCCCCCAGCATCACCGACGCGCCGTGGGCGATGTTGATGATGTTGAGCACGCCCCACACCAGGGAGAACCCCGCGCCGACGGCGGCGTAGATCCCGCCCAGCAGGACGCCGTTCACCAGGACTTGGGGAGTCATCGTCGGCTGCCCTCCTCCGGAGCAGCCCACACGCCCGCCCGCCGCCCGGTCCGCGCACCGAGCGCACGCGCCGCGGCACCGTTGCTGTCTCCGGAAGCGTGTCGCCTTCTCTTCGGCGCACCCCGCTGCCAGCCCTGCGGGCGGGGGTGCCCGTCCTGCTACCCGACGACGATCATGGCGCCGCCCACGGCCCTGCCGTCGCCCGCTCTCCGGCGGTCATCGCAAAGTACGGCAGCCCGACGACGATGATGGCGCTGCCAACGACCCTGCCGTGCCTCCACGTGAGGCGAGGTGACTGTGGTCGGCAGCCCGAAGCGCCCGCGGTGTCGCCGCTGCCAGCCAGTGCCTCCACGTGAAGGCGAGGTTGCTGTGATCGGCCATCCGACCTCGCTCCCGTCGTCGCCACCGGCGACGCCGCGATCGCCCGCGTCGGGTGACGACCGTCCGTCCCCGCCACGCTCGTCCACATCGACAGGGCGCGGCGGCCGGGCGTCGAACTCCACGATGGCAGTCCACGGCAACCGCCAGATCGCCATGGCCACCTTCGACCTCGTCATTCGCGGCGGCCGGATCGTCGACGGCACCGGCACCCCGTGGTACCGCGCCGACGTCGGCATCGCCGGCGGCCGCATCGCCGCCCTGGGCCGTCTCGACGGCACCAACGCCCGCGAGGTGCTCGACGCCCACGACCACGTGGTCGCCCCGGGCTTCATCGACGTGCACACCCACTCCGAGCTGCGCCTGCTGACCGACCCGCTGCTGCCGCCCAAGATCCGCCAGGGCGTCACCACCGAGATCATCGGCCTCGACGGCCTCTCGCTGGCGCCGCTGACCGACGCCACCGCCACCACCCTCCCGGCGCGCCTGGCCGGGCTCGCCGGCACCGCCGACGTGGCGTGGACGTGGCGCACCGTGGGCGAGTTCCTGGCCCGACTGGAGGCCGCGCGCCCCGCCCCCAACGTCGCCTACCTCGCGCCCCACGGCACCATACGGGCCGCGGTCGCCGGGTTCGAGGCCCGGCCGCTGACCGCCGACGAGCTGCGCCGGGCCCAGGCGTTGCTGCAGGCCGCCTTCGACGACGGCGTCGTCGGGTTCTCCACCGGCCTGATCTACCCGCCGTGCAGTTTCGCCGACGCCGACGAGCTCGTGGCGCTGTGCACGGTGGCGGGGCGCGCGGGGGCGCCCTTCGTGGTGCACGTGCGCAACGAGAGCGAGCACGTGCTCGAGGCCATGGACGAGGTGCTCGACGTCGCGCGCCGCAGCGGCGCCCCCCTGCACGTGTCGCACCTGAAGGCCGCCGGCCGGCGCAACTGGGACAAGCTGACCGTGGTGCTCGAGCGCTTCGACCGCGCCCGCGCCGCCGGCGTCGAGGTCACCTTCGACCAGTACCCGTACGCGGCCGGCAGCACCTTCCTCAGTGCCCTGCTGCCGCCGTGGGCCCACGACGGCGGCACGGCAGCGTTGCTCGAGCGCCTGCGCGATGCCCAGACCCGCCGGCGGCTGGCCGACGAGCTCGAGCAGCCCGGCCGCTGGGAGAACTTCGTCTACGCCTGCGGGTGGGAGGCCGTGCAGGTGGCCGCCGTGCGCACCGAGGCCAACCGCTGGTGCGAGGGGCGGCGGCTGCCCGAGATCGCGGCGGCCCGCGGGCAGTCCCCGGCCGAGGCGCTCTTCGACCTCCTCGTCGAGGAAGACGGCGCGGTCACCATGATCGTCTTCTGGGGCGAGGAAGCCCGCATCACCGAGGCCATGTGCCACCCTCTCCAGATGGTCGGCAGCGACGGCATCTTCGGCGGCAAGCCCCACCCGCGCCTCTACGGCACGTTCCCGCGGGTGTTGGGTCCCTACGTACGCACCGGCACCCTGCGCCTGGAGGACGCCATCCGGCGCATGACCGCCGCGGCCGCGCAGCGGTTCGGCCTCGTCGGCCGCGGGCTGCTCGTGCCGGGCGCCTGGGCAGACGTCGTCGTCTTCGACCCGGTGACCGTCGCCGACCGCGCCACCTACGAGGAGCCCCACCAGTACCCGGTGGGGATCCGCCACGTGCTGGTCAACGGCACGCCCGTCGTGCGCGACGGCCAGGTCACCGGCGCGCGGCCGGGGCGGGTGCTGCGGTGGCGGCGGTCAGCGTGAGCCGTCTGGCGCACCGCATCCGCTAACGCAAGCCTCCTGGCGCTGGAGGTGCGCGCGGGATGCGCGGTCGGGCCGAGGGACGCAGGCCGATTCTCCTTGGTGTGATGGACTGCGCGCCGGGCCCGGGCAAGGGCGGCGGAGCGGGACAAGGACCCAGGCCGATTCTCCTTGGTGTGATGGACTGCAAGGGAACGGTGCCATGGGCATGGATGCCATCGAGGTGAGGCTCGCCCGGCTCAAGGGGGCCAAGGAGGAGAATCGCCAGGCGCCTCGGCACGATCGAAGACCGCCTGGCGCGCCTCGAGACCAAGGTCGACGCCACTTCTCCGGGTATGACGGCATGGACGTGCAGGGAGTCCGCATCTCGACGCCAGTCGAGTACCTCAGGCTCAGAGGCGAGGCGGTGCCGCGCTCTTAGGCGTCGTCGGGCGCGCCCGACCCGTCACGGGCGGCCTCCGGCAGCGGCAGCCTGGGCGCGCGTTCGATCGCGGCCACGGCCGGCAGGTCGTCGTTCCCGATACCCAGATCTCGTAGCTGCCGGGCGACCACCATGACGCGGCTGTCCCACAGGCTCATGGCTTCGTTGTAGTACTTCACGGTCGAGTCCAGTCGCCTGCCCATCAACTGCAACCGCCCGAGGAAATCCGCCAGGCGCGCGTACAGCTGCCGCCCGTGCTGCGCGATCTCCCGCGCGTGCTCGGCCACCTCGTGCTGCTGCCACCCGTAGGCGACCGCTTTCAGCAGAGCCAGCAGCGTCACCGGAGTCGCGAGCAGAACGCGCTGCGCCAGTGCCTCCTCCAGCAGGCTCGGGTCGTGCTGAAAGGCAGCTGCCAGACACCCGTCGTTTGGAATGAAGAGCACGACCACTTCCGGAGCTCGCTCGAACTGCTCCCAGTACCGCTTGCTGGCCAGCTGCTGCACGTGCTGGCGCAGCGCCCGGACGTGGGCTGCCAGCTTCGCACGCCGCAAAGTCTCATCCTGCGTCTCCATTGCCTCGAGGAACGCCAGCATTGGCGTCTTGGCGTCCACCACGAGCACCCCGCCGCGGGGGAGCCGCACGACCAGGTCCGGCCGCCCCTCTTCCGTGGTGGCCTGCGCGGAGAAGTCCACGTGCTCCACCATGCCCGCCAGCTCGACCAGACGCTTCAGCTGTACCTCGCCCCATTGCCCGCGGGCCGACGAGGACTTCAACCCAAATCCGGCGGCATTGAGGTAGCGCTGATAAGAATGCCGACACG
>CAZGNA010000154.1:0-6313 GCA_964526945.1 uncultured bacterium
GGCACGGCGGCGGCGCTCGGCTCGCTGCCCCTGCTGGCGCTGCTGCGGGCCGGGCCGGTGGTCGTGCGCGAGCCCGCTCAGGCGGCCGCCGCGGGCGGCGGCAAGTAGGGAAGCATCCTGACCGTGCCACGGCGGCCCGGGCGGTGTCGGTGGCCTTCGCGTGCCGGCGCGAACGCCATGGGGCGGTGGGCGTGGTGCGGTATACTGGAAGGTGCCGACGGCCTGGGGTAGACAGGCCAACGCGAGCAGGGGCCCGGGGGCAAGGTGGTGCGGCCCCGACGGCCGAGGGTGACGACACCGGCTCAGGCCGACGGCAGCAGGGGCCCGTAGCTCAATTGGAGTAGAGCGAGGGACTTCTAATCCCTAGGTTGAGGGTTCGATTCCCTCCGGGCCCGCCAACACGTCACTTTTGTGGTGCCCGGACACACACCTGGTCGCGAGGCATCCCGTCAGGGTCGACCGGATGGCAGCCCGCGGGGCGCCCGCAGTTTGCTGGCGGCGGTCCGCCCCCGACAGCCGGCGTCGCGCTATGAGCTGCCATCGGGCGGCACCGGCGGCTGTCGTCGCGCTACGAACTCCTATCGGCCGGCGCCGGCGGCCGTCGGCGGTGCCAGTCGGTCTCGCGCTGGAAGACCATCCCGATCTGCAGGATCGTCGCCTCACCAAAGAGCGGACCCGTCACCGCCAGTCCCAGCGGCAGCCCGCGCGGCCCAAAGCCCATGGGCAGACTGAGGGCCGGCACGCCGCACAGGGCGCCCAGCACGCTCCAGTTGCCGCGCGGACGGGGCATCGTCCGCAGGTTCGTCTCGAGCGGGGGAGCCTCGGTCATGAGCGCGGGCGAGAGCAGCGCGTCGAACCGCTCGAACAGGACCAGGACGTCGCGCCGGATGCGCCACCGGGCCTGCTCGGCCCGCACCTGGTCGGACGCCCGCAGGCGCAGCGAGGCCCGCAGGCCGGCTTTCTGCGCCCGGTCCACGAGGGCCTCCAGCCGCCGGCTGGCGATGAACGCGCGGTGGGCTGCGGCGATCTCGCCGTTGAGCAGTGTGCGGGCCACCTGCTCGTACGGGTGGTCGGGCAACGGCGCCGGGGCCACCCGCATCCCCGCGCGGCGCAGCACCCGCACGGCCTCCTCGAACGCGCGGGCCAGCGCGGGCGCGCCCGTGAAGTCGGCGGGCAGGAGGCCCAGGCGCCAGGGCCGCCGCACGATGCGCGGCGCGAAGTGGAACCGTCGCCCTGTGGTGGGGTCCTGCGGGTCGGGGCCGGCGATGGCTGCCAGTACCCAGCCGCAGTCTTCTGCGGTCCGGGCCATCGGCCCGATCTTGTCCATCGTCCACGCCAGTTCCATGGCACCGAAGCGGCTCACCAGCCCCCAGGTGGGGCGCAGGCCGGTGATGCCGCAGTAGGCCGATGGCGTCACGATGCTGCCCCAGGTCTCCGAGCCCAGCGCCCACGGCACGAGTCCAGCGGCCACGGCGCTGCCCGAGCCCGACGACGACCCGCCCGCCCAGTGCCGGAGGTTCCAGGGATTGCGGCCCGGGCCGTGGAGCGAGGCGCTCGCGTAGGCGTAGCCACCGCCGCCGGCCAGCTCGACCATGGCCAGCTTGCCGGCCAGCACGGCGCCCGCCCGCGCCAGCGTGCGGATGACCGTGGCATCGTAGTCGAAGACCTGCCGGCGGTGGGCCGGTGACCCCCAGCGTGTCGGGATGCCCCGCGTCGCCAGTAGGTCCTTGGCCCCGTAGGGAATGCCCTGGAGGACGGACACGTCCCGGCCCTGGTGGAACCAGCGGTCGGCGCGGCGGGCCTGCGCGAGCGCCAGCTCCGGGGTCAGCTCCGCGAGCGCATTGTAGGTCGGCCCGTACCGGGCCAGGCGGTCGAGCACAACCTGCGCAAGCTCCACTGCGGAGAGGCGCCGTGCGCGCAGCGCGCGTGCCAGGTCGGTGATGGAGGCGAAGGCCAGATCGTCGGACACGGTGGTCGCTCCTTTCGTGTGGCGAGCGTCACGTGGCGACGCGCGCCCGTGGCGATGCGGCGTAGGCGTTCATTCGCCCACGCGCCACGGCTCCCTGCGCCCGTGCCATACGTGCTATACTGAGCACGTGAAAGTAGCGCACGAGACCGTCTCACCGCGCGACCCCCGCACCATCGTCGCGCTCTACGCTGACCGCGCCGCCGGGCTCTCGGCGGAAGAGATCGCGGCCAAGCACAACCTGCCCACGCCGACGGTGTACCGGTACCTGCGGTCCCTGCACCAGCCATGCGGGTTGCGGCGGCCCTACGACTACCGCACGGCGCCGCCGCCCGACGACGCGCCCGTGCAGATCTACTGGCTGGGCTACGTGACGGCCTGCGGACGGGTGGTCGGGCAGGGGAACGCGGCGACCGTGGTCCTGGCCATCCATCCGCACGACGAGCCGCACGTGCAGGTGCTCGTCGCCGACCTGGTGCGGGGCCACCCGCGGGTGGAGTTCGCCGACAGCAGCCTGGAGGGCCGGCAGGCCTACGTGCGCGACCCCGCCCTGGCCGAGGTGCTCTCGCAGTGGGGGCTGACCGGCACGCTGGCGGCGGCCTCGGTGACCCTCGACTACGTGCCCGCCGCCCTGGCGTTCGACTTCGTGCGCGGCTACCTCGAGGGCAGCCGCCGCGCGCCGCCGTTTTGCGGCCTCCGCGCCCTGCCATCACCGCCCGGGCCCACCGCCGGCCTGGTTGTGGTCGGGCCGCTGCCGCTCGCAGACAGCCTGCGCCGCGTGCTGGGCGCCTGCGGGTTGGGGACCGGGCGCCTGGAACCGGCGCGTGCGTCGGGGTTGGTCACCCTGTCGTTCTCACCCACCGCGGGAGCGGCCATCCTGGCCAGGGCCTACGCCCGGCCCGCGCGAAGCAGTCCGCGAGCCGCACGGTTCGTGGCGCGCTTCGCCTCGTCGCGCCAGGGCACCGGGTAGGGCCGGGTAGCGCCGAAAGCCCGCGCACGGGCCGGGCGGCCGTCTTTGTGACACGCGTGGTGGGTCCGCCGTCTTAGCGTCGGGTCATCGCGTCGGAAGGAGGGCACGCGTCACGGTGAGTGCAGGATCGTCCGCATTCCCCCCGATCTTCGACGGGCACAACGACAGCATCCTCAGCCTGGTCCGCACCGGCCGGTCGTTCTTCGAGCGATCGGACGTCGGGCACATCGACCTGCCACGCGCCCGGGCGGGCGGGCTGGGCGGTGGGTTCTTCGCGATCTACCTGCGCGACCCATCGGTCGCCGACGCGACCGCGACGGACGCCGCCGTGCTCGAGCGCGCGCTGCGCACCTACAGCGACGAGGCCAGCTGGCCCGAGCCGATGGCGCTCGACTACGCGCAGTCGGCCGCCCTCGACCTCTTCGGGCGGCTGCTGCGGCTCGAGCGGGAGTCCGAGGGCGCCGTCCGCATCGTGCGCACCGCCGCGGAGCTGCAGGCCTGCCTCGACGCCGGCGTCTTCGCCGTGCTCATCCACTTCGAGGGCGCCGAGCCCCTGGATCCCGACGGACGCGCCCTCGAGGTCTTCTGTGCGGCCGGGCTGCGCTCCGTGGGGCTGACCCACAGCCGGCGCAACCGCTACGCGCAGGGCGTCCCGTTCAAGTTCCCGCACTCCCCCGACACGGGGCCGGGGTTGACCGACGCCGGCAAGGCCCTGGTGCGGCAGCTGAACGAGCGGCGCATCCTCATCGACCTGTCCCACATCACCGAGCGCGGCTTCTGGGACGTGGCCGCGCTCAGCGATGCGCCCCTGGTGGCCACCCATTCCAACGCGCACGCGCTGTGCCCCTCCCCGCGGAACCTGACCGACCGCCAGCTCGACGCCATCCGCGAGCGCCGCGGCGTGGTGGGGCTGAACTTCCACGTGGGCTTCCTGCGCGCCGACGGTGCGCGCGACCCCGCCGTCCCCATCGCGCGCCTGGTCGAGCACATCGACTACCTGGTCGCGCGCATGGGCATCGACTGCGTGGCGCTGGGGTCCGACTTCGACGGCGCGGTGATGCCCGCCGACCTGCGCGACGCCACGGGCCTGCCGCGCCTGCTGCAGGCCCTCGCCGACCGCGGCTACGGCCCCGAGGACCTGCGCCGCATCGCCCACGGGAACTGGGTGCGGGTGTTGCGCGAGACCTGGGGGGCGTGAGGGGGCCGCGGCGGACTAGGAAGAGCAGCGCCGTACGTGCCGCGTACCTTCCAGCTCGCACCGGCCGGGACAGGGCTCCCAGGTGACCTTCAGCGTGTCGCGGTCGTAGGTGGCGAGCCCGTACCAGCGCTCGGGCGCCACGACCTCCACGTAGGCGGGAAGCGCCAGCCCGTGGCGGCGCAGGGTCGCCCCCACCGCGTCCGCCTTGGTCAAAGCCAGCCGTCGCGCACGCTGGGCGGTGGTCGCAGCGGCGAGTTCGATGGTTGCGCGGATCTGCGGATGCGTGGTCCCGACGACACGCACACACACCGCCGCAGGCTCGGAAGAGCCCAACACCTGGCGGATGGCGTCGAGCACCGCGGGGCCGACCATAGGACTCGTGGGCGCTGCCCGCGCCACCACGTCCGGCACCGGCTGCGGGCGGCTCAGGACAAAGTCGGAGATCGCGTAGCCCGTCGCGAAGAACGCCAGCGCCAGCAGCACGCGCAGTGCCAGGGCCACGCCTTGCTGGCGCAGGCGCAGTTCTTCCCGAATGCGGGCCTGAGCCTCCAGGCGTACGCGCTCTTCTTCGTAGATACGCTGCCGCAGTTCGGGCGAGATGCCCACGCCCCACGCCTCCTTGCGGCTGCAGCGCCCAGGCAGCCCGCGGGCGAAACGTCCGGGGCGGTGCCCACGACGGCCGCATCGGGCTCGCGCTGAGGGTGTGCCCAATAGCCTGCGGGTTCAGGCGTGGGCGGCGCGGGGACACGGTGTGTGTGGGGACTCCGAGGTGTCCGACCCGTGCGATCCCGCACGCGCGGGACATGCGGGGAGGGCCCGCGGGCCCCTGTGGAGCGGTCCGGGCACACGGCAAGCGCGCGGACGTCGCACTTCCCACCGCCCGTGGTGCCCGGTGGGATCGTGTGGTAGAATGACTGCCGGCGCGGTGGCCGTAGCTCAGCCTGGTGAGAGCGCCTGGCTGTGGCCCAGGAGGTCGCGGGTTCGAATCCCGTCGGTCACCCCAGTCTAGGATTCAGTCAGGACGCGGGTTTCAGCCATTGGCCCGAGCCCGCGTTTCTCGTTTCCCCTCCGCAGTTTGCCTTGAATTTGCCATAAGCGGGGCGCCCAGCAGGGCGTCCAGGCGACCCCCCACCCCCTCAAAGGCCGAGGGCATCAGGTGGCCGTAGGTGTTCAGGGTGGTGGTGATCGAGGCGTGCCCCAGCCGGGCCTGAATCGCCTTGGGGTGGACCCCGGCCGCGATCAGCAGGCTGGCGTGGGTGTGGCGGGTCGCATGGAACGGCCGGTCGGCCAGGCCCGCCAGGGCCAGGTGGCGCTTCCACGCGCGGTCCACGTTGTCGGGATCGATGGGCCCTCCCGCCTGGGAGCGGAAGACGAAGTCCCGCTCGGGATCGTCACCGGCCGGGAGCGCCAGCAGGGCCTCGACTACAGTCGGCGACAGGTCCACCGTCCGCCGGGAGTAACGCGTCTTCACAGGAGCCTCCACCACGGCGTACCCGTCACCGTCCTGCACGCGGCCCAGACTGCGCCGGACGTACAGCACGCCCTTGCGCAGGTCGAGGTCGGACCAGCGCAGGCCCAATAGTTCCCCGCGGCGCAAGCCAGTATGCACCGCCACGAGGTAGAGGGTCCGCCAGGGTTCCTCGGCCACCTCCAGCAGGCGCGTGATCTCCTCAGGGGTCAGGATCTGCAGGTCCTCGCGGTCCGGTTGCGCAATCGGCTTCACCCGAGCCGCCGGGCTCTGCTGCAGCAGCCCCTGGTCCACGGCGTCTTGCATGATGTTCTTGAACACCATCAGGCAGTGGTTGGTGGTCTTGGGCGCCGGTGGCGCCGTGCGTCCCGGGCGCGGCGTGCTGGCGTGCTCGGCCAGGAACACCTCCACGTCGCGGCGGGTGATCGTGCCCAGGCGAACCGCGCCAAAGGCCGGCAGGAGGTGGTGCTGCAGCAGGTCCTCGTACAGTTCGACGGTCTTGGGCCGCAGCCGGGCCCGTCGCCGGCGCAGCCAGTCCGCCGCGAACTCCGCGAACGTGGGGGTCCTTGCGGCTGGCAGCCGGTGAATGCCCAATTGCGCCTCAGCCTCCCGCTGCGCGAGTACCTTCCGGGCTAAGCGCCGGCCCTCCTCGCCGGGCCCGATGGTCTGCCGGACGCGTCGGCCGTCGGCGGCGATGTAGTCGATGAACCA
>CAZGNA010000155.1:0-6261 GCA_964526945.1 uncultured bacterium
GATCCGCGTGCGCATCGGGCAGCCGATTCCCTCGGTGGGGTTCTTCTACATGAACACCCGCCGTCCGCCCCTCAACAACGTCAAGGTGCGGCAGGCGCTGGCCTTCGCCATCAACCGGGTGCAGATCACCCAGCAGGCGATGGCCGGGTTGGCCCGTCCGGCGCGCGGGCCGTTCGGCGACGGGTTCCGGTGGGCGTGGTCGCCCGCGGCGGACTACAACAAGCTCTACCCCTACAGCCCCGAGCGCGCAGGGGCGCTGCTGGACGAAGCGGGGTTCCCGCGGGGCGCGGGCGGCGAGCGACCGATCCGCCTGCGGCTGGTCTACGATGCGGCACGGGCGCCGCTGGTGGCGGCGGCGGCCATCATCCAGGACAACCTCCGTGCGGTGGGCGTGACGGTCGAGCTGGTGCCGGTGGACGCGGCAGTGCGCATCGACCGGGTCTACATGCGGGCCGACTTCGACCTGGCGCTGGAGACCTACACCAGCAGCGGCGACCCGGCCATCGGCTACCACCGCATCTACGCCACGGCACCGCCGCGCGTGCCGTTCGTGAACGCCAGCGGCTACAGCAACCCCGCCGTGGACGAGCTCCTGACCCGCGCCACCGAAGCGACGTCGCGCGCGGCGCGCGCGCAGGCGTACGCCGAGGTCTCGAAGCTCCTGGCCGCGGACCTGCCGGCGCTGATGCTCTTCGACGAGGTGGGGGTGGACGCGGCCCGGGCCACCCTGCGCGGGGTGTGGACGGGCGCCGACGCGCGCGACCGGTGGGACGCGGTGTGGATCCAGAAGTAGCCGGTGCCCTCGGGCCGTAGCACGCCGCTGTGGCGGTACGCGGCGGGCCGGCTCGCGCAAGCCGTCCCGCTGCTGGCCGGCGTCGTCGTCGTCAACTTCACGCTGATCGCGCTCGCGCCCGGCGATCCGATCACGACGCTGCTCGGCGAGTACCCCGCGCCGCCCGACTACGTGGCGCAGCTGCGGCAGGAGTTCGGGCTCGACCGCCCCCTGCCGGTCCGCCTGGTGCGCTACGCATGGAACGTCGCCCGCGGCGAGCTGGGGTTCTCGTTCGCGTACCGCCTGCCCGTGGCCACGCTGGTGGTCGGGCGCCTGGGCAACACCCTGCTGCTCATGGCCACCGCGCTGTGCGTCGCGGCCGTCGTGGGCGTCACCCTGGGCGTGGTGGCGGCGCGCCGGCCCGGCGGTGGGGTGGATACGGCGGCGACCGGGATCGCGCTCGCGGGCTTCTCGATCCCCGACTTCTGGCTGGCGCAGCTGCTGGTGCTGCTGTTCGCCCTGACGCTGGGCTGGCTGCCCGCGCAGGGCGTCCGCTCGGTGCGCGAGGAGTACACGGGGCTCGCGGCGGTCGTCGACGTGGCGCGCCACCTGCTCCTGCCGGCTGCGGCCCTGTCGTTCCGCTACATGGCGCTCATCGCCCGCCTGACCCGGGCGGCCATGCTGGAGGCCCTGAGCCAGGACTTCGTCCTGGCGGCCCGCGCCCGCGGGCTGGCCGAGCGGGTCGTCCTGGTGCAGCACGGGCTGCGCAACGCCGCCCTCCCGGTCGTCACCGTGATCGGGTACAACTTCGCCTTCGTCCTGGCCGGCTCGGCGCTGGTCGAGACGGTGTTCGGCTGGCCGGGCGTGGGCCGGCTGCTCTACGACGCCATCCTCAAGCGCGACACGCCCGTGCTGCTGGGTGTGCTGCTGGTCGTCTCGGCCACGGTGGTCGTGGTCAACCTGCTGACCGACCTCCTCTACGCGGTGCTCGACCCGCGGGTGCGCTACTAAATGGGCACGCCGGCCGAGATCTGGCGCCGCTTCCGCCGCCGCCGCGCGGCGCTGGTGGGCCTGGGGTTGGTGGCCGTGCTGGCGGCCGTGGCGCTCACGGCGCCGTGGGTGGCGCCTTTCGACCCGCTCGCTACCTCGCTGGCCCATCTGGCGCCGCCGGGGCGGGACGGGCATCTGCTTGGCACCGACCACCTGGGCCGCGACGTGCTGAGCGGTGTGGTGTGGGGCAGCAGGGTCTCGCTGGTGGTCGGCGTGAGCGCGGCGGCCACGTCGGTGGTCCTGGGCATCGTGATCGGCGCGCTGGCGGGCTACTACGGCGGCGCGGTGGACGCCCTGCTCGGGCGCCTGACGGAGCTGTTCCAGGTGATCCCGCGCTTCGTGCTGGCGCTGCTGGTGGTGGCGCTGTTTGGGACCGGGCTGCTGAAGCTGATCCTGGTCATCGGGATCCTGTCGTGGCCCCAGGCGGCGCGGGTGGTGCGGGGACAGTTCCTGGCGCTGCGGGGCGCCGCCTACGTGGATGCGGCGCGCATGCAGGGGCAGCCGGCGGCACACATCATGCTGCGGGAGATCCTGCCCAACGCCCTGCCGCCCGTGGTGGTGATCGGGTCGCTGGACGTCGCGGTGGCGATCCTGCTGGAGGCCTCGCTGGGCTTCTTCGGGCTCGGTGACCCGAACCTGGTCTCCTGGGGTGGCATGCTGAACGCGGCCCAGGCCCACCTGCGCGAGGCGTGGTGGATGAGCGTCTTCCCCGGCCTGGCCATCTCGTGGGCGGTGCTCGGCTTCAACCTGGTGGGCGATGGCCTCAACGAGGCCACCAACCCGCGGCTGAACGAGTGACCTGGCATGGCCGACGTCCCGCCCAGTACCCTGCGCGCATCGCCCGCATCAGCCGACGACGTCCTGCTGTCCGTGGAGGACCTGCACACCCACATCGTCACGCCCCGCGGCGTCGTGCGCGCGGTGGACGGGGTCTCGCTCACGGTGCCCGCCGGTGGCGCGGTGGGCCTGGTGGGCGAGTCGGGCTCGGGGAAGTCGATGACCGGGTTCTCGATCCTGCGCCTGTTCCCCACCCGCGGCGCGCGCATCGTCGGCGGGCGCGTGCGCTTCGCGGGCCGGGACCTGCTGGCGCTGCCGGAGGAGGAGATGCGCCGGCTGCGTGGCGGCGAGATCGCCATGGTGTTCCAGGATCCCACCACCTACCTGAACCCGGTGCTGCCCGTCGGGCACCAGGTGGCCGAAGCCTACGCGGTGCGGCACGGGTGGGCCGGTGCCCGCGCGCGCGCCGTGGAGGCCCTGGCCCAGGCGGGGCTGCCCGATCCGGCCGAGGTCTACCGCCGCTACCCCCACGAGCTGTCGGGTGGGATGCGCCAGCGCGCGATGATCGCCATGGCCACGGTCTGCCGGCCGCGGCTACTGATCGCCGACGAGCCCACCACCGCGCTGGACGTCACGATCCAGGCCCAGATCCTCGACCTGCTGGGACGCCTCCGGCGCGAGCTGGGGATGGCGCTCCTGTTGATCACCCACGACCTGGGCGTGGTGGCGGAGGTCTGCGAGACGGTCTACGTGATGTACGCGGGGCGCATCGTCGAGGCCGGCCCCACCGCGGCGCTGTTCGCCCGGCCGGCGCACCCCTACACCGAGGGGCTGCTCGCCAGCGCGCTCTCGGTGGAAGAGGCCCGGCCCATCGTGCGCGTGCTGGAGGGCGCCGTGCCCGACCTGGCGGCGCTCCCCACGGGCTGTCGCTTCCACCCGCGCTGCCCCAGCGCGGTCGACCGCTGCCGCACCACCGACCCGCCCGAGATCTCCCTGGGCGCGCAGCGCGCGGCCTGCTGGCTCCACGCGCCGCCACCGTGATCCTCGAAGGCCGCGGCCTGGTCAAGCGCTTCCCGTGGGGCCGCACGTTCTTCGGCCCGCGCCGGTGGGTGCACGCGGTCACGGACGTCACGCTGGGCGTGGGGCCCGCCGAGACCCTGGCCGTGGTGGGCGAGTCCGGCTCGGGCAAGACGACGACCGGGCGGTTGCTGGCCGGGCTGGAGGCGCCGACTGCCGGCGAGGTGTGGTTTGCGGGCACGCCCGTCTCGACGCTGCAGGGCGACGCCTGGCGGCGCTACCGGCTGGGCGTCCAGGTCGTGTTCCAGGACTCGCAGGCGTCGCTGAACCCGCGCCAGACCGTAGAACAGGTGCTGCGCACGGCCCTGGCCGCGCGGGCCAGGGCCGGCGGGCAGGCGCGCGGCGCGGGGCAGAAGGACGCCGCGGGGCAGGACGACGTCGCGGCCGTCCGGCGCCTGCTGACCGAGGTCGGGCTGGAACCGCCCGAGGCGTTCCTGCGGCGGTTCCCGCACCAGCTGTCGGGCGGCCAGCGCCAGCGCGTGAACATCGCCCGGGCGCTTGCGGTCGACCCCGAGGTGATCGTCGCCGACGAGGCCGTCTCGGCGCTCGACCTGTCGGTGCGCGCCCAGATCCTGCTGTTGCTCCAGCGGGTCCAGCGCCAGCGGCAGGTTGCGTTCGTCTTCATCAGTCACGATCTGGCCGTGGTGCGCGCGGTGGCGCACCGCGTGGCCGTGATGTACCTGGGGCGCATCGTGGAGGAAGGCCCGACCGAGGCCGTCTTCCGCCGGCCCGGCCACCCCTACACGGCGGCGTTGCTGTCGGCCACGCCCGTGCCGGACCCACGGGCCGCACGGACGCGCCGGCGCATCCTGCTACCCGGCGACCCGCCCTCGCCGCTCGCTCCGCCGGACGGCTGCCCGTTCCACCCGCGCTGCCCCATGGCGCAGGAGATCTGCCGGCGCACGTTCCCCCCGCTCGTGGACCTGGGCGGCGGGCAGCGCGCGCTGTGTCACTTCGCCGGGGAGGTGGCGGGCACGGCGTAGCGTCTGGACGGTCAGCCCTTCGCCGCCTCCAGGAAGCGGCGCACCGCATCGAGGTGGGCCTGCGGGGTCGGCAGCCCGGCCCGCATCGTGACCACGCTCACGTGGGTGGCGCCCAGGCGCCGCCAGCGCTCGACCTCCTGCCGCCACTGGTCGGGCGTGCTGCCGGCGATGGCGATGCGGCCCTCCAGGCCGATGGCGGCCGGGTCGCGGCCCGCCTCGCGGGCGTAGCGACGCAGGCGCTCGACCTGTTCGGCGCGATCCTGCTGGGGCAGGCGCTCGCGCTCGGTGCGCAGCGTGCCGCCGGGAAACCAGCCGTCGGCCAGGCGCGCGGTGCGACGAATGGCCGCATCCGACTCCCCGCCCATCCAGATGGGGATCGGTCGCTGGACCGGGAGCGGGTTGATGCCGGCGGCGGTGATGCGGTGGCGGCGCCCGCGAAACGTGACGACCGGCTGGGTCCACAGCAGCCGCAGGACGTGGATCTGCTCCTCGATGGCGGCGCCGCGGCGGCGGAAGTCCATGCCCAGCGCCTCGTACTCCACCGAGTTCCAGCCCAGCCCCACGCCCAGGCGCAGGCGGCCGCCGCTCAGCACGTCGACCTCCGCCGCCTGCTTGGCCACCAGCGCGGTCTGGCGCTGCGGGAGGATCAGGATACCCGTCACCAGCTCCAACCGCCGGGTCACAGCCGCCAGGTAGCCGAAGAGCACGAGCACCTCGTGGAACATGTCCTCGCTGGTGTAGCCCAGCCACCCGGGGCGGTGGGTGACGTCGGCGCCCAGCACGTGGTCGTAGGCCAGGAGGTGGTCGTAGCCCATCTCCTCCACGGCCTGGGCGAAGTCGCGGATCGCCACGGGATCGGTGCCAATTTCAGTCTGGGGAAACACCACGCCGATGCGCATGTGTCCTCCGAGCTCACGCCGTTGTTGGTCGGAACGCCCTCAGTATAGCAGGACCGGAACGGACAGGACGCGTGCCGCTGCGGCGGGACATGGCGGTGTCGCGCCGCGCGTGCAGCCGCGCCCGCAGCCATGCTCACAGCCGCGCCGCAGCCGTGCTCACAGCTGCGCCCGCAGCCCGGCGCTCAGGCGAAATCCGGCAGGAAGAGATCCACCAGCTCGCCGCGATCCACGTCCACCAGGCCCAGGTCGGTCAGGCGCAACGCGGGGGCCACCGCCAGGGGCAGCACACCCAGCGCCATGATGGGCGAGCGGTTGACGAAGCCCAGATCGCCGGCAAGCGCTGTGCGAAACGCGGCGAGCTGCTGGGCCACCACGGCCACCGGCTGATCGGACATGATGCCGGCCACCGGCAGGGGCACGCCGGCCAGCACCGTCTCGCCGCGGACCGCCACGATGCCGCCGTCGTGGGCGATCACCCAGCGCGCGGCGAGCGCCATCTCGGCAGCCGAGCGTCCCAGCACCAGCAGGTTGTGGCTGTCGTGCGCCCACGTCGTGGCCACGGCGCCGCGCTCGAGCGCGCCGCGCACGAGCCCCAGGCCGACGGTGCCCGCGCGGCCGTGCCGCTCGAACACCGCCGCCAGGCACAGGTCGGTCGCTTCCCAGTCGAGCATGCCCGCGACCACCGGGACCGTGGCCTCCGCCG
>CAZGNA010000156.1:0-6245 GCA_964526945.1 uncultured bacterium
GGCTGGCGGCGGCGCCGGTGGCGGTGATGGCCGCCGCCGCGTTGCTGTACGGCACGGTCAGCCTGGCCGACTCGCCGGCGTACTCCGCAGCCCTCATGGAGGTCGTGCCCGCGCGGTCGCTGGGCGGCGCGTTCGCGGTGCAGATGCTGCTGGGGTGGGCGGCCACGGCGGCATCCCCGGCCGCGGTCGGCGTGGTGCTCGAGGCCGGCGCCCGCCTGAGCCTGGCGACGGCGACGCGGTGGGGGCTGGCGTTCGGGATGCTGGCGCTGGGCCCGCTCGTAGGGCTGGTGGCCCTGGCACCGATGCGCCTGCGGGCGGCCACCGTCCCGCCCGCTGCGGCACCTGCAGGAGACGCCGGGCCGGGTGCGTGAACCCACGGATGGCCCGCTCGTGCGTCGCGCTGGGCCTCCGGGACGACGGGTCCCGTCGGCGCCTGCCGTCGACAATGAGGCAAGGAGGGAAACCGCACGGCTGATGTACGGGCGCCTTCCCACGCATCAGCGTGCACAGGGACCATGACCGACGGCCGCTGGTGGAAGGGCAACACCCACACGCACACCGACCGCTCCGACGGCGACGCGTCGCCGGAGGAGGTCGCCGCCTGGTACGAGGCCCACGGCTGGGACTTCGTGGTCGTCACCGACCACGACCGCGTCACCGACGTCGCGGGCTGGAACGCCGGGCGACACCGGCTGCTGCTGCTCCCGGGGTGCGAGGTGAGCCTGAGCAGCCAGGGGCGGCCGGTGCACGTCAACGCCCTGGGCAGTACCCGCCTGCCGCGCGCCGCAGCCGGCCCCACGGTAGCGGCCACCCTGCAGGCGGCGGTGGACGCGGTGCGGGAAGCCGGCGGCGTGCCGCAGGTCAACCATCCGAACTACCGGTGGGCTCTCGACGAGGCGGCGCTCCGTGCCACCCAGGGCTGGACACTGCTGGAGATCTACAACGCCAGCAGTGACTGCAACAACTGCGGGGGCGGCGGCCGTCCCAGCGTCGAGGCCCTCTGGGATCGACTTCTGGCCGCCGGACGGCGCGTCTTCGGCGTGGCGGCCGACGACGCGCACCACTGGCGGCGCGAGTGGTGGGGCCACTGCTCCCCACCCGGCCGGGCGTGGATCGTGGTCCGGGCGCCCGCCTGCACGCCGGCGGCCCTGCTGGCCGCCATGGCCCAGGGGCAGTTCTACGCCTCCACCGAGATCACGCTCGACGTGATCACGCGCGACGGCGACCTGCTGGTCGTGGAGATCGCGCCCGAGCGCGACTTCGCCTACACCACCCGCTTCATCGGCCGCGGCGGCGCGACGCTCGCCGTCGCCCACGGGCTCCGGGCGCGCTACCGCCCGACAGGCGACGAGGGATACGTGCGCGCGCGGGTGTCCTCCTCGAACGGCGGGCTGGCCTGGACGCAGCCGTGGTTCCTGTGAGGGCGCGGCTGCCTGCCCGTCGGCCCCGGCCGTTCTCCGGGGCCCTCCGGTAGCCGGCACACCCGCTGCCCCCCTCCCGGCGTCGGTCCGGGAGCCAGTCCTGCCCACAAGCCACAGGTGCAGATCTACGGAATAGCGGCGGCCGGCGCACGAGTAGTAAGTGCGAGGCATGCAGCGTCGCGGTCGACCCGCCGGCTCCAAGCTGTAGGCGGTGCAGGTCGACCGGCGGACCGGCCCGGGGTGCGAGCACAGGAGGTGCGGCCATGGTAGGGCTGTCCTGGCTGAACGTTCTGGCCGGCATCTGGCTCGTCATCGCACCGTGGGTGCTGGCCTATCAGACCACCGCGCCGAAGGTCAACGACGTGGTGGTGGGCGTGGTGGTGGCCGTCACTGCCCTCCTCGTCGCCACCGGTGAACCCCGGACCGCCTCGTAACGGCCTGGCACGGGCATCCTGCCCAGCATCTGCGGTGCGCACCGAGACGACGGGCGGGTCGCGCGGCAGCAGAGCCACGGCCGCGTGCCCGCAGGACGTCGTCGGGACGGATGCCGCACCGGGGAGGTGAGGGGGCATGGTGGAAACGGCGCATGGTGACAGCGGCGGGGGCGGCGCGGCGTTGAGAGACCAGGAGGCCGTCCGGACGCTGTATTCGCCTGCAGCAGGCCGACTCCCGATCCTCCTGGAAGCGCGCGAGGGCATCCTGCCCGCCGTCGTGGCCATCTGGACCGCGCTGGTCGTAGGATTCGTGGTCTGGCGCTGGCAGTGGGCCTTCGCCGCGGCCGTGTGGGCCACGGTCACGACCATCATGCTGTGGCCGGTAGGGCGCAGGCTGGGCCGCCCGTACCTCTCGTACCGCAGCCCCTACTTCATCATGGGCGTGCTCAGCATGGCATATATCCTTTTTGCCGGATTCATGCTGCAGTGGCCCCGCGTCCCGTTTCTCTGGAAGTCCATCGTGTTCTGGGGGCTGGTCGCCGATCTGACGGTCTTCGCCATTGTGCCCGGCCTGCGGCAGGCCATCGGCCGGCCGCTGCCCATGGTCTTCCGTCCCGACCTCATCTTCGGCGATGGCCGCGTGCTCTGCTGCGGCATCATCGCCATGGTGCTGGGCCTGCGGTACCTCATCGGCAGCCCGCCCATGGGCGTCCCCTGGCCCGTGCCCAAGTGGAACTGGTGGGCGATCCTCGTCGCCATGCTGGCGGGGTCCCTCCCCATGATTCCCGTCCGGGGGGTCATGAAGCTGCTCATGCGCCTCCGGCGCGTGGACGACGGGGCCTGGACGGGGTGGGGGGCGATCTTCGTCCGCGAGGCCCTGCTGGTGCTCGCCGCGCTGGCGATCGGCTACGGGTTCCACAACGCGTTCCTGGGCGCGGTGCCCTTCACCGTGCCGATCCTCGTCGGCGGCCTCAAGGACGGCCCCCTCGCCGGTCGCGACCCCGGGTTCTGGAAGGCCGTCGCCATCATGGTCGGCGCGGCGTTCTGGCTGATCGTGGTGCGGGGCGCCTACAAGCGTCACATCGGCGATCCGTTCATCAAGGAAACCATCGGGCAGTCGTTCGTCAAGCAGATCATGCTGGTGGTAGGGCTGGTGCCGCTCTACTACGGGTTCATGTCCATCCTCCACATGGACCCGATGCACCTCCAGGCGGGGGTGGGCGGCCTGCGGCGCCCGGACAACATGGCGCTCATCTGGCCCGTGGGGCTCCCCATCTTCCTCTGGGGGCTGGCGGTCCTGATCCCCTTCAGGGTCCTGATCCAGCACTACCAGCGCGAGGCCCTGGTGGCGCAGATGGCGGCCGTGATCCTGCCGTCGTTCTCTCCCGACCGTCGGCGCCGCATCCTGGTGAAGGTCCTCCAGGCGCTGGCGCGCATGCCCGAGGAGGACCGCTTCCGGTACATGCGGATCATGCAGCAGGCGATCCAGGGAGCCGACGAGCAGGTCCGCACGGTGATGACCGTGGCCCGGCTGGAGGCCCTGGCCGCCGTCGCCGGTGACGACCGTCGCCGGTGCATGCAGACCATGGACCGGGTGCTGGCGAGCCTGTCGGACGGTGCGGCGGCACGCCCCGCCAGTCCGGTGGCCGTCTCCCCGTGAGGGTCGCCGGACGCGTCTGCAGGTGGGCGCACGGCCGATGAGGCGGCCCGACGAGAGCAGGAGGGGACGCACGTGATCGGCATGGACTTCCTCTCGTTCCTGGTTCTGGCTGCGATCGCCATCGTTGTGACGGCCGGCAAAACGGTGATCGGCCGGGGCAGCGGGCCGGCAGACCTGGTCGTGGCCTGGCTGGGCTCGCCGGTCTTCGGACACTGGTTCGAGGGCATCGGCTACCGACAAGTGTTCATCGTCCCCGCGCTGCTGGGCGCCGCTGCCGCTCTGACGCTGAAGGAGACATTCCGCCAGTCCCGGTCACCGTGACGCGGACGGCAGATCGCCGCACCTCCGGTCAGGTCCCGTCCGATGCCGGCGACCTGGCGATGCCGCATCGGCAGGAGCCTCGAGGCCGGTGTCCGGACCCCTCGCGGGGCGCGTGGCCGACGGCCGGCACGCGAACCGCCCTCCAGCGATGACGGCCAGGCCTTGACACCGCGTGCAGCCGGGACGGATGATATATACGAATTTCTGTGGATAATTGACCCCCGCTCTCCACCGCATATCCACAGGCGCGCCGCAGGAACCGATGGGGGAGGAGGTGGGACACGAATGATCGATATGGTCAAGGCCATGGCGGCCCTGGATGAACAGACGCGGGCGACGATGCTGGGCGAGCGCATCAGGATGTTCGCCGAGATGCCCGACGAGGAACGGGCCCGGGCCATGCGGGAGATGATGAGCGCACTGGGCACCCTGCCCCGCGCCGATCAGAAGAAACTCATCGGGACACGCATGGCGGTCCTCCTGGACCTCGACGACGCCACGCGGCAGAAGGTGATGGGCACCCACATGCAGCTCATGGTCCAGATGCCGGAGGACGCCCGGATGACCGAGGCGGAGATCATCAACGAGCTGATGGACCAGATGCCCGGGCCCATGCGGGAGACGGCGAAGGCCAAGATGGGCGAGATGATGGTTCCCATGCTGCACCAGCTCCACGAGCGCCAGGGGACGAAGTTCGGCTGGTGTCCGGCCTGCGGCGTGTAGCGGCGGCTGGGGTGTCACCGGGCCACGGCGCGGCGGCGTCGACGCGGGCGTCAGCAGGGGAACGCGAAGGGTTGGTGGAGACCCACAGCACGCAGTGAGCGGAGCTGTCACAGCCGAAGGGGGTTCCTGCGTGAATCGCTACGATCTGGTGGTCATCGGTGCCGGGATGGGCGGGCTCGGTGCGGCGAACCGCGCGGCGGCGCTGGGGGCCCGGGTCGCGGTGATCGAAGCAGGGAGACTCGGGGGCACCTGAGTCAACGTGGGGTGCATCCCGACCAAGACCCTGGTAGGGTCTGCAAAGGCGATTCACACCGCACGGCGCGGAGAGGAGTTTGGGTTCCGGGCAACCGAGGTCGAGGTGGACTGGCCCCGGATCCGGGCGCGCAAGGATGCCATCGTCGCCTCCATCGTGTCGGGCATCGAGCGCAGCCTGCGCGACAACCCCCAGGTGGAGCTCATCAAAGGGTGGGCCCGCTTCGTGGGCCCGACCCGTCTGGAGGTCGACGGCCGTCCCATCGAAGCGGAGCGGGTGATTGTCGCCTCGGGGGTCGTCCCGCACATCCCCGACATCCCGGGGCTGCGGGAGGTCGGGTTCCTCACCAATGAGACCGTGATGGATCTCGACACCCTGCCACGGTCGATGCTCATCATCGGCGGCGGGCCCGAGGGCATGGAGTTCGGCCAGATCTTCCACCGGTTGGGGGTCAAGGTGACCGTCCTGCAGCGGCGGGATCGGATCCTGCCCCGGGAGGACGAAGAGATCTCCCGCGAACTCGAGGCGTTGCTCCGCGCGGAGGGCCTGGACATCCGCACGCGGGCCACACCGACCCGGCTGGAGCGGTTGCCCGACGGACGCGTGGCGGTGGCGGCGACCGTCGCCGGGAGCACCGAACGGTTCGAGGTGGACAGGGTCCTCGTGGCCGCAGGACGCCGGCCCCACCAGGTGGCCGAGCTGGGCCTGGACGCTGCAGGGATCGCCGGTGATCCGGATCGGGGCATCGAGGTCGACGAGCGCCTCCAGACCACGAATCCCCGCGTCTGGGCCATCGGCGATGTCGTCGGTCGGCTGCAGTATACCCACTTCGCCGTCTACACCGCAGGCCTCGCGGTACGGAACGCGCTGCGGGGCGAACAGGCCCGCTACACCGGCGGACGGATCCCGGGAGCCGTCTTCACCGATCCGGAGGTGGCCAGCGTGGGCTGGACCGCCGAGGAGGCGCAGGCGAGAGGCCGCACGGTCAAGGTGGGCAAGCACCCGATGCGGGCCGTGGGCCGGGCCCGGGCGATCGGGGAGACGGCCGGCTTCGTCAAGGTCGTGGTGGACGCGCAGACCAACGAGCTGCTCGGCATGCACATCCTGGCGCACATGGGCGCTGACCTCCTGCCCCAGGCCATCCTGATGATGCACGCTGGGACCGTGGATCCCCTGCAGGCCTGCGTGTGCGTGCACCCGACGTTGTCCGAAGGGGTGAAGGCCGCCGCCGTGAACCTGAAGCCGCTGGTCGCCACCGCGACCGCCACGGGAGACCTGCCCGACGCACGCGCGCGGTGATCGTGCGCCCAGCCCGTCGTCAACGGCGTTGGCTGCGCACCCTCGACCCGCAGAGAGCGCCGGGGCCGGCCCGGCGCCTCTCTAGACCCGCTCCAGCCGCCGATCGACCGAGGGGAGCACCAGCGCGTGCACCC
>CAZGNA010000157.1:0-6228 GCA_964526945.1 uncultured bacterium
CCGGTGGGTGAACAGGTGTGTCTCGCCGGGGTAGTAATGGCTCTCGACGGTCTTCCCGCGGGCGACGCAGTCGGCGACGATGAGGTCGAGCTGCTCGAAGGGGACGGCCTCGTCCCGGGTACCGTGGAAGTTGACCAGGGGCGCGCGGAGCTGTGCGACCCAGTGGCGCGGGGAGGCCTGGTGCCAGACGTCGGGGCGCTGCTCGCGCGTGCCGCGGGCGCGGCCCAGGAAGTAGTCGTAGGCCGGGCGGAACGCGCTCTTCGCCCACGCCATCCACCGGTCGAAGTCCCAGATGCCGGCGATGTTGATCCCCAACGCGAACGTCTCGGGGAAGCGCGTCAGCGCCGCGAGGGTGAGCCACCCGCCGTACGACAACCCCCAGATGCCAACCCGCTGAGGGTCGACGAAGGGCAGGGTCTTGAGCCACTCACCGGCGCGCACACAGTCCTCGCACTCCACCGTGGCTAGGCCGCCCGCGTTGCCCTGCTCGAACGCCTTGCCGTAGCCGATGCCGCCCCGGTAGTTCACCAGGTACGAGACGACGCCGAGCTCGGCCAGCCACAGCGACACCGCGTAGAAGAACGCGTAGGCTTCCAGCGGCGGGAAGCCCTCGCGCATCTGCCGCATGCCGCCACCGTGTACGTAGACCAGCGCCGGATAGCGCCGCCCCGGCTCCAGCGTGCGCGGCGTCAGCAGGTAGCCGGGGATCTGCCAGCCGCCCGGGCCCGGGGTGTGCACCAGGCGCGGCCGCGCGAAGCGGGTCGGATCGCACCCGTCGGGCATCGAGCGGACAAGGCGCCGCAGGCCGCTCCCGTCGCGGTCGACGACCCACAGCTCGGGCGCGTGCTCCACGGTGCTGTGCTTGAAGACCAGGCGGTCCCCCGCGGGTGCCCAGGCGGGCTCGACGCTGGTGCCATGGGCGGTCACGAGCTGGCGCAGCTGGCCTGTGGCGACATCGACGGCGTACATATGCCGCAGCCCCAGGTCGGCGCGATTCGACGAGAACGCGACCTCGCGGCCGTCGGGGCTGACACGCGGGTGGTCGTAGGCGTGCCCGACGTCTTCGCCGATCCCGCCGGTGAGGGCCCGCAGCGCGCCGGTGTCGGTGTCGAGCAGGTAGAGGTGCCACCACCCCTCGTGCCGGAGCACGAGCACGGCGCCCCGCCCGTCGGGCAGGGCCTGCGCCGCAAAGGCCGCGCCCAGTCCCGCGGGCTCGTCCTCGCGGTGCACGACCCGGGGCTCGCCGCGCGCGGGCAGGTCCAGCACGCACCACTCCCGCACCGTGTAGGCCACCGACGGCCGGGCGAAGAGCAACCGGTCCGGCCGCAGCCACGTGACCGGCCCTTCCAGGGTCTCGGTGCGCGACCGCCACAGCAGCTGGCCGGTCGGTGTGACGACCGCGAGATCCCACCACCCCGCGTCCTCGACGGTGACGGCCAGGGCCGAGCCGTCGGGCGCCCACACGATGCCCGGCTGGTGGTCCAATGCCCGCACGCGCCCGGGGATCGGCAGCTCGCGCAGGGCGGGGATCGCCTCGTCCCACACCCACAGCCGCTGGCCGGCGACGAACGCCAGCAGCCCCGTCGGCGCCCAGGCGACCTCACCGGCGGGCTGGGACGGGCTCAGGTAGCGCTCGCGCGGCTGCCAGCGCCTGTCGGGGCCGCGCACCGCGACGACGACGCGTCCGCCCTGCACGTAGGCCACGCGGCCATCGCCGCTCCACGCGAACGCCACCACGGGGTCCTGCCCCTGGGAGATCTGGGTGACCTCGCCGGTGGCCACGTCCACCACCCGCAGCGTGTAGTGGCCCCCGTCGTCGTTGATGTAGCCCACGCAGGTACCATCGGGTGCCCACGCGTGGGCTGCGGTGAACTGGATCGCCAGGACATCGTCGAGGGTGATGGCCGGTCTGGACATGGTCGGCAGTCTCCTCACAGATGGCCGAACGGCGTGCCTCGTCGGGGCCGCGTGCGATGTCGACCGGCAGTCTCCTCACGTGTAGCCGGACTTTCCAGGTGAGGTGCAGGGTAGACGCGCACCGCCGGGATCGCACGAGAAAGTTCCCCTTCCGGGGTGGGCTTCCTGCCGCGTCCGGCGTTGGGCACCGGTCCCTGACCAATGTCAGTGGTCGGCGCCGCGCCCGCGCTCCTAGAATGCTGCCCGATATGGCGTTCACCGACCGCTGGCTCGCCCTGGGCCTGTGGGTGGTGCTGTCGGCGGCCGGGATCGCGGCCGCCCGCATCGACTTCTTCCCGCCGGCCGGCGCCCGCGAGGCGCAGGTGGCCGACGCGGCGTTTCGCCTGCTGATGCGTCTGGCCGCGCCCGTCTTCGCCCTGGTCGTGACCGTGCTGGTCGTGGCGCTGGCCCGCCGGCGCGGGCACGGCGATCCGCCGCCGGATGCCGTCGCCGGCCCCGAGCACCCCGCCGTGCCACGGGCGTGGTTCGGCCTGACCGCGGCCCTGGCGGCCTACGTCATCTACAACCCGGGCCTGGTCGGCATCCACGAGATGCGCGGCGACCCGCAGGCCGACGTGGTGGTCCGGGTGGACGCCACCAGCTGGTACTGGGAGGCGACCTACCCCGAGGCGGGCGTCCGCAGCCGGGAGCTGGTGCTGCCCGTGGGCCGCCGGGTGCGCGTCGAGATCACCTCGCGCGACGTGCTCCACAGCTTCTGGATCCCAGCGTTTCGCACCAAGGTGGACGCGGTGCCGGGCCTGCGGACGGTGTTGCTGGTGACGCCCACCACCGTCGCCACCTCCCAGACGCACGACGCCTACCGCCTGCAGTGCGCTGAACTGTGCGGCACCGGCCACGATACGATGCGCGCATCGGTGCGCGTCGTCGACGAGGCGACCTTCCGGCGCTGGCTGCAGGAGCAGCCGCGCGCGGCGGGTCCCGGGAGGCCGTAGGGATGCGGTTCGTGCTGCGGGGTCTGACATGGGGGGCGCTCGGCTACCTGGGTGGCGGGCCGGGCCTGGCGGCGCTGGTCCGGTGGCTGGGCGGGCCGGCCTGGCGCCCGGAGACCGTCCTCACCGTGGGCTACCCGTTCGCCCTGGCGGGCTGGCTGGCGGGCATCGGGCTGTGGGACGCGTGGGCCCGGGGATGGTTCGGCCTGCCCGTACGTCCGGTGCACGCCACCGGGTGGCGCCGCTACGTCACCTTCTGCACCGACCACAAGGTGATCGGTCTGCAGTACCTGGTGACCTTCGTGGGGCTGTTCCTCCTGGCCGGGGCCATGGCCCTGCTGATGCGGCTGGAACTCGCCTGGCCGGGCCGCACCGTCGTCGGCCCGGCGGCCTTCAACCAGGTCATGAGCCTCCACGGGATCGTCATGATCGCCGTGGCCGTGGCAGTGGTGCTGGGCGGGCTGGGCAACTACCTGGTGCCGCTCATGATCGGGGCGCCCGACATGGCCTTCCCCCGGGTGAACGCCCTGAGCTACTGGCTGGTCCCGCCGGTGGCGCTGCTGCTGCTGGGGGCGCAGCTGGTGGGTGGGTTCAACACGGGGTGGACCGCCTACCCCCCGCTGTCGGAGATCAACCCGGCGGGCCAGGCGCTGTTCATCCTGGCCGTGATCACCTTCGGGCTGTCGTCGATTCTGGGCGGCATCAACTTCGTCGTGACCATCGCACGCCTGCGCGCGCCGGGCATGACGTGGGGGCGCCTGCCCATCTTCGTCTGGTCGGTCTTCGCGGCGTCCTTGCTCTCGTTCACGTTCACCCAGTTCCTGGCGGCCGCGCTGCTCATGGTGCTGCTCGACCGCCAGGCGGGCATGGCCTTCTTCCACTTCGCGCGGCAGGGCACGCCGCTGCTCTACCAGCACGTCTTCTGGTTCTACTCGCACCCCGCGGTCTACATCATGATCCTGCCGGCGTTCGGCGTGGCGCTGGAGGTGATTGCGCACTTCGCGCGCACGCCGCTGTACGCGTACCGGTGGGCCGTGGGCGGGTTCCTGGGCATCGTGGGCCTGAGCCCGCTGGTGTGGGCGCACCACATGTTCACCAGCGGCATGCGCGAGGGGCTCCACGCGCCGTTCCTGGTCACCACCGAGGCGATCTCGGTGCCCACGGGCCTGGTCTTCCTCTCGGCGCTGGGCACCCTGTGGCGCGGGCGGCTGTGGCTGCGCACGCCCATGCTGTTCGCCGGCGTGGGGTTCCTGTGGAACTTCCTCATCGGCGGGCTCACGGGCATCTTCAACGCCGATGTGGCCACCGACCTCCACCTGCACGACACCTACTTCGTCGTCAGCCACTTCCACTACACCATCGTCGGCGGCGAGATCTTCGCGCTGTTCGCCGGGCTGTACTACTGGTTCCCGAAGCTGACCGGCCGGCTGTACGATGAGCGCCTGGGGCGGCTGCAGTTCTGGTGGATCTTCCTGGCGTACAACGCGACGTTCCTGCCCATGTTCTGGCTGGGGTTGCACGGCATGAACCGCCGCATCGGCGACTACCCGCCCGCGCTGGCGGGCGTGAACCTGTTCGTGAGCGTGGCGGCCTTCCTGCTGGGCGCCGGGGTGCTGGCGGCCGTGGTGAGTCTGGGCCGGGCGTGGGTGCGCGGGCCCCGCGCCGCGGCCAACCCCTGGCAGGCGACGACCCTGGAGTGGCAGGTGCCGTCGCCGCCGCCCGAGCACAACTTCCCGGCGCCGCCCCAGGTGGTCGGGCCACCCTATCCCTACGGGCAGCCTGGCCTGCGCCACGCCGTCATGCCGGCAGCGGGAGGGGATCGATGACGGGCCCGGCGCAGGAGGCAGCCCTGGCCCGCGCGTTGCGCCGCGGGTGGGGTGTGTTCGCGGCCCTGGGCGTCCTGGCGGTCGTCGAGTGGTACGCGGCCGTCGCCCGCGTGCCGGGGCTGCTGTGGTACCTGATCGTGATCCAGGTGGTGGAGGCAGGCCTGATCGCGCACTACTTCATGCACGTGGCCCAGCTGTGGCGCCGCCCGGAGGAGCCCGGCGGCCCCTGAGGGACACGCCGGAGGAGACGATGGCGAGCCTCGCGCCGCACGCACCCCCGCACGCAGACCTGGCCAGCGGGCGGCTGGGTCTGTGGCTGTTCATCGCCTCGGAGGCCCTGCTGTTCTCCGCCTTCATCGCCGCGCGCTTCGCCATGGTGGGGCTGACCCGTCCGGCGGAGCTCAACCAGGCGTTGGGACTCGCCATCACCACCGTGCTGCTGGCCTCCAGCCTGACGGCCTACCGCGCCGAAAGCGCCATCGCCCACGGCGACCGGGCCCGGTTCCTGCGCAACGTGCTCGCGACGCTGGCGCTGGCGGGCGCGTTCCTGGCGGGGGTGGTCGTCGAGTGGCGCGAGGGGTTCCACGCCTTCCCGCCGTCGACGCGCTTTGGCACCGCCTTCTTCTCGCTCACCGGCCTCCACGCGCTGCACGTGCTGAGCGGTGCGGTGCTGCTGGCGTTCGTCTACGCCCACGGCCGGCGCGGCCGTTACGGGCCCCAGGACTACTGGCCGGTGGAGGGCGTGGTGAAGTACTGGCACTTCGTGGACGTGGCCTGGGTCTTCATCTACCCGACGCTCTACCTGGTGAGTCCCTGACGGGTGCCGCGCTGCCAGGGGCGCGGGCGATGCGGATCTGGCGTCCCGGCGCGCCCCGCGCGCCCCGGGCGTGCGTCTTCACCGTGTCGGTGCCCACGCGGGTGGTGCGCCGCGCCGTGCGCTCCCCGGGCGTGCTGCGGGACCTCTGCCGGCAGCGGGCACACCTCGGGGTGGTGGCGTGCGCTGCCCCGGGCGTGCCGCGGGACCGCTGAGGCCTCGCGCGGTGCCGGGCGCCGGCGGCAGGAGCGCGCCCGGCCGGGGCGAATGCCGCCCGCTGTGGACCCTTCCACCCAGCATGCGTGGCACCGGCTGCGCCCCCTGCTCGAGGAGGTCAGCGCGCTTGTGGGCCGCCCGGTGCTGGTGGTCGACCGCACCGGCCGGTTCGCGTGCACGTCTGGCGGTCACCCGTGCGCCTGCCCGCTGGACGGAGCCGCCACGTGTCCGGTGGCGCGGCGGGTGAGTGCCCGCAGGGTCCAGGAGGGGCCCCGCATCGTGCGCTACCGCGGGGTGCCCCACGTCGTGGTCGTCACAGGCACCGGCGACGTCCCGGGGCCCGTGATCGTGGTCGACGGCTGGGCGCCGTGCGGTGGGGCCGACGCGCCACAGGCGGTGCCGCTGCGCCGGATGCGGCGCGGGGCACGCCTCGCCGCCGCGCTGGTCGGCTGGGCACACGGGAGGG
>CAZGNA010000158.1:0-6172 GCA_964526945.1 uncultured bacterium
CGTCGCCGGCTGCGCCGACGTCCGCGGGCCGTCCGACCCCGGCGGCGACGCCGGGCGTGCCGCCTACCGCTGCGCCCTCGCCGGGGCTGGCGCGTCGGACGCGCGTGCAGGTCGTGGTGCCGGAGGGTCCCGCCGCTCAGGAGGTGAAGATCGTCGTCATCGACGAGAAGGGCGTGCGGACGGTCTACCAGGCCTCCCACGCGCCGGGCGACCGCGTCGAGCAGTTCGTGAGCACGCAGGGGTACACGATCATCCAGGTCTACATCGACAACCGCCTCGTGCAGGAACTGCGGCCGTGACCCCCGGCCGCGTGCGCATCGCCGCCAGTCTCCTGGCCGCCGACTTCGCGCACCTGGGGGATGCGGTCCGGGCCGCCGAGCGCGCCGGGGTCGACCTGCTCCACATCGACGTGATGGACGGACAGTTCGTGCCGCCCATCACCGTGGGCGCGGCGGTCGTGGACGCCGTGCGCCGCGTCTCGCGGCTGCCCCTGGACGTCCACCTGATGGTGCGCGAGCCGGAACGGCAGCTCGAGGCCTTCGTCGGCGCCGGGGCCGCCAGCATCGCGGTGCACCTGGAGGCGGTCGTCCATCCGCACCGCGCGCTGGCGCAGCTTCGGCGCCTGGGCGTGCAGGCCGGCATCGCCCTCAACCCCGGCACGCCGCCCGACGCGTGCGAGTGGCTCGCCGACGTCCTGGACTTCGTGCTGGTCATGACCGTCGATCCCGGCTACGCCGGCCAGCCGTTTCAGCCGGGCGTGCTGCCGAAGATCGCCCGCATCCGACGCCTGGTGGGCGACCGGTGCTGGATCGCCGTCGACGGCGGCATCTCGCCACAGACCGCCCCGCAGGCGGTGGCCGCGGGCGCCGACGTGGTGGTGGCCGCGTCGGCCATCTTCGGGGCGCCCGACGGCGTGGACGCGGCGGTGGCGCGCCTGCGGGCGGCCGTGCAGGGATGAACCTCGTGTTCGTGACCCACCCCGCGTGCGAGCGGCACGTCACGGGCCCGGGGCATCCGGAGCGCCCCCAGCGCCTGCAGGCCGTCCGGCGCGCCGTGGAGGCGAGCGGGCTGGAGGGCGTGCTGGTCTGGGACGAGCAGCCGCCGGAGGTCGACCCCGAACTCCTGGAACGCGTGCACCGCCGCACCTACGTCGAGACCGTGGAGGCGCTGGCGCGTGCCGGCGGGGGCTGGTTGGACGCGGACACCGTCGTGGGGCCCGAGTCGGCGCGGGCCGCGCGCTTGGCCGCGGGCGCGGCGCAGCGGGCGGCCGAGGTGCTGCTGGCCGGGCAGGTGCGGCGGGCGTTCGTGGCCGCCCGCCCACCGGGACACCATGCCGGGCCCCATCGCGGGATGGGCTTCTGCCTGTTCAACAACGCCGCCATCGCCGCCGCGGCCGCGCGACGGGCGGGCCGCGAGCGCGTGTTGCTCGTGGACTGGGACGTGCACCACGGCAACGGCACGCAGGCGGTGTTCTGGCGCGACCCGTCGGTACTGGTCGTCTCGATCCACCAGGAGTACTGGTACCCGGGGACCGGCGCCATGGAGGAGCTCGGGGAGGGGCCGGGCGAGGGGTGCACGGTGAACGTCCCGCTGCCTGCGGAGACCGGCGATGGCGGGTACGCCGACGTCTTCACCGAAGTGGTGCTCCCGCTGGCCTACGCCTCCCGGCCCCAGTTCATCGTCGTCTCGGCCGGATACGACGCGCACTTCGCCGATCCGCTGGGCGGGATGGTCGTCAGCGCGGCCGGGTTCCGGCAGCTGGCCCGGCTGATGGACGAGGTGGCCCGGACGCTCGACGTGCCGCTGCTGGCCGTGCTCGAGGGCGGCTACCACCTCGACGCGCTGGCGACTTCGGTGGTGGCCACGCTCGAGGCGCTGACAGGACGGCCCACCGACCCCGCAGCCTGGCGCGAGCCCGCCCCTGCCGGCCTGGGCGCGCGGCGGCCGGGCCGGGAGACCCCCCCGTCTGCGATCGGCAGCCGCGTGCGAGCGGTGCGACGCCTGCTGGCGACCTACTGGCGGCTCTAGCGTCCCGGCGGGTACCTGGGACGGGCGCGGCGGCAGGGATCGGTCGGCGCGGCGGGTCCTGTGGCGTGGCGCACGACGACCCGAAGACGATCGGCACGCGCCCTACGCCTGCGCTCGCCGCACCCGGAGGCCGGGCCGCGGCCCGGGGAGGAAACCCGCGACAGGCGGCGAAGTGCGCAGCGCTGGCCGGAGCAGCATCCGCGCTGTACGCCGCCGCCGCGGGCAGATCGCCGCAGGCAGAGCGCGGGGCCACGCGCCGGCAGCATGCGCAGGGAACGGCGGTGGAGGCGACGGGCCAGATGGCAGCAGAGCAGGCAGGGGCGGACGAGCAGGCACCGAAGAGCGAGGCCGTGGACCTCTCGGAGGCGGTGCCCCGGCTCCGGGAGCGCCAGATCGTACAGGGCACGGTGGTGCGCGTCGACACCGAGGGCGTCCTGGTCGACGTCGGGGCCAAGTCGGAGGGGCTGATCCCACCCAAGGAGCTGGCCCGCCGGGGGGAGCAGCTCGAGGCGGTGCACGTCGGAGACCGAATCGATGTGATGGTGATGCGCGTCGACGGCGAGGAGGGCAACATCATCCTCAGCAAGAAGCGCGCGGACTTCGTGCGCGCCTGGGAGCGTGTGCTCGAGGCGCATCGGGACGGGCGCATCATCCACGCCATGGTCGTCGACAAGGTGAAGGGCGGCCTGGTGGTGGACCTGGGGCTGCGCGGCTTCGTGCCGGGATCGCACGTCGACCTCACGCAGGCCAAGGGCCGGCGGTTCGAGTGGTTCGTCGGCCAGTCGATTCCCCTGAAGGTCATCGAAGTGGACCGCGGCAAGGGGCGCGTCATCCTCTCGCACAAGCTGGCCGTGGAGGAAGAGCGGAAGAGCCGCCGAGAACAGGTGCTGGCCACGCTGGAGGAAGGCGCCATCGTCGAGGGCGTCGTGAAGCGCATCACCGACTTCGGGGCGTTCGTGGACCTGGGCGGCGTCGACGGCCTGTTGCCCATCAGCGAGATGGCCTGGACCTACATCCGCCATCCCTCGGAGGTCGTGCGGCGCAACCAGCACCTGCGGCTGCAGGTCCTGAAGATCGACCGGGAGGCGGGCAAGATCTCCCTGGGCCTCAAGCAGATTCTGGAAGACCCCTGGACCACCGTGGACGAACGCTACCGGGCCGGCGACGTCGTGCGGGGCAAGGTGGTGCGCCTGGTCGCCTCCGGCGCGTTCGTGCGTCTGCGGGACGTCGACGCGTTCTTGCCGATCAGCGAGCTGGCCGAGAAACGGGTCGCCAAGGTCGACGACGTCGTGCAGGTCGGCCAGACGGTCGAGGCCATGGTGGTCGAAGTGCGACCCGAGGAGCGCCGCATGATCGTGAGCCTGCGGCGGCTGGCGCGCGAGGCCGAGCGCAAGCGGGTGAAGGAGTACCTGCGGGAACAACAGGACGAGGGCCGGGTGACCATCGGCGACGCGGTGGGCGCGCTGCTGCGGCAGGTGACGACATCGCGCCCCGGAGCGCCCGACCCCGAGGCTCCGCCGCCCACGACGCCGGAGCGCGAGTCCGGCACGTCCTGACCCACGGGCGTCTGCGGGGATCGCCTTGTCGCCCGCGACGCCGGCGGCTACAATGGGTGTGACCGCGGGGAGTGGCGCAGCTTGGTGTAGCGCGCAGCGTTCGGGACGCTGAGGTCGGGGGTTCAAATCCCCCCTCCCCGACCAGGTGGGCGGCGGAGACGTCGCCTGGGGTCGTACCACACGCCGCGGTACGCGGCTTGTCAGCAGGTATCTGATACGCTAGACTAGGGCTCGACGCCGGCACCGGCCAGGTGCGGGCGTCGCGCGCGAACACGGCAGGGACGCTGGGAAACGCGCGGGGCGGCGCGGGTGCGCCGTCTTTGTCTTTTTCGGCGGCCGTACGCCGTGGCGCGCGGCCGCGCACGGATCGGTGCGCGGGGCGCGCGCACGGGCGGGGCGCGGGCGCCTGCTGCGGGTGACGGATCGACCGCCGGGAGGTCCCGGGTGGAGGAGTTAGCGACCCCGACGCGAACCTCAGGCCACCATGCGATGCGCGTGGCGCGTGGCATCCCCCACGTGAGGCCGTCGCCGGCCATCAGGGCACGGGCCGACGACGCCCCGGTGCGCGTGGGGGTGTTCACCGACTCGTACCTGCCCCGCATCAGCGGCGTGGTGCGGTCGATCGAGGCGTTCGTGGCCGAACTGCGCCGCCAGGGCCACCACGTCTCGATCTTCGCGCCCGGCTACCGGGGGTTCGTGGACACCGATCCGGACGTGGTGCGGTTTCCCTCGGTGCGCCCGCCCGGTCACCCCGACTTCCCGCTGGCGATTCCCCTCCACCGCCGGTTCGTGGCCACGCTGGCGGCGCGGCGGCTGACGGTGGTGCACACCCACTCGCCCTTCCTCATGGGCGCAGCCGGGCGCTACGCGGCGCGGCGCCTGGGGCTCCCGCTGGTGTTCACGCACCACACCATGTACGCCGAGTATGTGCACTACGTGCCGCTGTTTCCGCCGCCGCTGTCGCGTCGCGTGGTGACGCGGTACACGGCGCGGTACTGCAACCGCTGCACGGCCGTGATCGCGCCCTCGCAGGCGGTCCGCGGGTGGCTGCGGGCCATCGGGGTCACGGCGCCCATCGAGGTCCTGCCCACGGCGGGCTTCGAGCTCGCGCGGTTCGACCGGCTCGAGCCCTCGTGGGTCCGGCCGCGCTACGGGATTCCGTCCGATGCGCCGCTGGTGATCACCGTGGGCCGCCTGGCGCCCGAGAAGCGCTTCGACGTGCTGCTGGCCGCGTTCGCCGACGCGGCCCGGGGCGGTCCCGCCCGCCTCCTGGTCGTGGGCGGGGGGCCGGAAGCGCCCGTGCTGCGCCACCTGGCCACCCAGCTCGGCGTGGGCACCCAGGTGGTCTTCACGGGGCCGTTGGACCACGACCGCGTGCTGGACTGCTATGCCGCGGCCGACCTGTTCGCGTTCGCCTCGCCAACGGAGACGCAGGGCCTGGTGGTGATCGAGGCCATGGCCGCCGGGCTGCCGGCGGTGGCCGTGCGGGCTGGCGGGGTGGCCGAGGCCGTCAGCGACGGCGACACCGGCCTGCTGGTCGACCCGGACCCCGCAGCCCTGGCCGCGGCGATCCGTCGCCTGCTCGACGATGCGGCCCTGCGCCGCCAGCTGGCTGCCCGGGGCCGGCAGGCGGCGCGCGCCTATGCGATCGACGCGCTGGCGCGCCGGCTGGTCGCGCTGTACCGCCACGTGAGCACCAATGGACCCAGCGTGAGCACCAATGGACCCAGCGACACTGCACCCGACTGAGCCCAGGCCGCCCCAGGCGGCCATCACACCACGGGCGGGTCGCGTCGGCGGCCCGAATCGAGGAGGAGACCCAGCGTGCAACTCCGACGCCTCGAGCTGATGGGGTTCAAGACGTTCGTGACCCGCACGGAACTCGAGTTCCACCCGGGGGTCACGGCCATCGTCGGTCCCAACGGCAGCGGGAAGAGCAACATCTTCGACGCCATCCGCTGGGCGCTGGGCGAGACCAACGCGCGGCTGCTGCGTGGCGGCCGCATGGACGACCTGATCTTCTCGGGCAGCGCCGGGCGCAAGCCGCACGCGATGGCGCAGGTGTCGCTCACGTTGGACAACGGCGCGGGCCTCCTGCCGCTGGCGTTCAGCGAGGTCACGGTGACCCGCGCGGTCACCCGCGGGGGGGAAGGACGGTACGCCATCAACGGCGTCGACTGTCGGCTGCGGGACGTGCAGATGCTCTTCCTCGGCACGGGGCTGGGCGGCCGCTCCTACGCGCTGATCGGGCAGGGCGAGGTGGACGCGGTGCTGCGTGCGACGCCGGTCGAACGCCGGCAGTGGCTCGAGGAAGCGGCCGGTCTGGCGCGGTACAAGCGGCAGCGCGTGGAGGCCGAGCGGCGTCTGGCCCACGCGCAGGCCCACCTGGAGCGGCTGGCGGACCTCGTCGCCGGGCTGGAGGCCCAGCGGCAGGCCCTGGCGGCCCAGGCCGAGGCCGCCGCGCGCCATCAACGCCTCACCAACGGCGTGCGAGAGCTCGAACTGGCGCTCTTCGCCGACGAGGCCCGGCGGCTGCTGGCCGCTGCGCGCCGTCTGGCCGCCCAGCTGTCGGCAGAGCGGGCGGCGCG
>CAZGNA010000159.1:0-6132 GCA_964526945.1 uncultured bacterium
AACGCATCGAGCGATTCCGAATCTGAGGGTTTTCACGCCCGATTTGGGTTGAAGAGGAAGCCGCCCGCGTCCCCGCGAAGCCGCAGGCCGTGGCGTGCAGCCGATCCGTGCACCTGGTGCGGGCGCTGGCGACGATCGCCGCAGGTCTCGCCCTTGCGTGTGCACGCGACCTCCCGCGCACCCCGGTCGCCTGGGGTCAGGCCGCTGCCGTCGGGATCTTCGTCAACGACCCGGGCAACGCCCGCATCGTCCGCCTGGCCGATCTGACCGGCGCGGGGTGGACGGCGATGGCCACCGGGGGGGACGTGCCACGCGGCGACGCGCGCGGAGCAGCGCGTTCCTTCGCCTTCCAGTCGGGGATCGCCGTGGACGCCCGGGGGCGCATCTACTTTACCGACGCCACGCGGTCCCGCGTGGTGCGCGTGGACGACCTGAGCGGGGCGGGCTGGGTGGCTCTGGGCACCCGCGGCAGTGGAGTCGGCCAGTTCGACCTGCCGGCCGGCGTGGCGGTGGATGCTGCGGGGCGCATCTACGTGGCCGACGCCAGCAACGCGCGCGTCGTGCGCATCGCCGACATGACCGGGGCGGGCTGGGTGGCCTTCGGCACGCGTGGCGCCGGCGTGGGGCAGTTCGCCTTTCCCCAGGGGGTGGCGGTGGATGCTGCCGGGCGTATCTACGTGGCCGACGCGCTCAACGACCGGATCGTCCGCATCGACGACATGCGCGGTACCGGGTGGACGACCCTGGGCCGGCACGGGCGGGGCGTGCGGGAGTTCGACTTCCCGACCTCCGTGGCGGTGGGGCGCGACGGACGCATCTACGTCACCGACTCGTCCAACGATCGGCTCGTGCGGGTCGACGGCATGACCGGCGCCGGCTGGGTGGCGTTCGCGGGTCTGGGCCCGCGCGTCACCGAGTTCGTCTTCCCCACGGGCCTCGCGGTGGACGCTGCGGGGCGCCTCTACGTCACCGACGAGATGCACCGGGTCGTGCGCATCGACGACATGACCGGCGCGGGCTGGATGGCGTTTGGCACCATGGGCGGTGGAATGGGGCAGTTCTTCTTCCCGTCGGGGATCGCCGTGGCGCCGGCGCCGTGGTGAGGGTAAGATAACACCATGATGCCAACGCCGACCCGGACCGCCAGCGCGGTCGCCACCGTGGGCGCCATTACCATCGGCCAGAGCCCACGGCCCGACATCGTGGACGAGATCACGCCGCTGCTGCCACCGCACGTGCGCGTGGTGGAGATGGGCGCGCTCGATGGGCTCGAACCGGCCGAGATCGCCGCCCTGCGCCCGGGGCCCGACGACCACACGCTGGTCTCACGGCTGCGATCCGGCGAGGAAGTCCTGGTCGGGAAGGAGCGGATCCTGCCCCGGGTGCAGGCGTGCATCGACGCCCTGCAGGATGCCGCGGCGCTGATTGTGATCCTGTGCACGGGGCCGTTTCCGCCCCTGCGCTCCCGGCGGCCCATCGTGTACCCGGAGCGCCTGCTGCTGCACCTCGTCCGCGCGGTCAGCCCGGGCGCCCACGTCGGCGTGCTCACGCCGGCTGCGGCGCAGATTCCCCATCAGGTGGAACGCTGGGGGGCGGTGGCGGGTGCGGTGACCGTGCGCGCCTACTCGCCGTACGCGGGACGTGAGGGCGTCGAGGACGCGTGCGCGGCGTTCGCGGCGGCGGGCGTGGATCTGGTGGTGCTGGACTGCCTGGGGTACACGCTGGCCCTCAAGGACACAGTCCGGCGGCTCGTAGACAGGCCGACGGTGCTGGCCCGCACCCTGCTGGCGCGTGCGGTGGCCGAACTGCTGGGGTAGGGAGGCGGCGCTCCATCGCCCCCGGGCGTCGAGAGAGAGCGCCCCGCGGGAGATCGTGGCCGCACTGCACCGTGGGGTAGACGGCCCGCCGGCCGGGACGTGTCGCGAGGCGTCGGAATGGCCTGGGGACTGTTCCGCGGCCGCGGGCAGGTCCGGTTGACGCGACGGATTGGGATCGCTACCATGGCTCCACGGTAGCGATGACGGGGACGAGTACGCCGGGTGTACGGCCGACGTCGCCTGTAGCGACCGAGAGAGGCGGGGTCACCGGCTGAGAGCCCCGCCGGCCGGACCGGCGGAAGACCACCCCCCAGTTGCGGCCACGCGCGGGCGGTGTGCCCGTGGCGGAAGGCCGCCGGGTGCGCCCGAGATCGCGCAGTCGAGCGTCTGGCGCCGGGTCTGCGACCGGGCCGGTGCGGACGGAACGAGGGTGGAACCGCGGACGGCCCGCCCCTCACGGGGCGGGCTGTTGCGTTTCTCACCCGGTGCGCAATGCCGGGGCCTGCCAGGCGGCGGCGGGCATGCGCGCGAACAGGCCGATGAGGCGATGCGGAGGACGTGAGCCGCGCGGGCTGCGCGGGCGCGCGCAGGACGCGGGCCGGACACGTGACGTCGTGACGGGAAAGGCAGGGGAGGTTCCATGCCACGTATCACGGTGGAGTTGCCCGACGGGTCGCGCCACGAGGTGGAGGCCGGCACCACGGCGGCCGCGCTGGCCGAGCGGTTGGGGCGGCGCGACGCCGTGGCCGTGCTCGTCAACGGCAGACCCCGGGACCTGACCGCGCCGCTGGAAGACGGCGCCCGGGTGCAGTTCCTCACCTTCGAGACCCCTGCGGGCCGGGAGGTCTTCTGGCACTCCACGGCCCACCTGCTGGCGCAGGCCGTCAAGCAACTGTTCCCGCACGCCAAGCTGGCCATCGGCCCGCCCATCGACGACGGGTTCTACTACGATTTCGACATCGGCCGGCCGTTCAGTCCCGAGGACCTGGAGCGCATCGAGGCGCGCATGCGCGAGCTCGCGGCTGCCGACCAGCCCATCGAGCGCATCGAGATGCCGCGGGACGAGGCGGCGCGGCGGTTCGAGCAGGATGGGGAGGTCTACAAGCTGGAGCTGCTGGCCGAGATCCCCGACGCGCGGGTCTCCTTCTACCGGCAGGACGGCTTCCAGGACATGTGCCGCGGCCCGCACCTGCCGCGCACGGGACTGATCGGCGCCGTGAAGCTGCTGTCCACGTCGGGGGCCTACTGGCGTGGCGACGAGCGGCGCCCGATGCTGCAGCGGATCTACGGGGTCTCGTACCCGACGCCCGCGCAACTCGAGGAGCACCTCCGGCGCCTGGAGGAGGCCCGGCGGCGCGACCACCGCCGGATCGGGCGCGAGCAGCAGCTGTTCCACATCGCACCCGAGGTCGGGCCCGGGCTGCCGTTGTGGTTGCCCAAGGGCGCGACGGTCCGCCGGATCGTCGAGCGCTACATCGTGGACCTGGAGCTCGCCGCCGGCTACCAGCACGTCTACACTCAGGAGCTGGCCTCTTCGACGCTGTACAAGCTGTCGGGGCACTGGGACCACTACCGCGACAACATGTACCCGCCGATCCAGGTGGACGTTGAGGAGCTGGTGCTCCGGCCCATGAACTGCCCGCACCACATCATGATCTACAAGGTCACCCAGCGCTCCTACCGCGACCTGCCGGTGCGCATCGCGGAGCTGGGCAAGGTGTACCGGTACGAGCGGTCGGGCGTGCTCACCGGCCTGGCGCGGGTGCGGGGGATGACCATGAACGACGCCCACATCTTCCTGCGCCCCGACCAGATCCGAGACGAGATCGCCGGCGTCGTGCGCCTCATCCAGCAGGTCTACGCCGACTTCCGCATCAGCGGCGCCTGGTACCAGCTGTCGCTGCGCGATCCGGCCGACCGCGAGAAGTTCATCGCCAACGACGCCCTGTGGGAGCAGGCGGAGCGGATGCTCCGCGAGGCCCTGGATGAGCTGGGGATCCCCTACCGGGAAGCCGTGGGCGAGGCGGCGTTCTATGGCCCCAAGATCGACGTGCAGGTGCCCACGGCCGCGGGCAGGGACGAGACGCTCTCGACGGTGCAGCTCGACTTCCTGCTGCCCGAGCGCTTCGGCCTGGAGTACATCGGCGAGGACGGTCGGGCCCACCGCCCGGTGCTGATCCACCGCGCCATCACCAGCACCATGGAACGCTGGATGGCGATGCTGATCGAGCAGTACGAGGGGAAGTTCCCCCTGTGGCTGGCCCCCGAACAGGTGCGGGTGCTGCCCATCGCTGACCGCCACCACGCCTACGCGCGCACCGTGGCCGACCGGCTCACGGCCCAGGGCCTGCGGGTCACGGTGGATGCGTCCAACGCGCGGATCAGCTACAAGGTCCGTCAGGCCCAGCTCGAGCACGTGCCGTACATGGCCGTGGTGGGCGACCGCGAGCAGGCGGCCGATGCCGTGGCGGTCCGCAGCCGGTCGGCGGGCGACCTCGGCCCGATGCCGCTCGAGCAGTTCCTCGCGCGGCTGCGCGAGGAGGTGGCGGCCAGGGCCTGACCGCCCGTCCGCACCGTTCTGGCCGCGCGGCGGCGGCCGGCCGACCGGTACGCGGGCGTGGCGCCGGCCGATCTACCGGGCAGACGCCATGCGCCCGCGCGCGTTCCTGCCCCCACTGGTCTGGGTGGCCGCGGCGATCGCGGCCGGCATCGCCGCACACGCCCGGTGGCCCATGCCGCCGGCGGTGGGCGCCGTCGCGCTCGCGGTGCTGCTCGTCGCGTGGGCGGTGGTGATGCGGTGGGGTCGACCCGCGCATGCGACGGCGCTGGCGCTGTGTGCGTGCGGAGCCCTCGGGGTGGTCCACGCCGCTGCGGCCGACGCACGGCAGCCGCGGTGGCCGGTGGTGGCCGACGGGCGGGCCGTCGAGATCCGCGGGACCCTTCGCGCCGGTCCCGAGCCGGGCCCGCATGGCTGGTGGGCCACGGTGCGCGTGGGGGCGGTCCGCGTGGGCCATCCGGTGACGCGGGGTCGCCCCAGCGAGCGCGCGGCCCACGACCCGTCGGGTCCGATGCAGGTGGCTCTTGGCTTGGTGCGGATCACGGGGCGCGGGTTGCCGCCAGCCGCGCGGTCCGGCGACGAGGTGGTGGTGCGCGGCCGCTTTCGCCTTGGCCGGCCCGCCGGCAACCCTGGAGAGCGCGCCGAGCGCGACGCGCTGCGCCGGCGCGGGCTGGTGGGCGTCGTGGTGCTCGACCGTGACCGCGGGCTCGTGGTGACGCGCCGGGCCCGGTGGACGCCGCGGGCCGCCATCGGCGCCGCCAGACGGCAGATCGTCGAGGTCGTACGGCGCACGCAGCCCGACCCGCACGCGGCGCTCCTGCTGAGCCTCCTGCTGGGCATCGACGCGTTCCTGGCCCCCGACCTCTACCAGCGGTTCACGCAGGCCGGCTGGTCCACCTGATGGTGGTCTCCGGCGCGCAGGTGGCGATCGTGGCCGGCGTGCTCGCGGCGGCCGCGAGCGCGCTGCGGCTGCCCCGGTGGGCGCGGGCGGGGCTCGTCGGTGCGGGGATCGGCGTGTTCGCGGCGCTCGTGGGCTGGGCGCCATCGGTGGGCCGCGCCGTGCTGATGACCGCGCTGGCCCTGGTGGCCTCCGCCACCGGACGCCAGCGCGATCCCGCCGTGGCGCTCGCAGCGGCTGCTGTCGGCCTGATGGCGGCCAGTCCCGCCGTGCTGTTCGACGTGGGCTTCCAGTTGTCGTTCGCGGCGACGTGGGGGCTGCTCTACCTGGCGCCGGCGCTCGCGGTCGCCCGCGGTCCCTGGCCCCCGCGGGCGGCCCCCGGTCCGGGGCCGCCCGCGGGCAAGCGGGTGCCCCAAGGGCTGCCGCGTGCGGGCCACGTCGTCCGGCGGGTCCTCGCCATGGGAGTGACTGGCCTGGCCGCCACCCTGGGCGCGCAGCTTGGGGTGGCGCCGTTGCTGGCCCTGCACTTCCAGAGCCTCCCCGTGGCGGGGCTGGTCGCCAACGCCCTGGCCCTGCCCATCGTGGCCGTGCTGGTTCCGGTGGGCTTTGCGCTGCTTGGGGCCGCGCTGGTGCTGCCCGCGCTCGGCGGGACGCTGCTCGGCTTCCTGCGCCCGGCCACGGCGGCGCTGGTGAGCATCGCCGAGCGCACGAGCGCGCTGCCCTGGGCCGTGGTGACGACGCCGCCGGTCCCGCCACCTGCGGCCGCCGTCGCCTACTGTGCGCTGGGCGCGATGGTCGCGGTCGCCCGCGGGACGTGGCACCCGCCACGGGCCGCACGCACGGCGGGCGTGGCGGCGGCC
>CAZGNA010000160.1:0-6110 GCA_964526945.1 uncultured bacterium
CCAGGCCGGACCGCCGGGACCACGGCGGGCTCGCGGCGCGATGCCCCCCTGCCCCCGCCCACCGCGCGGGTGCCGGCGGCAGGGCGCCCTCAGGCGCCGGGGTCCGGCCGGTCGCCCGGAACGCCCCGCGCCGCTTCCAGTTCGCGCACGCGGGCCTGCAGCTCGCGGACGCGCGCGCGCAGGTGCTGCTGGCCCAGCAGGCTGCTGACGAAGACCAGCAGGCCGCCGATCACGGCGCCGCCGACGACGGCCAGGGCCACCGTGGTCTGCACCTGCCAGACGAGGAACCGGAGCACGACCGGCTCGGGGTTGTACAGGGCGAACACGGTCACCCCGACCAGCAACAGCAGCGCGAACAGCGTGAACGCCGACACGTCGCCCTCCTCAGCGCTCTCCGGCGCACCGCAGGTCACAGACGCCACCCCTGGCGGTACCGCGTCAGCGCCGGCGACTCCGCCGGCGCCCCGGTGCGGACGGCGCGGCCGTACTGACCGCGGCCTCCGGGGCGGACCCCTGCGCGGCCAGCGCCGCACGCCCCCGCCCGGCCCGCCGCTCGGCCCAGAGGTGCCAGTCGACGAGCAGCGCGCTGGCGTTGAACACGGACGAGTACGCCCCGGTGAGGATACCCACGATCAGCCCAAACGCGAAGTCCCGGGTGGTGGAGCCCCCGAAGAGGTAGACCGCCCCAAGCGCCAGCAGGGTCGTCAACACCGTGTTGATGGAGCGCACCAGCGCTTCCAGCAGGCTGCGGTTGACCAGGCGATCGAAAGGCTCACGCGTCCGCAGGGCCAGGTTCTCCCGGATCCGGTCGAAGACCACGATCGTGTCGTTGATCGAGTAGCCGACCACCGTGAGGAGCACGGCCACGAAACTGCTGTTGACCTCCTTGCGGGTCAGGGCGAAGACCCCCACCACGACCAGCAGGTCGTGCAGGAGGGCGGCGTCGGCCGCCAGCGCGTAGCGCACGGAGCGGAAGCGATACGAGATGTACAGCACCTGCAGGGCCAGGCCCAGGACGACCGCCACGATGGCCACGTTGCGCAGCTCTCTGCCGATCTTCGGCGAGACCTGCTCGTGCTGCAGCACCGTCACGCGGCCGAACTGCTGGCGCAGTGCCGCCAGCATCCCCTCCCGGGCCTCCGCGGCCATCGGCCGGGTCCGGATGAAGAGCAGGCCGTCGCGCTCCCCCTGGCCGCCGCGCTGGATGATGCTCTGCCCCACCGCGTAGCGGTCGACCACGGCCCGCACGCGGTCGAGGGTGAACGGCCGTTCCACCCGCAGCTGGAAGAAGTCACCGCCGGTGAAGTCGACCCCCCAGTTGAGGGCGCCGCGGCCCTGGGCCGCGTGCCAGAGCAGCGCCACCACCCCGGGCACGATGACCAGCAGCGACAGCAGGTAGCCCCAGCGGCGACGGCCGATGATGTCCCACAGGCCAGGCGCGCCGGTCACCGTCCCGCGCCCCCCGCCATGCGCGCCAGCGCGCCGCCCACGCCCAGGGCGTCGAGGCCGTCGGCGAGCGCGCGGGTGACCACGATGGTCGTGAACATGCTGACGACGACGCCGGCGCTCAGCGTGACGGCGAACCCGCGGATGGGTCCGCTACCCAGCAGGAAGAGCACCAGCGCCGCCAGCAACGTGGTGACGTTCGAGTCCAGGATGGTGGTGATGGCGCGCCGCCATCCGGCCGTCATCGCCGCCCGCACGCCCTTCCCGCTGCGCAGCTCCTCTTTCATCTTCTCGAAGATGATCACGTTGGCGTCGACCGCCATGCCCACCGACAGCACGATGCCGGCCACGCCCGGAAGCGTCAGGGTGGCGCCCAGCCCCGTGAGCAGCGCGACGAGGAACACCAGGTAGGCCGCCAGCGCCAGCACGGCCAGCACGCCGGCGCCCTGGTAGTAGAGGGCCATGAACCCCGCCACGGCCACGGAGGCGATGCTGGCGGCCTTCAGGCTGGCCTGAATCGAGTCACGGCCCAGCTGCGGGCCCACGGTGCGGTTCTCCACCACCTCGACGGGAATGGGGAGCGCGCCGCCCCGCAGCAGCACCGCCAGGTCCCGGGCCTCCTCGATGGACCGAAACCCGCCGCTGATGACCCCGCGCCCGCCGGTGATGCGGTCGCGGATCACCGGCGACGAGATCACCTCGTTGTCGAGCACGATGGTGAGGTAGCGGCCGATGTTCTTCCCGGTGAACTCCTCGAAGATCCGGCTGCCGCGGCCGTGGAACTCGAACTGCACGATGGGCTCGGCGGTGGTCTGATTGAACGCGGCGCGGGCGTCCCGCAGGTCCGCGCCGGTGAGCACCACCTTCTTCTCGAGCGGCAGCGGCGCCGGTGCGGCCTGCCCGGCCGGCGCGGGCAGGGTGACGGTCTTCCCGTCGGCGCTCCACCGCGCGCCCTCGGGCAGCTGCTGGGCCCCGGTGTCGACGAACTCCAGCAGCGCGGTCGTGCCGATGAGCCGGATGGCCCGGTCGGGATCCTCGATGCCGGGCAGCTCGACGATGATCCGCGTCGCGCCCTGGCGCTGGATGGTCGGCTCCACGACCCCCAGCTGGTCGATGCGCCGCTCGATCACCCGCATGGCGGCGTCCACCGCCTCGGGTGTGGCCTTCGTGGTGGGCGAGTCGCGGCCTTCGAGCACCAGCAGGCTGCCACCCTGGAGATCGAGGCCGAGGTTCATGCGCAGGGCGGCGCCCTGCCACGCCGGACGCCATCCGTGGAGACGAACCGGCTGGAAGGCGACCTGCACGGCGACCAGCACCAGGACGAGGATCAAAAGTAGCCGAAGACCGACGCGCGATCCCACCGGGCGATCCCCTTTCGAGCACGGGCGCAGCGCGCGAGGGCGCAAAAAAAGAGGGCCACAGCCCGGCCCATTATAGGCGTCTGGGGAATGCAGTGTCAAACCGCGGGCCCACCGGCCCCCGACGCCTCGCGCCGGCAGGGGGATGGCCGTAGCGCCCACGAACACTGCGCCCGTGAGCCTGTGGTCCGCTGACGCTGAGGCGACGCCGCGCCCCCTCCGGGTGGACGGCTGCGAGGTCTTCGTGGGCACCTGTTCGTGGGCCGACCGGGGGCTCGTGGCCAGCGACTTCTACCCGCGCGGCGCCCGCACCGACCCGCAGGCGCGCCTGCAGCACTACGCGTCCGTCTTCCCCACCGTCGAGGTGGACGCGTCGTACCACGCGCTCCAGCCGCCCGAGCGCGCGCGCCAGTGGCTGGCGTGGACGCCGCCGTCGTTTCGGTTCAACGTGAAGGCCTTCGCCTGGCTGACCGGGCACGAGAGCGACCCGCGGCGGCTGCCGCCGGGCATCGCGGCGCTGCTCCCGGCGGCGCTGCGCGAGGGCGGGCCGGTGGCGGGCGGGCACGTGCCCGAGGAGGCGCTCGCCGCCGCCTGGGACGCCTTCGCGGCCTTCGTCGACGTCTTCGCGCGCGCAGGCCGGCTCGGCTACGTCCTGTTCCAGTTCCCCAAGGGCCGGGGCTTCTCGTCCGACCTGCTGGCCTCGCTCGACGCCTGGATGCCATACCTGCGCGCCTGGCCGGTGGCCGTCGAGATCCGCCACCGGGACTGGCTGTTCCGCCGCCACCGTGAGACCTTCCTGGGCTACCTGCGCGCGCACGGCTTCGCCTACGTCGTCCCCGACCTGGTCCAGGCGCAGTATCTCCCCCCGCCGGAGCTCGTGGTCACCGCCGACTGGTCCGTGGTGCGGTTTCACGGCCGCAACCCAGCGCTGCTGGAGCGGCGGGCGCCCACCGAGCGGGCCTACGACTACCTGTACTCGCCAGACGAGCTCTGCGCCTGGGCCCGCGACGTCCGCACGCTCGCGGGCCAGGTGCGAACACTGTACCTGATGTTCAACAACCACGCGCGGGGGCACGCAGCGCGCAACGCCCGCCAGATGGTCGACCTGTTGGCCGGGGGCTTCGGCGATCCCGCGGGCGCAGCGCGGGCACAGTGACGCGTCCAAGACGGCCACGTCCGAGACGCCGGCGTGCTGGTACCGGAAGGCCGTGCCCGTCTGGCGCGCTCAACGCGGGCCGACCCGGAACCGCAGGTACCACTCGCGGACGTCGGGCGCGCGGTACTGGTATTCGCTCACGAGGACGAGCTGCGCCCGCGCGCCGCCCAACAGACCCGCCAGCACCTGCGGGGCGGGCACGCCCGCGATCTGCGGGGTGACGGTCACGAACAGCTCGTCGACCAGGCCGGCGTCGGCCAGCCGACGGTTGAACGCGGGGCCGCCCTCCGCCAGCAGGCGGCGCCATCCGCGCGCCGCGAGCATCCCCAGGGCAGCAGCGAGATCGACCTCGCCCCCGGGACCCACCGGCGTGACGAGCACCTCCGCGCCGGCCGCTTCCAGCCGGCGGCGGTCGGCTGCGCGTGCGAGTTCGGTGGTCAGGATCACGGGCCGCACCTCGCCGTGGGTGAAGAACCGCTTGGCCAGCACCTCCGGGGCGAACTCCGCCCGCCGGGTGACGACGACGGCCGCCGGGTTCGCCGGACGACCGCTGGCGCGGCGGGCGGCCTGCAGCGCCGGATGGGTGAACGCCACCACGTCGTTGTGGCGCAGGGTGCCTGCGCCGCTGAGTACCGCATCGGCCCAGCCCCGCAGGGTGTGGAACAGGTAGTGGTCGACCGCGGAGCCGAGCGTCCACGCCTTGCCGTCGACCGCCACGGCGCCGTCGAGGGTCTGCACCATGTTGACGATCACCGCCGGGCGGTCCGCCGGGACGCGCACGTCCAGGTCGCGGTAGACCTCGGCCAGCGGCTCGGTCGCCGGAAAGGGTCGGGAGGCGTGGTAGACCAGATGGAGCACGTCGGGCAGGGCGTCCGGCCCGTTGTGACGGCGCGGTGCGTCAGAACTCAATGACCGCACCGGCGGCCACGAGCCGCCGCTGCACCTCGCGCACCAGGTCGGGCTGCGCGGCCAGCTGGTGCGGGGTCACCCTGTGCTCGACCGCCACCGCCGCAGCCACGCCCACGGCCTGCCCCATGGCCATGGTGGTGGGCACGACCCGGGCGGATCCCGCCGCCTGGTACGTGGCCGAGAACGCCCGGCTGGCGACGAACAGCCCGTCCACCCTGGCGGTGATCAGCGCCCGCAACGGGATGGTGTACATCCGCCGCACGGGCTTGAACGGGTAGCGCTCGCCCTTCCGGTACTGATGCAGGTCGATCGGGTACGAGCCGACCGCCACGCGGTCCCAGAACACCCTGCTGGCGGCGATGTCGTCGGCGGTGAGTGTGTAGAGACCGGCCAGGTGACGGGTCTCGCGGACGTAGAGCTCCGGCGCGAGTTCCACCAGCTGCGCACGCTCGAATCCCGGCACGTGCGCCCGCAGGTACGCCAGCAGCCGGGGGATCTCGGCGCGCGCGCGCTCGTACCCCTCACGCACCGAGGCCGGATCGGTCCCGTCGACGTCGTGCACCTGCAGGGCGTTGATCCAGATGGTCCCGTCGGGCAGGCGTCCCAGGTTGAGGTCGTGCGCCGAGACCCGCGCGTCGGCCGCCTGGTAGTTGAACATCAGGTCACGGAACCCCCACGCGTAGCCGCCAAGCGCGCCGCTGGGCTGGCGGCCGCGCCGGTGCGACCAGGCGTAGTGCACGGCCGCGCGCCAGTCGACGCCGGCCACGCGGAACAGGAGCGTGGCGGGCATCGCGCGCCGGTCCAGGCCCGAGGTCTCCCGTCCGTAGGTGAACCGCACGCCGGCTGCCGCCGCGAGGTCGCCGTCGTCGGTCGCGTCGATCACCACCGCTGCCCGGGCCGGTCGGGTCTCGCCGTCGGGGAGCCGCAGGAGGGCGCCCGTGACCCGCGCGCCCTCGCGCAGCGGCCGCACGACCTCGGTCTGGAGGAGGAGCAGGATCCCGGACTCGCCCTCGACGAGCTGGCGCAGGACGCGGCGCGCGTGCCGCGGGTCGAACGTGATCCCGCCGAGCCGCTCGTAGACCTCGAGGAAGATGCCGCGGACGAGGTGCCCGCCGTTGGGCTTGCGGCTGAGGTCCACCATGTTGAGCATCGCGCCGGTCCACACGGTGCCCAGGTAGGGCCGGCGCTCTGCCAGGAGCACCGTGCGCCCCTGACGGGCCGCCGCCACCGCGGCGGCCACG
>CAZGNA010000161.1:0-6035 GCA_964526945.1 uncultured bacterium
GGGGCGGATGAAGGACCGGGCAGGGGGACGATCAGGCCGTGTGGGTACCGCCGCCGTACCGTCCCTGCACCGGACGGCGGGTGACCCGGGGCCGGGCGGGATCGACCGGTCCGTGGCGGGTCCCCGCGGCGGGCGGTCCGCGGATGTCGGCGTGGAGACAGGCGCGACGGCCGCGTGCCAGATGACAGTGCACCCAAAGGAGGGACACGCTGTGCGCATGCGCTGGTGGATGGTGCTCGTGGTGGTGGCGCTGGTCGCGCCGGCTCTGCCGGTGCGGGCAGCGCCGGGCGGGACGACGTTGACCATCGGCGTCGACCAGGAGGTGGTGGGGCTCGACCCCAACCTGGTGACGGCGTTCTCGTCGTTCCGGCGCCTGGACTTCCTGTACAACAAGCTGGTGCGGTACAACGACCGGCTGGAGATCGAGCCCGACCTGGCCGAGTCGTGGGAGTTCCCCGACTCCCGGACGGCCGTCTTCCGGCTGCGGCGCGGGGTGCGGTTCCACAGCGGCGCCGAGATGACCGCCGAGGACGTGAAGTTCACCCTGGAGCGGGTGCTGGATCCCGCCACGCGCTCGCCGGGCCGCTCGTTCATCGACGTGATCACCGACGTGGAGGCCGTCGACCGCTACACGGTGCGCATCAAGATGCGCTTCCCGCTGGCCTCGCTGCTCTCGGGCCTGGCCTCGGGCAACCTAGCGATCGTCGAGAAGGCGGCGGTCCAGCGGGCCGGTAACCTCCAGCGCACGGTGGCCGGCACCGGCCCCTACATGCTGGCCGAGTGGGTGCCCGACAACTTCATGCGGCTGGTGCGCAACCCCCACTACTTCCGCCGCGGCCTGCCTCGGATCGACACCATCGTGATCCGCGTCATCCCCGACCAGGCCTCGCTGCTGGCCGGGGTGCGCACCCGGGCCCTGGACATGGCCACCATCAACCAGGGACCGGTGATCGTCCAGGCCCGGCGGGAGCCCGGCCTGGTGGTGGTGCAGAAGCCCGGGATCAACCTGCGCATCTTCTCGTTCAACACCACCCGGCCGCCGTTCACCGACGCCCGCGTGCGCTACGCGCTGTCGTGGGCGATCGACCGTCAGGCCATCGTGAACACCGCCGAGTTCGGGTTCGCGCAGATCTCGGGCCCCATCCCGGCCTCGACGCCGTGGGCGACGCCCGCCAGCCGCTTGCCCTCCTACCAGCGCGACGTGGAGCGCGCCCGGCGCCTGCTGGCCGAAGCCGGGGTGGGCGGGGGCTTCGCCACGCGCATCGTGACCTCGCCAACCTACGAGGGTGGCATCGCCGTGGCCCAGGTGATCCAGGAGCAGCTGCGCGCCGTGGGCGTCACCGCCACGCTGGAGACCGTCGAGTGGGGCACCTACATCAACCGCTGGGTGCAGCGCGACTTCGACACCATGGTCGAGCTGCGCGGGGGCGATCCCGACCCCGACCGCTTCCTGTACCGCACGTTCCACAGCACCGGCGCCGTCAACAACTTCCTGTTCAAGGACGCGGCCATCGACCGGCTGCTGGAGCGCGGCCGCGTGAACCTCGACCCCGACGCCCGCCGGCCGATCTACGCGCAGCTGGAGCGGGCGCTGGTGGAAGCCGCGCCGGCGCTGTTCCTGTACACGCCCATGGAGACCCAGGTGCTGCAGGGGTACGTGAAGGGGTTCCGGATCGTCGGGAACGGGTCGCTCTACTACCTGGAGGGTGCGACGATCGAGCGCTAGCCCCCCGCGGAGGGTGCACCGCCATGCGCCGACGCCCATCGCGCCACCACGACGGTCCCCGGACAGGCTCGTAGCGCTGCGAAGGCGGGCGGGGGCGGCCTGCCCCCCCCCCGCCCCCCTCCGCCTCCCCGGCCCGTGCAGCGGTACCTGGCCACCCGGCTGCTCGCCCTGATCCCCGTGCTGCTGGGGATCCTCGTCGTCGTCTTCCTGTTGATCCGCCTGATCCCGGGCGACGCCGTGCAGCTCTTCCTGGGCACCCAGGTCGAGATGACCCCCGAGCAGATGGCGGAACTGCGGCGGTTCTTCGGTGTCGACAAGCCCCTGTGGGCGCAGTTCGTCGACTACCTGGGCCGGGTGCTGCGGGGCGACTTCGGGGTGTCGCTGCGTACCGCGCGGCCGGTGCTGCCCGACATCCTGGCACGGCTGCCGCTGTCGTTCCAGCTGGCGACGCTGGCCCTGGTGGTGGCCGTGGCGCTGGCCGTGCCGCTGGGGATCGCCTCGGCGGTGATGCGCAACTCGGCCCTCGACGTCATGGTGCGTGTCGGCGGGCTGCTGGGGCTCTCGATGCCCAACTTCTGGCTGGGCGCCATGCTGATCCTGCTGTTCTCCCGCTACCTGCACGTCTCGCTGGGGCAGTACACGCCGATCACCATTAATCCCCTGGCCACGCTGCAGAGCCTCTACCTGCCCGCGCTGGCGCTGGGGGCGGCGATCGCGGCGATCCTCATGCGTTACGTGCGCTCGTCGTTGCTGGAGGTGCTGGGGCAGGACTACGTGCGCACCGCGCGCGGCAAGGGCCTGCGCGAGCAGGTGGTGCTCCTGCGCCACGCGCTGCCCAACGCCCTGATCCCGGTGATCACCGTGGCGGGCTTCCAGATGGGCTACCTGCTGGGCGGCACGGTGGTCATCGAGGAGATCTTCGCCCTGCCCGGCATGGGGCGGCTGGTGCTGCAGGCCATCTTCCAGCGCGACTACCCGGTGGTGCAGGGCGTGGTGCTCGTGATCGCCTTCCTGTTCGTGCTCACCAACCTAATCGTGGACCTCCTCTACGCGTGGATCGATCCGCGCATTCGCTACCAGTGAAGCGTCCGGGCCCGGCGGCAGCGCGGCATGCCGGCCCGGGGCAGCCGGACACTGCCCCGGCGCCGGGGGCAGGGCGCGTGCGGCCGCAGGCTTCGGCCGAGGAGCCGCGGCTGCAGGTCGGCTGGCGCTGGTGGGCGCGGCGCTTCTGGCGCACGCGCGTGGCGCCGCTGGGCCTGGCCATCGTGCTGGCGGCCGTGGGGGTGGCGGTGGCAGCGCCCTGGCTTGCGCCCCACGACGTGCGCGCCATGCACCCCGAAGACAGCCTCCAGCCGCCCGGGCCGCGCTACTGGTTTGGCACCGACGAGTTCGGCCGCGACGTCTTCAGCCGGGTGCTGGTGGGGTCTCGGATCTCACTGGTGGTGGCGTTCCTCTCGGTGCTGACGGCGCTGGCCCTGGGCACGACGCTCGGCCTGGCCGCGGGCTACTACGGCGGGCGGTGGGACGCGATCGCCATGCGCGCCATGGACGTCCTGTTCGCGTTCCCGGCGATCCTGCTGGCCATCGCCATCATGGCCGTGCTGGGGGTGAGCCTGGTCAACCTCGTGCTGGCCATCGGCATCGTCTACACGCCGCAGTTCGCGCGGGTGGCCCGGGCGGCGGCGCTCACCGTGCGCGGGCTGGAGTTCGTGGACGCCGCGCGCGCGCTCGGCCTCCACCACCTGCGCATCCTCTGGCGCCACGTGCTGCCCAACGTGCTGCCGCCGGTGATCGTGCAGGTCTCGCTGAGCCTGTCGCTGGCGATCCTCTCGGAGTCGGCCCTGTCGTTCCTGGGCCTGGGCACGCAACCGCCGACGCCCTCGTGGGGGAACATGCTGAGCGAGGGCCGGCAGTTCCTGGAGCTCGCGCCCTGGAACGCGGTCTTCCCCGGGCTGGCGATCATGCTGGTCGTGCTGGGGTTCAACCTGCTCGGCGACGGGTTGCGCGACCTGCTCGACCCGAGGCTGCGATGACGGTGCCCCCTGGAGGACGGGCCGACCGCGGGGAGGCCGCTGGCGCCGGTGCGTCGGCTGCCGGGCCCGGAAGGGCGACGCCGGGCGCCCCCACGCTGCGCGCCGCACCGGCCCGCCGCCGGCCGGAGGTCGCGGCGAGGGTGTGCGCGGCGGTGCGCGCGGCGATCACCGAGGGGCTGGCGCGCGGCGTCTTCCCGGGCGTCGTGGTGGCGGTCCGGCACGAGGGGCGCTGGCTCGTGCACGCGGCGTTCGGATGGGCGCAGGTCGTCCCGCGGCCGCGGCCGATGGCCGTCGACGCGGTCTTCGACCTGGCGAGCCTCACCAAGCCCCTGGCCACGACGGCCGTGGCCCTGCACCTGTGGAGCCGCGGGCTGCTGGACCTCGACGCGCCGGTGGGCGCCTACCTGCCGGCATTCGGGCACGGGCAGCACGCGGCGGTGCGGGTCCGCCACCTGCTCGCGCACATCGGCGGCCTGCCGGCCTGGGAGCCGCTGTACCTCCCCGCCGCCGGGCCGTCCGGTGACCCCTGCCTCCCGGGTCGGCCGAGGGCGCGCGGGTGCCGGACCATCGCGCAGGCGGTGCGCCGTATCGCCGCCACGCCGCGCATCGCGCCACCGGGTACCCGCGTCGAGTACAGCGACCTCGGGTTCATCGTCCTCGGTTACCTGCTGGAGCAGCTGGCGGGTGCGCCGCTGCAGGTGCTGGTGCGCCGCGTCGTCGCCACGCCCCTTCGGCTGCGCACCCTGCGCTATTGTCCCCCGGCGTCGTGGCCGTGCGTGGCCACCGAGGCGGGCAACGCCTACGAGCGCCAGCGCGCCGCATCGCAGGGCCTGGGCGCGCGGTTCTCCTGGCGGACCCACGTGCTGCGCGGGGAGGTCCACGACGGCAACGCATGGTACGTCGGGCGCGGGATCGCGGGCCACGCCGGCCTGTTCGGCACCGCCGCCGACGTGGCGACGCTGGGCCAGGCCTGGCTCGACGGTGGCGCTGCCAGCGGCGCACGGCTGCTGCCCGTCGAGGTCGTGCGCGAGGCCCTCTGCGATCAGACCGGGGGCCTGCAGCCCGGGCGGCGCGGACTGGGTTGGGCCCTGGCCGGGTGGCCGTTCGTGGGGCGGCGCGCCTCCCCTGGCGCGTTCGGGCATACGGGGTTCACGGGCACCTCAGTGCTGGTCGATCCCGCGCGGGCGCTCGTCGTGGTCTTGCTGACCAACCGCGTGCACCCGTCGGCGGCAGGCGACGCAATCGTCGGGTTCCGCCCGGCGTTCCACGACGCGGTACTGAAGGCGTGCGATGGCTGAGACCGTCGTCGGCATCGACGGGGGTGCCACCAAGACCCGCGCCGTGGTCCTGGTGGACGGCGCGATACGGGGCGCAGCGACCGTGCGGTCGGCGAGCGCCTACCACCGCGAGCCCGACGAGGCGGCAGCAGTGGTGGCCGAGGCGGCGCGCGCTGCGCTGGCTGCGGCCGGGCTGTCGGCGCCTGCGGACGCGTTGGGCGCGGGCCTGGCCGGCGCCGACGATGCGGAGGTGGCGCAGCGGCTGCAGAGCGCGCTCGCAGCCGCCGGCCTGGCACGCGTCGTCGCCATCGACCACGACGCGGCGGCGGCGCTGGCCGGCGGTCTGGCCCTCCAGCCGGGGATCGTCATCGTGGCCGGCACCGGCTCGATCGCGTTCGGGGTCGACGCCACAGGCCGCCGGGTCCGTGCCGGGGGCTGGGGACCGCTGCTCGACGACGAGGGCAGCGGGTACGCGGTGGGCCGTGCGACGCTGCGGGCGGCCATGCGCGCGTTCGACGGCCGCGGCCCGGCCACCGCGCTGGCCGAGGCGGTGCGTGCGCGCTTCCGCCTGGCATCGCTGGCGTCGTTGAAGATCCCCGCCCGCGCCCTGAGCGTGGACGAGGTCGCGGCCCTGGCGCCGCTGGCCGTCGAGGCCGCGCGTGGGGGCGACGCGGTGGCGGTGACGATCCTCGCCGCCGCTGGCCAGGCGCTGGCGGCGATGGTGGCCGCTGTGGCCAGGCAGCTGGGATGGGAGCGGACGCCATTCGCGCTGGTGGCGGTCGGGGGCATGTTCGAGGCCGGGGACCTGCTGCGCGCGCCGCTGCTCCGGGCGCTGGAGAGCGCAGGCTGCACTCCGCACCTGCAGCCGGCGCGGTTCCCGCCCGAAGTGGGCGCCGCGCTGCTGGCCGCGCGGACGGCCGGCCTGGAGGTCCCGCGCCTGCTGGCGGCGCTGGCCGCGCACGCGCCGGCATGAACGGCCGCGGACACGCGCGACATCGA
>CAZGNA010000162.1:0-5976 GCA_964526945.1 uncultured bacterium
GCCTCGTCGTCGTCGGTCTACGGCGACGACCCGGCGCTGCCCAAGCGCGAGGACCAGCCCCCAGCGCCGGTGTCGCCCTACGCGGCCTCGAAGCTGGCCGGCGAGGCCTACTGCCGGGCCTTCGCCCGGGTCTACGGGCTCTCGACGGTGTCGCTGCGCTACTTCAACGTCTTCGGCCCCCTGCAGGACCCTCACTCGCAGTACGCGGCGGTCATCCCCCGGTTCATCACCTGGACGCTGCGGGGCGAGCCCCTCGAAGTGCACGGCGACGGGCTGCAGTCGCGCGACTTCACGTACGTGGACAACGTGGTGGACGCCAACCTCCGCGCCGCCGACGCTCCCGACCTGCAGGGTGAGGTGTTCAACGTCGGCTGCGGCGAGCGGCTGACGCTGCTGGACGTGGCCGCCGCCATCGAACGGGCGGTGGGGCGCGAGGTGGCGCGCGTCCACACCGCCCCCCGGCCCGGCGACGTGCGCCACACGCTGGCCGACATCACCCGGGCCCGGGCGCGGCTGGGGTACGAGCCGCGCGTCCGGTTCGCAGAGGGTATCGCCCGCACGGTGGCGTACTTCGCGCAGGCGGCGGCCGGTCGCGCGCCGGCGTCGTGAGGACCGCGGGCGCCAGGCGGCGTCGCCTTGCGGTGGGCGACGGGGCCATGCGGGCCATGGAGGTGGTCAGACGGGATGAGTCGGGCGTGTCTCAAGCACCCCACGCCGGAGGGCCGGGCGGGGTCCGCGCAGCGGCCCGCGCGGGTGCGCCCGACCGCTTGGGCGAGCCCAGCGCCCTCCGCGTGCCCACGAAAGGCGTGGCCGTGAGCATCTGCGTGGTCGGCGGTCTGGGGTACGTGGGGCTGGTGACCAGCGCCGGCCTGGCGGAGCTGGGGCACGAGGTCGCCGTGGTGGACGCCGACCGCGAGCGCCTGGCCCGGGTCCGCCAGGGACAGCTGCCGTTCCACGAGGCCGGCCTGCACGAGCTGCTGGCCGCCCACCTCGCGTCGGGCCGGCTGCGGCTGGCCGACTCGATGGCCGAGGGCATGCGGGACGCCCGCATGGTCTTCATCGCCGTGGCCACGCCGCCCCGCCACGACGGCGAGACCGACCTGTCACAGGTCATCGCAGCCGCGGAGGACCTCGCGGGGGCCCTGCGCCAGCGCGTGATCATCGTGGTGAAGAGCACGGTGCCGCTGGGCACCCACCAGGTCCTGCAACGGGTGCTGGCGCGCCGTGGGCTCCGTGAAGGGCCCGACTACGCGTTGGTGATGCTGCCCGAGTTCCTGCGGGAGGGCAACGCGGTCTACGACTTCTTCCACCCCACGCGCATCGTCATCGGCGGGGCCGACCCCGAGGCCCGGCGCGCGGTGCGCGCGCTGTTCGCACGGCTGGAGGCGCCGGTCCTGGAGACCACGTTCGAGCACGCGGTGCTCATCAAGTACGCGTCCAACGCGTTCTTGGCCATGCGCATCGCGTTCGTCAACGAGCTGGCCAACCTCTGCGACGCCGCCGGTGCCGACGTCGCCGAGGTGCTGCGGGGGATGAGCTACGATCCGCGCATCGGCGCCGGCTACCTCTCGCCGGGCATCGGCTTCGGCGGGCCCTGCCTGGAGAAGGATCTCGTCTCGCTCATCCGCATCGCCGAGAGCACCGGCTACGAGCCCGCCTTCTTCCGGGCCATCGTCGAGAAGAACCACCACCAGGTCCGGCAGGTCGTGCGCAAGGCGCTGGCCCTCCTCGAGGGCGATGCCTACGCCCGCCCGGTGGCCGTCCTGGGCCTGGCGTTCAAGCCCGGCACCAGCGACGTCCGGAACTCCCTGGCCGTCCGCATCGTGGACCGGCTGCAACGGCGCGGCGCGCTGATCCGGGTCCACGACCCGGTGGCCAACGGCGAGGCCCGCCTGGTGCTGACGGACGTGGTGATCTGCGACGACCCCTACACGGCCGCGGCGGGCGCGCACCTCGCGGTGGTGCTGACGGCCTGGGACGAGTTTCGCACCCTGGATCTGGCCCGCCTGCGGCAGGTGATGGCGCACCCGCGGCTGCTGGACGGGGTGAACGTCCTCGACCCCGCCGCCGCGCGGCGGGCGGGCTTCGTCTACCAGGGCATGGGGCGGCGGTAGGAGGCGCGCGGTGGCCGGCGCGGAGAGTCCGCGACCATGAAAGGCCTCGTCCTCGCCGGCGGCCGCGGGACGCGCCTGCGCCCCCTGACCTACACCACGGCCAAGCAGCTGATCCCCGTGGCCAACACCCCCATCGTCCACTACGTGGTGCGCCACCTGGTCGAGGCCGGGATCCGGCAGGTGGGCGTCATCATCTCGCCCGAGACCGGCGACCAGGTCCGCCGCTCGCTGGCCGAGGCGGACTTCGCCGTGGAGTTCACCTACCTGCTGCAAGAGGCGCCGCTGGGCCTGGCCCACGCCGTGCAGGTGGCGCGGCCGTTCCTGGGCGACGACCCGTTCGTCATGTACCTGGGCGACAACCTCATCGGCCGCGGCATCCGCGACCTGGCGCGCACCTTCGAGACCTCGAGCGCCGACGCGCTGGTGCTGCTCAAGGATGTCGCCGACCCGCGCCGGTTCGGGGTGGCCGAGCTCGACGCGACGGGGCGCGTGCGGCGCCTGGTGGAGAAGCCGGCCGATCCCCCGAGCACCCTGGCCCTGGTGGGCGTCTACTTCTTCCGCCCGGCGATTCACGCCGCGGTGGCGGAGATCGTCCCCTCGGCGCGGGGCGAGCTGGAGATCACCGACGCGATCCAGCGGCTGGTCGAGACGGGACGGGTGGTGCACAGCGCGATCCTGGACGCGTGGTGGCTGGATACGGGCAAGAAGGACGACCTGCTGGAGGCCAACCGGGTGGTGCTGGACGAGTGGCTGCAGCGGGACGTCCGCGGGAGCGTGGACGACGAGAGCCGCGTCACCGGCCGCGTGACGGTGCGGGAGGGGGCGGTGGTGCGCCGCAGCCAGATTCGCGGACCGGCGGTGGTCGACCGCGGCACGGTGGTGGAGGACACGTTCATCGGACCCTACACCAGCATCGGGCGGGACTGCCGCATCGTGCGGTCGAGCCTCGAGCACTGCGTGGTGCTGGACGGCGTGCGCCTGGAAGGCATCGGGCGCCTGGAAGACAGCGTGGTCGGCCGCAACGCGGTGGTGCGCCGCGACCAGGGCAACCACACGGCCCTGCGCCTGCTCATCGGGGACGACGCGGAGGTCGTGCTGTGAGGGCCGCCCCCGCGCCCGCGGGTCGGCCCGGCGCCCCGCCGCCGGCGCGGAGGTGACCGCCGCGGGAATGGCGTTCACGTTCCAGCGCCTCGAGATCCCCGACGTCGTCCTGGTGACCGCCAGCGCGTTCGAGGACGCGCGCGGGGTGTTCCTCGAGCACTACCGGCGCTCGGTCTTCGCCGCCCACGGGATCCCCGACGAGTTCGTGCAGGACAACCTGTCGCGGTCCCGGCAGGGCGTCCTGCGGGGCCTGCACTACCAGCGGCCGCCGCGGGCGCAGGGCAAGCTGGTGTCGGTCCTGCGGGGGGAGATCTTCGATGTCGCCGTCGACCTGCGGCGCGGCTCCCCTACGTGGGGACGCTGGGTGGCCGTAGTGCTGTCCGACCGGGCCCACCAGGCACTCTACGTGCCGCCCGGCTTCGCCCACGGGTTTTGCGTGCTGAGCACCGACGCCGACGTGTTCTACAAGGTCACCCAGGAGTACGCGCCCGAGCTCGACGCGGGGATCCGGTGGGACGATCCCGACCTGGCGATCCCCTGGCCCGTGGCCGTCCCCGTCGTCTCGGCCAGGGACGCGGCGCTGCCGCTGCTGCGCGAGGCCGAGGCGGTCTTCCCCTTCGAGGACGCCGCGGGCCGGGGTGGGGGACGGCCGGGTCCGTGAGCCGGGCCGCCAGGAGGCGGGCGTGAGGACGGTCCTGGTCACCGGGGGGTGCGGGTTCATCGGCAGCCATTTCGTGCGGGCCCTGCTGCAGCACGGCACCTACCGGGTGGTGAATCTCGACAAGCTCACCTACGCCGGCGATCCCGGCCGACTGGCCGACGTGGCGGGGTCCCCGCGCTACGCGTTCGTGCAGGGCGACATCGCCGACGGGGACCTGGTGGCCGCGGTGGTCGACGCGCACCGGCCGTGGGCGATCGTCAACTTCGCGGCCGAGTCCCACGTCGACCGGAGCATCCTCGACCCCGGCCCGTTCCTGCAGACCAACGTGATCGGGGTCGAGGTGCTGTTGCGCGTGGCCCGGCGCGCACAGGTGGCGCGCGTCCTGCACATCTCCACCGACGAGGTCTATGGGGACCTCGAGGGGCAGGCGGCGGCCACCGAGGCCAGCCCGCTGCGCCCCAGCAGCCCCTACGCCGCCAGCAAGGCGGCGGCGGACCTCCTCTGCCTGAGCTACCACCGCACCTACGGGCTGCCGGTGCTGGTGGCGCGCAGCTCGAACAACTACGGGCCCTACCAGTTCCCCGAGAAGCTCATCCCTCTGATGATCCTCAACGCGCTGGCCGGCCGGGACCTGCCGGTGTACGGTGACGGCCTGCAGCGGCGCGACTGGCTGCACGTGGAGGACAACTGCACGGCGCTCCTGGCGGTGCTGGAGCGCGGACACCCCGGTGCCGTCTACAACATCGGCACGGGGGACGAGCGGACCAACCTGGACGTGGTGGCCCGGATCTGTGCGGCGGTGGCCCGCCACACGGGCCGCGATCCTGCCGGCGTGCGGGCGCAGATCCGGCACGTGGCCGACCGGCCGGGACACGACCGGCGCTACGCGCTGGATACCGGGCGCGTGCGCACGGAGCTGGGATGGGCGCCCCGCGTGCCCTTCGACGAGGGCCTGGAACGCACGGTGGCCTGGTACGTGGCCAACACGGCCTGGCTGGACCGGGTGACCGGCGGCGACTTCGAGGCCTACTACGCCGCGGTCTACCGCGATCGATGGGGGCAGGGCCGCTGAGGCAGCAGGCGCGGGCCCCGTCGGCTGGCCCCGCGGAGCGCGGCTCCTGATGCGGGTCGCCGTGATCGGCGCGACGGGACAGCTGGGGGCGGCGCTGGTGGCGGCGCTGCGCACCGGCAGTGCCGCCGCGGTGTTCCCGCTTGGCCACGAGGACGTCGAGTGCACGGATCCCCAGTCGGTAGACGCCGCGCTGACCCCGCTGCGCCCCGACGTCGTGGTGAACTGCGCGGCCGTCGTGCGGGTCGACGCGTGCGAGGACCGCCCCGAGGACGCGTTCAGGGTGAACGCCCTGGGCGCGCTGTACGTGGCCCGCGCGGCGGCGCGCCTGGGGGCTGCGTGTGTCCACATCAGCACCGACTACGTGTTCGATGGCCGCCGCGACGCGCCGTACCGTGAAGCCGATCCGCCGGCCCCGATCAACGTCTACGGGGCCTCCAAGCTGGCCGGCGAGCATCTGGTGGCGCAGGCCTGCCCGCGGTGGCTGATCGTCCGCACCGCCAGCCTCTTCGGCGGCACCGGTGCCCGGGGCAAAGGGGGAAACTTCGTCACCACGATCCTCGACCGCGCCCGGCGGGGCGAGCGCCTCCAGGTGGTGGACGATGTGCGCATGTCGCCCACCTACGCACCAGACGCGGCGGCCGCGTTGGAGCGCCTGATCGCCCGCGGTGTGACTGGACTGTACCATCTCGCCAACCGGGGCGCATGCACCTGGTACGAGTTCGCCCTGCGCATCCTCACCCTGGCGGGGGTGACCGCACGCGTGGACCCCGTGCCGGCGACGGCCTATCCCGCGCGCGCCCGCCGCCCGCCCAACAGCGCCTTGAACGTCACCCGGGTGGAAGCGGTCACGGGGACCACCATGCGCTCCTGGGAGGACGCTGTGGCCGACTACCTGAGCGCGCTGGGGTACCGGAGGTAGCGGACGCTGCCCGATGCCGGCGGCGGGCGCTGCGAGCCGGCCAGCCGGCCGTTGCGCGCACGGGCGGCCAGCCGGCCGTTGTGACCGACGAATCCGGCGGGCAGCCGGC
>CAZGNA010000163.1:0-5880 GCA_964526945.1 uncultured bacterium
CTCCGGCTCCGTACAGCGCCTGTGCGCGCCGCGCGGCTGCCTCGGCTGCCTGCCGCGCTGCACGCGCTTGCGCGCGCTCCTGCTCGGCCCGGGCGATCTCCTGGGGTCGCGTGCCGGCCAGCACCCGATCCAGTCGGGCCGTGGCCGCGGCCAGCTGTGCCCGCGCCTGCGCCTCCTCGGTCGCCGCGCGCTCCCGGGCCAGCGCGAGCGCCATCCTGGCCTGCTGGAGCGCGGTCTGGGCCGTGGCCACTGCGGCCAGAGCTTCCTCGACGCCCGCCTGCAGCTCGCGATCGTCCAGGCGCAGGAGGGGTTGCCCGGCCCGCACCGCCTGGCCTTCCCGCACGAGGATGGCGGCGATCCGACCGGCCAGCTTCGGCGCGAGATGCACGGTCCGCGCCTGCACGACGCCGTCGGCGGTGAACGAGGCCGCGAGCGGCCGACGTCGGACCTCGCCGACAACGACCGGCACGGGGCCGGCACGGGCCTGCCACTCGCGGTAGACGAGCGCGCCTGCCGCCAGCAGGAGAACGGCGAGCACCGTCACGCGTCGTCGCATGTGGTGGCAGCCTTGGGAGCCAGGATCGTCATATGCCGGATCCCTCTGCAGCGTAGACAGCCCGGTGGGCGCTGCCCATCGGGCCCCCAGCCGATTCCGCGGCGGCCCGGCACGCCAGACGGCGAGGCCGTGCGCTCGTGCACACCACTGGCCGGGGGACAGACCGGGTGTGCGCTGCGAGCCCAGCCGTCGCCCGTGGCGTCCAGGCCCCCTGCCCGTTCAGGTCCGCAGGTGCACCGTGGCCAGCGCGGCCATCCCGGCCAGCACCGCCGCACCCTGCACCGCGACAATCGCGCGCCGGAACGCATGACCGCCGTGCTGGAGACCAGGCCACCCAGCAGCCCGCTGGCGTACAGGCCGCGCGCCTCGCCCCAGATCCGCATGCCGACGAACGCGACGAACGACAGCCCGCACACGAGCACCACCATGCCCCACAGGTGGCGGGGGTTCCAGACGCCCCACGGACCGTACCGCGCGTCGGGCAGCAGCGGCAGCACCACGGCCGCGATCACGGCCAGCACCAGTGCCGCCTGCACCTCGTCACGGCTGAGCCCGCGGGGAAACGCCTCCAGGCGCTCTTTGGACGCCAGCAGCACCGTCATGCCGATGCCCAGCACGGCCGCCAGCAGCAGCGCCCCGGCGCCCGCCAGCACGCCCACCCAGTAGGTGGCCAGCGCGGCGGTCTCGGTGGTCGTGCCGATGTCGCTGCGACTGCTGCGCAGGTACGAGACGACGACCAGCGCTGCCACCGCCACGAACCCGGCGATGACGGCGGGCCCGATCTGGCCCGACGCCAGGGCCAGGACCGCGCCGAGCACGCTGAACAGCGGGAACGTCCGCACCCCGGCGAACTGCGGCGAGCCGGTACCCTCGGCGCGCTCGCGCTCGATGCCGATGAGGCCGCCCAGCGCGGCCGCGACCACCAGCCGCAGGAGGACGATGTCGGTCCCGGCGGCGGGCTGGAAGACGTCGTGCCCGCCGGTCACGGGCGGGGTCTAGGCGACAGCGGCCTGGTGCCAGCGCCAGGCGACGTAGAGGGTGTACACGGCCAGCGCCCCCAGGGCCAGGCCCGACAGCACGCCCGCTCCCAGCAGGGTCCAGCGCACGACGGGCGGGAGCTCTTTCATCACGGTGTCCTCCCTCCTCGTAGCGGTCGGCACCGCCAGCGCGGCAGCGCTTGAACACGGAGCTCTTTCATCACGCTGTCCTCCCTCCTCGTAGGGTGTGGCCAGCAGGCCACGGCACACCAGCCGGTCGACGCCACTGAGCCCGTGCCGAACGGAAGACCCTTGCGTGCTTCCATTAGACCATGGCCGGGGGACCGTGGCCCTCGGCTGCCCGCCCGATTTCTCGCACTGGCCATCGAGACGCGTCGGGTGGAGTACCGGTGGGGTCCGGACCTGCCTGTGCCGGCGCTGCGGCCATCCCCCGTAGCAGCCGGCACCGGTCCGTGCCATGCTGGAGGTGAGCCTGGGGATCTTCCAGCCGGGAGAGGAGGTGTCCTGTGACCTGCCGGGAGCGCCTGGAGCAGATGTGCAGGGAGGCCGGGGTGGCCTACCGCGTCACGCCGCACCCGCCGGCCTTCACCGCGCAGGAGATCGCGGCCGCCGAGCACGTGAGCGGCTACGAGATCGCCAAGGTCGTCATGGCCACCGTCGACGACCGTCTGGTCATGCTCGTGCTACCCGCCCCCTACCGGGTGGACCTGGTGCGGTTGAAACAGCAGCTCGGTGCCGGGACGGTGCGCCTGGCGCACGAGCGCGAGTTCGCCGACGTCTTCCCCGACTGTGAGGTCGGCGCCATGCCGCCGTTCGGCCACCTCTACAACGTTCCCGTCTACGTCGACCGGGCCCTGACCCGCAACCGCGAGATCACCTTCAACGCCGGCACGCACCGCGAGACCATGACCATCGCCTACACCGACTACGAGCGGCTGGTGCGGCCCTCAGTGCTCGAGTTCGCGCAGGGGCCACGGTGAGGCGCTGGTAGGCCACGCACGGCCCCGGTCCGGCGTCGGCCACGTTGCGGCGGCCGGCCAGGTTCCACGGTCGTCGCCGAGAGCCGTCACTGGGGCGGCACGTACCCGTCAGGATCGGTCGCCTCTGCGGGATGCCAGGCTGCGGGGGCGACCTCCACGGGGAGGTGATTCGTGCGCTGCTCCGCCCGGCTGCGCACGAGCGCGAGCACGCGGTAGACGGCGTGGATGAACTTCCCGTGGGCGGCGGTGACGTACAGGCCCGCCACGGTCCCCAGGTGCACGGCGAGCGTGGCCCCCATCAACGGGGTCTGGCGGAGGAAGAGCGTCAGCATGCCCGTCACGTTGGTCATGCCCAGGGCGACCAGGAAGACGTAGTCGCTCCCCAGGGTCTCGGCGGCCGCAGGCGCCTGGTCGCTGTGACGTTTCTGTAGCCACAGCCCCAGGCACCCGGCGATCATGGCCACGCCCCCGGCGCTGCCCAGGAGGACCGGCAGGCTGACCACGGGGTAGGGCGGGAGCCTGCCGAGCAGTTCCTGATAGATGGCCGCCGACGTCGTGGATGCAAAGGCGGCGAGGAACCCGTAGAACACCAGGCCGTGGGAGATCCGCCGGCTCTGGGAGGGGTGTTCGGTGGGATAGGGGCACCCGGCGTCGCCCCCGCCGAGCCACCGCAGCCGGAGGACGTCCCATGCAGCCAGGGCCAGCGCCCGGGCATGGATGCGCACCCTGCCCGCGGCGGACTCATGCCAGAAGCGCGCGCCGGCGATGGCCCACACGGCCATCCAGTAGCCGCCCAGGCCCAGCCCCGCCACCAGCATGGCCCAGTGGGGAATCACACGGTAGAACGCCCCCGGACCGGTGTGGACCCGGAACAGCCGCTCGCCGGCGAGCCATGCGGCCCACAGCGTCACCAGCAGCGCCACCCCCGCGGCGACGGCCGCCGCGGCCCTGGGCCGACTGTGCAGCTGGCCCAGGACCGCCGGCCACGTGTGGCGCCGGTACGTGTCGGTGCGCACCGCCGCCAGCGTGCGGGGGAGGTTGACGGCGAACGGGTGCGGCGGCGCGTACATGCAGGCGTAGTAGCAGGCGCGGCAGTCGTGGCAGAGGCTGGCGAGGTAGGCGATGTCGCCTCCTGTGAACGTCTGGCGCAACTCCAGGGCGGGGAAGACGGCGCAGTATCCCTCGCAGTAGCGGCACGCGTTGCAGATCGTCAGCTGCCGCGCGGCCTCGCGGGTCAGGTCAGGGTCACGCATGGGCGGCGGCGTGCGTGCCCGCGATGCGGCCGAACACGGTCCCGATGGTCATGCCGATGCCCGCCAGGTACCCGCGGGTCAGGATGTTGCCTGCCATGATCTCCCCGGCGGCGTAGAGGTTGTGGAAGGGCACCCCGTCCTGGCGCAGGACGCGCGCGGCGGCGTCCACGGCCACCCCCATGTACGTGAACGTGACCCCCGGGCGCAGGGGGAACGCGAAGAACGGCGGGGTCGCGACGGGCAACGCCCAGTTGCTCTTGGGCGGATGCAGGTTCCGCGTGCAGGCCCCGTCGAGGACGTCGGGCGCGATGCGGCTGTTGTGGGCGGCGGCGCGGTTGAACTCCTCGACGGTGCGCACCAGCGCCTGGCGGTCGACGCCGAACTGCGCCTCGAGCTGGCCGGCGAGCTCCCCCAGCGAGGGGGCCGTGATCGGCGGGAACAGCGGGGGGATGAAGCGGCCGATCGCCCGCGCGTCGAGCACCACGAACGCGATCTGGTCCGGCTGCTGGGCGATGAGCCTGCCCCAGATCGCGTACCGCTTGGGCCAGAGCTGTTCGCCCTCGTCGTAGAAGCGGTGGCCGAGGCGGTTGACGACGATGCCGAAGGGAATCGCGTCGACCCGCGTCACGATGCCCCCGTCGTACTTGGGAGCGCGGGCGTCGATGGCCACCCCGTGGAACTCCCGCGGATCGCCCACGCAGCGCGCGCCGCAGCGCAGCAGCAGGCGCAGCATGGCACCGTCGTTGTACGGCGTCCCGCGCACGAGGAAGTTGTGGGCCGCCGGGCCCCAGTACTCGGCCAGCCACGCGAGATCGGCCTCGAAGCCCCCGGTGGCGACGACGGCCGCCCGGGCGCGCAGGACGGTGCCGTCGGCGAGCCGGACCCCCTCCAGGCGGTGCCCGTCCAGGAGCAGGTCGGTCACCGCCGTCTCGTAGCGGATCCACACGCCCAGCCGCTCGGCACGCGCGTAGTACGTGTTGAGCAGCGCTTTCCCCCCGCCCAGGAAGAAGAGATTCGTGCGGTGCAGCGCCAGGGTGCCGGCGAGCGGGGGCTGCCACCTGACCCCCTGCGCCGCCATCCAGTCCGGCACCGTCGCCGACTCCCTGACCAGGAGCCGGGCCAGGTCGTGGTTGGTGGCGTGCCCGGTGACGCCGAGGAGGTCGTCGAGGAACTCCGCTTCCGTGTAGACGCCGGTCAGGTAGGCGCGGGGCGCGTCGTGGGCGCACCGCAGGTTGCGGGTGTGGCGGCTGTTCCCCCCGCGCATGTGCTGCGGTGCCCGTTCCAGGACGGCGACGGTGGCGCCGCGCGCCCGGGCCGCGAGCGCAGCGCACAGGGCCGCATTGCCGCCCCCGGCGACGACCACGTCGACGTGGCGTAGGGCCTGCGCCGTCATGGGCGGCCCGCGCTGGCTACTGCTGTTCCCCTCTAATCATGCGCATCCGAATCATGTGGGCGCGCGCCATGTGCTGGTGGGCGATCTGCGCGGCACGGTCGGCGTCGCCCCGCTTGATGGCATCGAGGAGGAGACGGTGCTCCTGCAGGGTCTCCTCTGCGCGCCCCGGGTACGTGAGGGTGGTCCCCTGTCGGCGGGCGATCAGCAGCCTGATCCTGTCCAGTTGCCGCGTGAGGTAGCGGTTGCGCGACGCGCGCCAGATCACTGCGTGAAACTCCGCGTTCAGCCTCGACAGGGCCTCGAACTGGCCCTCGCGGTACGCCTGCTCCATCTCCCGAGAGAGTTCCTCAAGCAGGTACAGTTCGGCGCTGGTGATGGAGCCCGCAGCCAAGCGGGCCGCGAGACTCTCCAGGGTTTCACGCACGACGCACAGCTCTGACAGCTCGTCATAGGCTGGTTCCCTGACGATCACCCCTCGGCGCGGGCCCGTGGCTACGAAGCCCTCCGCCTGCAGACGCCGAAGCGCCTCCCGCACAGGTGTTCGGCTCACCCGCAGTTCCTGGGCGATGGCCTCCTCGCGAAGGGGATCGCCCGGGGAGAGCGCACCGCGCCGGAGTGCATCCAGTAACCAGTCGTAGACCTTATCCGCAGAGGAGTGCATGCAAGGCCACCTCTCTGGTCTGGTAGTCGTTCTATTTAT
>CAZGNA010000164.1:0-5864 GCA_964526945.1 uncultured bacterium
GGGACCCTTCAAAGGGTCCCCAACGAAAGTACACAGACTACCGTACACTACCCGGGCCTGCGGCCGACGTGCACCCACGGCACGCCCGCGTCACAATGGCGTTCCCCAACCTGCCGGCTCCACGGAGCCCGGGCGGTGTCCTGGTGAGGAGGACGGCGCATCCGTGCTCGGCCCGCTGCATCCCCCTCGCTAGATGTGGGCGAATGGCGGCCGCAAGCAACGACATCTAGGTCCGATCGGCACACCGCCACCAGCAGGACCGGGCAAGCCCATGGCGGCCGTTGCCGCGGCGTGGCCGCGGGCGCCGCGATGTCGATGCCGGCGGGAAAATTTTCGAGGCTGTTCGCGTCTGCGAGAAGGAGTTTGTGGGAAGCTGGAGAATAGCGTGGGACAAAGTGGTGAGGAGTGGGGATGGTCCGAGGAGAGTTCCAGTACGCCCTGGACGAGAAGGGCCGCGTCGTACTGCCCCCCAGGTTCAGGCGCGCGCTGGGCGATCAGGTGATCGCGACCCGGGGCATCGACCCGTGCGTTACGGTGTACTCGCCCTCGGAGTGGGCCAGGGTCGAAGAGGCTCTGAAGCGGCTGTCGACCAGCAAACGGGACGTGATGCGGTACCTGCTGGCCGGCGCCGTTGACCTGGACCTGGACCGGCAGGGGCGGATCACGCTGCCGCCCCACCTGCGGCAGCACGCCGGGATCGAGCGGGAGGTCGTGGTGGTAGGTCTGATCAGCCGGGTGGAGATCTGGAGCCTCGCGACCTGGCAGACCTACCTGGAGCAGGCTCGGAAGTCGGCGCCGAAGATCGCCGAGCAGATCGAGGAACTGAGCATCTAGGACGGATGTCGGCGGGGACCGCTGACGCCACCGGACACGTTCCGGTGATGCTCGAGGAAGTCCTCGCCTGGTTGGCCCCGCGGCCAGGGGGGGTGTTCGTGGACGCCACGGCCGGCGGTGGCGGCCACGCGGAGGCGATCCTGGCGCGGATCGTGCCGGGCGGGCTGCTGATCGGGATCGATCGCGATCCCGAGGCCCTGGCGGTGGCGGCGCGACGGCTCGCACGGTTTGGCGCGGCAGTCCAGCTTCGACACGCGAACTACGCGGCGATACGCCAGGTGGTCGCGGACCTCGGGATAGAGGCGGTGGACGGGATCGTGATGGACCTGGGAGTCTCGTCGCTGCAGCTCGAGACGCCAGACCGCGGGTTCAGCTTCCTCCGGTCGGGGCCGCTCGACATGCGCATGGACCGCAGTGAGCCGCACACGGCTGCCGAGCTGGTGAACACGTTGTCGCAGGATGCCCTGGCCGACCTCATCTGGCGGTACGGGGAGGAACGGTGGGCGCGGCGGATCGCGCGGGCGATCGTCGCGCACCGGCCCCTGGCGACCACCGACGCGCTCGCGGCGGTCATCGCCGCGGCGATTCCCCGGCGCGCGTGGCCACCCGGGGCACACCCGGCGACGCGCACGTTCCAGGCCCTGCGGATCGCGGTCAATCGGGAACTCGAACACCTCGAACGCGCACTGCCCGATGCGGTGGGGACTCTCCGGGGGGGCGGTCGACTCTGCGTCATCACCTTCCACTCCCTGGAAGATCGTCTCGTCAAACACACCTTCCTGCGTCTCTCCCGTGGCTGCACCTGCCCTCCCGGGAGCCCCACCTGCACCTGCGGCGGACGGCGATGGCTGCGCGTGCTGACGCGTCGGCCCCAGACGCCGTCGGCCGACGAGCTCGCGCGAAACCCGCGGGCGCGCAGTGCGAAGCTGCGGGTTGCGGAACGCCTGCCCGATGATGGGTCGACAGATGCGCCGGAGGCCGGGCAACACAGCGCTGATCCCACCCTCCCCTCCATCCTGCCTGACGCTTCCCCTCCGGCACCCGGCTTCCGGCGCTCTCGTCCTTGGCGGCGCGATGTCCCGCCGTCATGAGCGCCAGCGCGCAGCACGCCCGAGTCTACCCGGTCTGGATCCCCGACCGGCCAATCCGTCGCAGCCGGGGGCGCCGACGGCGTCTGTCGCCGGTGGCCGGCGCGATGGTGATGGCGGTGCTCTGCACCCTGCCCGCCTTGTTCCTGGTCGCCCAGCGCGCCCAGCGAGCGGAGACGGGCTATGCGATCCTGCGGCTCCAGCGCGAGGTCGCGCAGTTGCGCGCCGAGCAGGCGCGGTTGGCCGCGATGGCCTCGGCGCTGCGGGCACCGCAACGGATCGAACGGATCGCCACCACAGAGCTGGGCATGGTGCCGCCCCGCCAGCCGCAGCTCGCCGCCATCACCATCGGGCCGACCACGGCACGGGCCCAGACGCCCGCGTCGCCCGGCGCGCTGCGCCGGCTGGTCGGGTTCTTCGCGGACCGTGAGGCCGAGGCGCGCGCGCGGCGGCGATGACCGGCCACCGTCATCGGCGGCCGCCTGGGGCGGGTGAGCGGTCCGGCACGCGCCCCTTTCGTGTCGCCCGCGAGGAGCGCGCGCACCACCGGCTGATTCGGACCCGGGCCGTGATCGTGGGTAGCGTCATGGCGGTCGCCATGCTGGCGCTGGCGATGCGGCTGATCACGTTGCATGTCCTCGACGCCCGCCAGCTCGAGGCGCTGGCCGAGCGTCAGCAGCAGGAGACGGTGGTGCTGGCGCCGGTCCGGGGCCGGCTGCTGGATCGCGCCGGGCGTCCGCTGGCGGTGACCGTCGAGGCCCCGTCCGTCTACGCCGTCCCGTCCGCGATCGCAGACCCTCAGGCCTTCGCCCGCGCGGTCGCACCCGTTCTGGGCCTGCGGGCGGCGGACGTGGCCGCCCGGCTCGACGGCCGCAAGCATTTCGTCTGGCTGGCCCGAAAGGTACCGCAGCCCGTCGCCGAGCGCGTGCGGGCGTTGCACCTCGGCGCCCAGCTGGGCCTGCGCACCGAGTACCGGCGGGTCTACCCCAACGGCCCCCTGGCGGCGCACGTCGTGGGCTTCGCCGGCCTCGACACCCAGGGCCTCGCAGGCGCGGAGCTGGCGTTCGACCAGGAGCTGCGTGGGGCCGAAGGGCGCGCCACGGTCGACCGGGATGCGATGGGCCGCCCTCTGATCGAGACTCAGCGGATCGTTCGCCCACCCCGGGACGGTGCGGACGTGGTGCTGACCATCGATCAGGTGGTGCAGCACATCGCCGAGCGCGAACTGGACCTGGCGGTGGCGCAGACGCGGGCGCGGGCAGGGGTCGTCCTGGTCATGGACCCGACGAACGGCGAGTTGCTGGCCGTGGCCGCCACGCCCGGCTTCGACCCCAACCGCTTCGACGCGGTGCCGCCCGCCCGCTGGAGCAACCCCGCGATCGCGGCGGTGGTGGAACCGGGGTCGACGTTCAAGGTGGTCCTGGCAGCGGCGGCACTGGAGTACGGCGTGGTGAGCCCGCAGGACGTCTTCACCAGCGATGGCACGTACCGCGTCGCGGGCCACCTGATTCGCGAGGCGCACGGTCGCGTCTACCGCCGGCAGACGCTGACCGACATCATCGCCAACTCGTCGAACGTCGGCGCCGCCATGGTGGCCACGCGGCTGGGCAAGGAGCGCTTCTACGCCGCGATCCGCCGCTTTGGCTTCGGGACCGCGACCGGGGTGGAGCTCCCGGGCGAGGCCATGGGACTCGTGCCCCCGCCGGACCGCTGGCTGGGCCCGGGGCTGCAGACGATCGCGTTCGGGCAGGGCATCTCGGTCACGCCGCTGCAGATGCTGGCCGCCGGGGCCGCGCTGGCCAACGATGGCGTGTGGGTGCGTCCCCGCGTGTTGCGCCAGGTCCGGGATCCGGCGGGCCGCACGATCCGCGTGCCCGCGGCCGAGCCCGCGCGGGCCGTCACCAGCCCGCAGGTGGCGCGGCAGGTCCTGGCGATGATGGACGAGGTGGTGGAACGCGGAACCGGCACGCTGGCCAAGCTCGACGGCTACCGCGTGGCGGGCAAGACCGGGACGGCCCAGAAGCCGGCGCCGGGCGGCGGGTATCGGGCCGACGCCTACGTCGCGTCGTTCCTGGGGATCGTGCACACCGACCGGCCGGTCCTGGCCGTGTTCGTCCTGCTCGACGAGCCCCGCGGGGCCTACTACGGTGGGATGGTGGCCGCGCCGGTCTTCCGGGCCATCGCGGCGCAGACGCTGTGGCACCTGCGGGTGGCGCCCGCCGCGGGCGTGGACCGCTAGGGCCCGCGGCGGTCGGCTGCGAGGGCGACTGCTATAATGGGCGGGGGCTTTCGGGAGGTCGTCCGCATGCGGGTACGCGCGCTGCTGGCGGAGCTCGACGCGCCGTCGGTAGCCGGCGACGCGGACCGGGAGATCGCGGGCCTAGCGTACCACTCCCGGGAGGTGCGCCCCGGCTTCCTGTTCGCCGCCCTCCGGGGTCAGCAGCACGACGGGCATGCGTTCATCGACGAGGCGATCGCGCGCGGCGCGGCGACCGTGCTGGTGGACCGCCCGGTGCGGCCGCGGCCCGGCGTGACGTGGATCCGCGTCGCCGACAGCCGTCGCGCCCTGGGGGTGCTGGCTGCGGCGTTCTACGGACATCCGTCGCGCCACCTGCGCGTGATCGGCGTGACGGGCACCAACGGGAAAGGGGCGACGACGTTCCTCGTCGAGGCGATCCTCCGCCACGCCGGGCAGCGATGCGGGATCGTCGGCACCATGGGCGTCGTGGTGGACGGCGCCACGATACCCGGTGACCGCACCACGCCGGAGGCGCCGGCGCTGCAGGCCGCGTTGCGGCAGATGGTGGACCGGGGGTGCAGCTACGCCGCCCTGGAGGTGGCGTCCCACGGGCTGGCGCTGGAGCGGGTGGCCGGCACGCGGGTGGAGGTTGCGGTCTTCACGAACCTCACGCGGGACCACCTGGACTTCCACGGCAGCCTGGAGGCCTACCGCGCAGCGAAGGCGCGGCTGTTCGCCATGGTCGCGCCGTCGGGCTGGACCGTCCTGAACGCCGACGACCCGGCCGCGGCCGTGATGCGCTGCGTGAGTCGGGCGCCCGTGGTCACCTACGGCCTGCGGGCGCCCGCCGACGTCCGGGGCCGCGACGTCGAGCTGGATCCGCGCGGCAGCACGTTCGTGATCGAGACGCCGCAGGGCACGGCGCGTGTCCGTCTGCGCCTGGTCGGCGCCTTCAACGTCGCCAACGCGCTGGCGGCCGTGGCCGTCGGCCTCACGCAGGGTGTGCCCCTGGCCACGATGGTCGAGGCGCTTGGCGCCATGCCGGGCATCCCGGGGCGCTTCGAGGCGCTGCACGAAGGGCAGCCCTTTGGGGTCGTGGTGGACTACGCGCATACGCCCGACGGGCTCGAGAACGTGCTGCGCGCCGCACGGGCGATTACCGCCGGTCGGCTCATCGTCGTGTTCGGGTGTGGTGGCGATCGCGATCGCACCAAGCGGCCGCTGATGGGCCGCGTCGCGGCCGAGTGGGGCGACGTCGTCGTCGTCACGTCGGACAACCCGCGCGGGGAAGACCCGCTGGCGATTATCGAAGAGATCCGGCCGGGCGTGGTGCAGGGCGCCGCGGGACGCGCGGTGGAAGTCGTGGTCGAGCCGGACCGGCGCCGGGCGATCCACCTGGCCCTGGCCACGGCGCGGACCGGGGATCTGGTCCTGATCGCCGGCAAGGGACACGAGCCGTACCAGGAGATTCGCGGGGTCAGGCACCCGTTCGACGACCGACAGGTGGCCCGCGCGCTCCTCCGGGCCGGCACGCCGGCGGGGAGGACGGCCACGCCGTGAGCGTTCGCCTGACGGTCCACGACCTGGTGGCCGCCACCGGCGGCCGACTCGTGGTGCCGCCGGGGCGCGCGGCGCCCGCTGCGGTGACCGGCGTCACCACCGACAGTCGCACGGCCGCGCCCGGCGATCTGTTCGTCGCGCTG
>CAZGNA010000165.1:0-5834 GCA_964526945.1 uncultured bacterium
GCTCGGCGCGGCTGCGCAACCGGCGTGCCAGCAACCGCAGGGCCACGATCCGCGCCGCCCGGCGCGTCGCCAGCTGCCGGGCGCGCCGCACCGCCGCCGCGGGCAACAGCTCGCCCTCCACGACCCCCAGCGCAGCCGCGTCGCGCGCGTCCAGGCGCAACGTCCCCAGCCGCTCGACGGTCACGAGCCGCGTGGTCGGATCCCGTGGCGGGATCCGCACGCCGACGATGCGATAGGCCGACCCGGACGCCACCGCCCGGTCAGGTCAGCCGCGGACCCTGGCCACCGGGCGGGCGGGGTCCGGCGTCGCCGGCGGTGCCGGTTCGGCGGCCGGTCCGCCGCGCACTAGGCCCTTGGCCTCACGGACACGCCGTTCGATCTCCCGCGCGACCTCGGGATTGCTCTCGAGGAACTCCCGGGCGTTGTCCCGACCCTGCCCCAGCCGCAGGTCGCCATAGGTGAACCAGGTGCCGGATCGCGTGACGATGCCCAGGGCCGTGGCCACATCGAGCACGCTGGCGCTCTTCGAGATCCCCTGCCCGTAGATGATGTCGAACTCGGCGTCGCGGAACGGCGGCGCCAGCTTGTTCTTCACCACCTTGACCCGCGCGCGCATACCGCGAATCTCGTCGCCGCTCTTAAGGTTCTCGATCTTACGGATCTCCATCCGGATGGACGCGTAGAACTTGAGCGCGCGCCCTCCGGTGGTGGTCTCGGGGTTTCCGAACATGATGCCGATCTTCTCGCGGATCTGGTTGATGAAGATCACGGTGGTGCGTGACTTGCTGATGGTCCCCACGAGCTTGCGCAGGGCCTGGGACATCAACCGGGCCTGCAGCCCGACGTGCGCGTCACCCATCTCGCCCTCGAGCTCCGCCTTGGGGACCAGCGCCGCCACCGAGTCGACCACGACGACGTCCACCGCACCGCTGCGCACCAGCGTCTCGGCGATCTCCAGCGCCTGCTCCCCCGAGTCGGGTTGCGAGAGCAGCAGGTTGTCGACGTCGACGCCCACGGCGCGCGCGTAGGTGGGATCCAGCGCGTGCTCGGCGTCGATGAAGGCGGCCACCCCGCCTTCCCGCTGGGCTTCGGCGATGATGTGGTAGCCCAGCGTGGTCTTGCCGGACGCCTCCGGGCCGTAGATCTCGACCACCCGGCCCCGCGGCACACCCCCAATGCCCAGGGCGACATCGAGCGCCAGCGCCCCCGTGGGGATGACCTCGGCCTGCAGCTTGGCAGTCGCCTCGCCCAGGCGCATGATAGATCCCTTGCCGAACTGCTTCTCGATCTGCGAGAGTGCCAGGTCCAGCGCGCGCTGACGCTCGCTGCTCATGTGGCGGCCTCCTTTCCCCGGATCGACGGCCCCCAGGCTATCAAACAAATGTTCGAACGTCAACCCTGTACAGTGCCGCCCGGTCGGCCGATCCTACTACTGCTTGAGGTCACACCGGGGAAGAGTTCAACTTCTGGCCAAGCGGCACCTCTTCGCGCACCGTGTAGATCGGTCCCTCCGGGGTGAGCTGGCTTTCCATGACGAGGATCTGCGCGACGCGCTGCCGCCCGATCCGAACCTCCCGATGCTGCTCGATGGCCCGCACCACGTCGCCCCAGTGACGCTGGTCCTTGAGGCGCGCCAGCGTGACGTGGGGCCGGAACGGGCGAGGGTCGTCGGGAAACCCATGCCGGACGAGGGCTGCCCGCACGGCACCCGCGAGGTGCTCCAGGGCCTCCCCGCCTTCCTCGGTGCCGATCCACACGACCTGCGGCCGCTTGGGGCTGGGGAACACGCCCAGACCGCCCAGGGCGATCTCGAACGGCACGACAGCCGCCGCGGCCTCGCGCGCGGCCACCGTGGCCCGCGCCACCTGCGCCAGCGTCAGCTCGCCCAGGAACCGTAGCGTCACGTGCAGGTGCTCCGGTCGCACCCAGCGCAGCCGCGCCCCGGCCTGCCGCATGCGCTCCTGACACTCGACCAGCGCGCGGCGCATCGAAGCGTCCAACGCCACCGCGATGAACGTCCGGTAGAGGCGACCGGACACCGCGTCTACCCGCGCACCAGCGCCAGCCGCAGGAGGTTCAGGGCGGTCTGAGCCGCCAGGTGGCGGACGGTACCGCGGGCCAGGTTGGAGCCGAAGCGGACTTCCTCGACACGAGGTGGGCCGGTCGACGCCAGGGCGACGTACACGAGCCCCACCGGTTTGGCCTCGCTGCCGCCCGACGGTCCCGCGATCCCGGTCACGGCCAGGCCCAGGTCGGCACCGGTACGGCGCCGGGCACCCTCGGCCATGGCTACGGCCACCGGCGCGCTCACCGCGCCGTGCTCGGCCAGCAACGCGGCCGGCACCTCCAGGTCACGGACCTTCGCCTCGTTGCTGTAGGGCACGTAGCCGGCCAGGAGGAACGCCGAGGCGCCCGGACGGTCGGCCAGCCGGGCGATCACCAGGCCGGCGGTGCACGACTCCGCGACCGCGAGGGTCTTGTGTCGCTCGAGCAGGAGCCGGGCGGTGGCCTCCTGCAGCGTCTCGTCGTCCAGACCGAAGACGGCGTCCCCCAACCGGGCGCGGAGCGCCGCTTCCATCTCGGTCAACATCGCCTCTGCAGCATCCGGCGCCCCTTTGGCGGTGATGCGCAGGTGCACCTCGCCAAGCTTCGCCAGCGGCGCCACGGTGGGGTTGGTGCCGTGGATGAGGTCACGCACGCGTTCCTCCACCACCGACTCGCCGAGACCGGCGATCCGCAGCACGCGGGAACGGATCACCACCCCGCCGCTGCGGGCCGCCAGCCAGGGGACCAGGCCGTCGGCCACCAGGCCCTCCATCTCGTGCGGCACGCCCGGAAACAGGAAGAGCGTGCGCCCATTGGCGGGGACCATCAGCCCCGGGGCGGTCCCGCGGCGGTTGGGAATCACCTGGGCCCCTTGGGGAATCCTCGCCTGCCGAAACACCGCCTCGGGCGGCTGCCGTCGGCGCTGCGCGAAGAACGCGGCGATGTCCCGGGCGACAGCCTCGTCGTAGACCAGCGGGACGCCGAGCACCGCCGCCACGGCCTCGACGGTCAGGTCGTCCTCCGTCGGGCCCAGCCCTCCGGTGGTGATCACCAGCTCCGCGCGGCCCAGCGCCAGCCGGAGCGCAGCCTGCAGGCGGTCCAGGTTGTCCCCGACGGTCTGCTTGTAGGGCAGGTCCACACCGTAGGATGCCAGCAAACGGGCCAGGTAGGCGGCGTTGGTGTCCGTGATCTGACCGAGCAACAGCTCGGTCCCGACAGAGATCAACTCGGCGCGCATCGTCGTGGGAATCCGATCAGGTGGATCAGGGCAGCGGCTCCCTGCCGAACGTGCGGCTGACGACCTCGCCCGGCCGGCCCAGGGGCCCCAGCGGGCGGCCGTTGACGACGAGGACCACCGCCGCAGCGTTGCCGACGCGCAGCGTCACGGGCCCGTCGCTCTGCCATCGGCGGGTCTCGCCCGCGGTCACGAAGCCCTCGAACAGGCGCCCGGTGGTGCTCGACACCAGGATCCACGAGCGGCCAAGCGCCTGCACCTCGATGACCACCCCCTGGTGTGCCGTGGCGTCGGGGTCGGCCGGCTGCTGGACCGCCGGTCGCACGGCGACACCGGCACCCGATGGCCCGTCAGGCCGCGGGCCTGCGGACGTCGGCTGCACGGCAGACGGCACCGCGCCCTCCACGCTCGGCTCGGGGCCGCCGAGTTCGCGCAGCTGGTGGCCGAAGTAGGCGACGAACGCGACCACGGCAAGCGCTGCCACCGTCGCCGCGGTGGTGAGCATCCGGCGCGACCGCGACCGGAGCCGGGCGGGCAGAAGCGGCGACCGCACCGGGTGACCAAGGCTTCCTCCGCGGGGCTGCATGGCGACCCGCACGGCAGCCGCCAGCGCATCACCATCCAGCCCCAGTTCGCGCGCCACGGCCCGCACGTACCCGCACGTGTACGGCGGCGGCGGGAGCTCGTCGAACGCCTCGTCCTCCAGGGCGGCCAGGAAGCGGGGGGAGACCTTCGTGCGCGCATGGAGGTCGGCGAGCGACAGCCCACGGGCCACGCGTGCCGCTCGCAGCTGCGCCCCCACTCCCGGTTGGTCGTGCATCGGCCCCCTCGATGTCACGGTGCGGAGGTTTCGCACCGCGCCAGCGAATCCCTCCGCTGCCCGTCGCGCCGCCGGTCGGACGGCCGTCCTGCCACCCGCCCGCGGAGCGCCGCCCCCGGGAGGCCTACCGGTCGCCGGCCGGCGGCGGTGTCCGCAGCCGACGCTCGAGCTCGTCGAGGCCAATCAGCACTTCCCGGGGGTTGCTCCCCTGGACGGGCCCGACGATCCCGCGGGCCTCGAGCTCGTCGATGAGCCGGGCGGCGGTCACGTACCCGATGCGCATCTTGCGCTGCAGGAGCGACACCGACCCGTAGCCGGTGCGCACCACGAGCCGCGCCGCCTCGATCAGGCGCTCGCCGTCGATGCCGTCCTCGCCGCCGGCAGTGCGCTGCGCCTCCACCAGGCGTTCGTCGTAGGCGGGGCGCGCCTGCTGGCGCCACCAGTCCACGACCGCGCGGATCTCGGCGTCGGCGATGTAGGCGCCCTGCGCCCGGATCGGACGGCTGGCCCCCAGGGGCAGGAAGAGCATGTCCCCCCGCCCCAGGAGCTTCTCGGCGCCAGCCGTGTCCAGGATCGTCCGGCTGTCCACCTGACTGGACACGGCGAACGCCAGGCGCGACGGGATGTTGGCTTTGATGAGCCCGGTGATCACGTCCACCGACGGGCGCTGGGTCGCCACCACCAGGTGGATCCCGGTGGCGCGGGTCATCTGTGCCAGTCGGCAGATGATGTCCTCGAAGTCGGCGGGCGCGACCATCATCAGGTCGGCGAGTTCGTCGATGATGATGACGATGTAGTACATGGGCGCCACGTCGGTACGCTGGTTGTACGCCTGGATGTTGCGGGCGCCCACCTCGGCGAAGCGCTCGAACCGCTGCTCCATGATGCGCAGCATGTCCTTCAGGACGCTGGCCGCCTGGCGCGGGTTCGTGACGACCGGGGCCAGCAGGTGCGGGATGTCGTTGTAGTCGGTCAGCTCGACCCGCTTGGGGTCGATCATGACGAACCGGACCTGGTGCGGTGTGGCCCGGAAGAGCAGGCTGGCGATCATGGCGTTCAGCATCACCGACTTCCCCGACCCCGTGGCACCAGCGATCAACAGGTGCGGCATCTCGGCGAGGTCCGCCACGATGACGCCGCCGGCGATGTCCTTCCCGATCCCCACCACCAGGGGCGACGTGGCCTTCTGGAACAGGTCGGTGTGCAGGATCTCGCGCAGGTGGACCAGGCTCGCCTTCTGGTTGGGGATCTCGATCCCCACCGCCGACTTGCCCGGGATCGGGGCTTCGATGCGCACGCTCTGCGCCGCCAGGTTCAAGGCGATGTCGTTGGTCAGGCTGGTGATCTTCTGGACCTTCACGCCCGGCGCCGGTTGCACCTCGAACCGGGTCACCACGGGCCCGACCTCCCAGTGCACCACCTTCGCCTCCACCCCGAACGACGCCAGCGTGCTCTCCAGAGCCCGGGCCGTCTCGGCCGGGTCCGTGCGGGCGCGCTGGCGCGTGGTGGTGCCCGGATCGCCCAGCAGCGCCAGCGGGGGCAACCGGTACTCGACGGCCGTCAGGTCCAGGTGTTCCTGACGAGACGCGACGGCCTCGGAGCGACGGCGCCGGGTCTGGCCGCTGGCCACCGCGCGGTCCGCCGTGGTCGCCACCTCCGCGGCGCGGGATGCGGCGACGGCGCTGCCGGCGTGCGCGTGGGGCTGCGGCTCCGCTGCCAGCGGCCTCGCGACGG
>CAZGNA010000166.1:0-5826 GCA_964526945.1 uncultured bacterium
CGCGCGAGTACGACTTCCACATGGACTTCATCGAGCTGGCCGCGCGGGTCAACGAAGAGATGCCCTTCTACGTGGTCAACCGGTTGCTGGCGGCCCTGCACGACAACGGCGCCGGGGGCCGCGAGCGCGTGCTGGTGCTGGGCGTGGCGTTCAAGCGCGACATCGACGACGCCCGCTACTCGCCGGCGGTACGGGTCATCGAGTTGCTGCAGCGGCGGCGCATGGAGGTCGTCTACCACGACCCGTACGTGCCGGCGATCGAGGTGCGCGGGCAGCACCTGCGCAGCCAGCCGCTCTCCGACGACCTGGTGGCATGGGCCGACTGCGTGCTGATCCTCACCGACCACTCGTGCGTCGACTACGCGGCGGTGGTGCGGCGGGCGCGGCTGGTGTTCGACGTGCGCAACGCCACGGCGGGGGTGCGGGAGGGCCGGGAGAAAATCGTACGGTTGTAGGGTAGCTACGATCGTGGGCGTGGCCCTGATACTGCGTAGGCCCAGGGGATGCCTATGCCGATACATCTCAGCGTGACCGAGGTGGCACGCAACCTCTCAGAGATCCTCGGACGGGTGCGCTTCAAGGGCGAGCGGTTCGTGGTGCTCCGGGGTGGCAAGCCGGTGGCCGAGCTGAGGCCCACGGCCGCAGCACCGGCGGTGCGGGCTGCCGACCTACCGGTGCTGCTGGCCGATCTCCCACGGCTGGATCCCGACGAGGCCGAGCAGTTTGCCCGCGACCTGGAGGCCGTGCGGGCGGCGTGCCGGCAATCAGCGGACCTGTCGCGGTCGTGATCGGGTCCGTCGACCCCCTGGCGCGTCCTCGCGGCCTGCGCGCGCGGTTGTCCGCGACGCCGCGGGCATCTTTGTCGGCGCGGCGGGCATCGTGGCCGACGCCGCGAGCATCTTGGCCATGGGTATCTTGATCGACGCCAGTGTTTTCCTGGCCGTGGCGCGGGGCGCCGCCGCCCCCGCCGGCCTGGTCCTCGACTACGAGGCCGAGCCGGTCGCCGTCAGCGTGCTCACCATCATGCAGCTACTCCAGGCCGCCCACCGCGCGGCCACCCCACATCAGCGCGCCCGACGCGAGCGGTTCGTAGACGCCGTGCTCGCGCGCTTCCCCTGCATCGAGTTCGGCCCCGAGGAGGCGCGTGCGTACGCGCGGCTCTCGGCGGAGCTGGCTGCGCGCGGAGCGACGGTCAACCCGCTCGACGGCCTCGTGGCGGCCACGGCCCTCGCCCACGGGTACCGCCTGGCCACGGTCGACGCCCGCGAGTTTTCCCGGATCCCCGGTCTGCAGGTCCTGCACTGGGGCGCCCGGGCCGGGCGAAAGTGACCGCGCCGGGATCCACCCTGAACCCCCGTCCGACTCCCCGTGCCCTCCGTCCGATTGCCCCTGAGCCCCGCCCGATCTCCCTCTGGGCCACTTGCTTGGTTCTCCCTGAACCTCCGCCTGCTTCCTCTTAGCACGCTTGATTTTCCCTCTGAACCTCCCGGTTAGTGCCTCTGAATCTCCGCCTGATCCTCCTTCCGCCCGATCCTCCTAAACCTCCTTCCGGATCCGCTTCGCGGACCACGATCTTCCCCTGGCGGCGAGGGGGTACACCCTCGGGTGCCGACATCCTGGTTCCACACCCCGCTCCTACTGGACCCCGCCCGTACTGGCTGCGCGGTCCCTAGTTCCACATGCCGCCTGTACTAACTGTTAGTACACCCGCCCGTTTCTTCTAGCACCGACGCGGGGATGCCAGGGGTGTACGAACTGTTAGTACACCCCCGGGTTTTCTCTAGGGATCGTGGGATCGTGCTCGGGCCCCTGGGACCTGGCCTGCCGCGGCCCGGGGCTCTATCGGTGGTTCCCGGGTGTCCAGCCTTCTTCCGGCCGTGTGGCCCTCTAGACCCCCGTAGCCCCCGTCTAACTCGCCGCCCGCTGGGCACAACGCCCCGCGGAGACGCGACGGAAGCGCTCACCACCCCGGAAATGTCTGGCGACGGCGCGACGGGAGCGCTCACCGCCCTGGGGATGTCCGGGGGCGGCGCGACAGTCGGGGCGCGGCCGGATTCGCGCGCCTAGCCGCCGGCGCCGCGCAGCCGCGGGTCCAGGGCGTCGCGGATCCCGTCCCCCAGCAGGTTGAAACCCAGCACCGTGAAGGCGATGGCGATGCCCGGGAAGGTCGAGACCCACCACTGCGTCGTGATGTAGTTCCGCCCTTCGGCGATCATCACGCCCCACTCCGGCGTGGGCGGCTGCGCGCCCATGCCGATGAACCCCAGGCCTGCCGCGGTCAGGATGATCCCACCCATGTCCAGACTCACCTGGATGACCACCGGGCTGACGACCCCCGGGAGGATGTGGCGGGAAAGGATCCGCGCCGGCGCCGCGCCCAGCGCCCGCGCCGCCTCTACGAACGTCTCCTCGCGCAGCGCCAGCGTCACGCTGCGCGCCAGGCGCGCGTACGCCGGCCAGGCGGCCAGCGAGATGGCCACGATGACGTTCTCCAGGGTGGGCCGCAGCGCGGCGGCGATCGCCATGGCCAGGATCAGGCGCGGAAACGCCATGAACATGTCGGTGATCCGCATCAGCAGGTCGTCGGTACGCCCGCGGAAGTAGCCGGAGACGATGCCCAGAGGTGCGCCGATGGCCGTGGCGATGACCGCGGTCAGCACCGCGATGCGCAGCGACACGCGCGACCCGTAGAGCACCCGGCTGAGGATGTCGCGGCCCAGCGCGTCGGTCCCGAACGGGTGGGCCGTGCTTGGCGGCGCCAGTCGGTCGGTGACGTTGGTCCGGGTCGGACTGTCCGGGGCGAGCAGTGGGGCCGCCGCGGCCACGGCGACCAGCCCGCCGATGATCACCAACCCCGCGATGCTCAGCGGGTTGCGCAGCACGCGTGGGGCACCCCGCGCCGGCCGCGCCCCCACCACGGCGAGGCTACTCGTAGCGGATCTTGGGATTGAGGAAGCCATAGGCGAGGTCGACGACGAGGTTGACCAGGGAGAACACCAGGGCGATCAGCAGCGTCGCGCCCATGATGCCGGCGAAGTCCTGGGAGAGGATCGCGCTGGTCGCGTACCGTCCCAGCCCCGGCCAGCCGAACACGGTCTCGGTGAGCACGGCGCCCTCCAGCAGGCCACCGTAGTAGATCCCGATGACGGTCACGATGGGCAGGAGGGCATTGCGCAGGGCATGGCGCCAGATGACCGCGCGCTCAGCCAGCCCTTTCGAGCGGGCGACGCGGATGTAGTCCTGCCCCAGGACGTCGAGCATGCTGGCCCGCGTGATGCGGGCGATGCCCACCAGGGCATGGGAGCCCAGGACGACCGCGGGGAGCACCATGTGGGCCAGGGCGTTGCCCAGCGCGGTGAAGTCCGCCGCCAGCAGCGCGTCCACCGTGACCATGCCCGTGACCGCCGGCGGCCGCTGTAGGAAGATGTCCAGCTGGCCCGGTCCTGGCAGCAGCCCGAACCGGTAGTAGAAGAGGAACAGCAGGATCAGCCCCAGCCAGAACACCGGCATCGACAGGCCGATCAGGGAGAGGAAGCGGACCACATGGTCGATCCAGCGGCCGCGGGCGACGGCCGAGACGATGCCCACGGTCAGGCCGGCCGTGACGCCCACCACGATGGCGGCCGTCGCCAATTCGATGGTGGCGGGGAAGAACTCCCGCAGGTCCTGGAGCACGGGACGGTGCGTTGCGAGCGAGGTGCCCAGGTCGCCCCGTGCCAGGCGTCCCAGGAAGCGGACGAACTGCTCGGTCAGGGGGCGGTCCAAGCCCCAGCGCCGGCGCAGGTCTTCGATGAGGTCGTGGGGGGCCTGGGGCCCCAGGATGGCGGCCACGGGGTCGCCGGGGATCAGGTGGCTGAGCACGAAGACGATGACCAGCACCCCGAAGATGGCCACCGAGGAGAGCAGGAGGCGTCGGACGAGGTAGGCGACCATGGGGCGATCGAGGGGGGCGCGGCCGCGCCCCCCTCCCCGGGCTTACTCCTTCGAGGCGTTGGAGTAGTTGAACGTGTAGGCCAGCGGCGAGGGTTCGATCCCCCGGACATTGCTGCGCATGGCGATCCGCCGAGCCGGGTACCCGAAGATCACGTACGGGCCCTCGTTGAGGATCGTGCGCTGGATCTCGTGGTACAGCTGTTCGCGCCTGGCGCGGTCACGCTCGACGACCGCCTGCTTGACCAGCTGCTTCACCGGGTGGTCCCACTGGGTCCGCCAGGCCAGCACCCGGCTGTCGTAGTCGCCGAAAGCTTTGGCCAGGTTGTCCGGATCGGGGTAGTCGGCGCCCCACCGGGCGATGACCAGCTGATGGCGCTGCGCGCGGTAGATCGCCAGCACCTCGGCGCCCCGTAGCACACGCACGTCGACGGTGATGCCGATCTCTGCCAGGTCTTCTTTCACCTTTGCCGCCAGGTCGGGCAGCGGCGGGGTGTTGCCGACGACCAGCTCCGCCGTGAAGCCGCGCTCGAAGCCGCCCTCGCGCATCAACGTGCGCGCCCGGGCCACGTCCTTGCGGAACGGACGCTCGGCGAGATGGCCGAACATGCGGGCGGGGACGATCGTCTGCCCGGTGTCGATGGCCCCTTCGTAGATCCGCCGGACCGCCTCGTAGTCGATGGCCCAGCGCACGGCGTTGCGCACCTGCACGCTGCGGAACGGCTCGTACTGGGCGTTCATGGCCATGTACTGCAGGCTGAACGTGGGAGTGAACTTCACCACGATCCCCGGCTGGTTGGCCAGGGCGTTGGCTTGCGAGGGCAGCAGGTTCAACGCGACGTCGATGTCGCCCCGCTGCAGGGCGAGCTGCTGCGCGGTGGGCTCGGGGATGTTCTGGATGAACACCCGGCCCATCCGTGGTCGGCCGGCCCAGTAGTGGTCGAAGGCCTTCAGCTCGACCTTCAGGTTCCGGTTCCAGCCGATCAACTCGTAGGGCCCCGAGCCAGCGTCGTGGTCGGTCAGCCACTTGTTGGCCAGCGGGTCGTCCGGCGTGGCGTTCCGCCGGATCACGGCCGGGTCGACCACCGAGGCCACCTCGTTGGAGAGGATCGCGGCCATGAAGTTCTCGGGCATCGCCTGCTTGAACGTGATACGGACCTGATCGGCACCGACCGCGACGACGTCCTCCGGGCGGGCGATGAAGTCGGTGAGGATGAACGACGGGGCCAGCTTCAACTGCATGACCCGCCGCAGCGAGAACTCCACTGCCTGCGCCGTGACGGGGTTGCCGCTATGGAACCGGACGCCCGGCCGCAGCTTGAAGGTGTAGGTCTTCAGATCGGCCGAGGCGGTCCACGACGTGGCCAGGCCCGGCTCGGCCCGTGAGAAGTCCCGCGAGAGGTCGACCAGCCGGTCGTAGAGGTGCTGCATGACCCAGGTCGTCTCGAACTCGAACCCCTGAGCCGGATCCAGGCTGACGGCCGACTGGATGTCCATGCCGAAGACGAGCACGTTCTGAGGAACCCGGCTCGGCGGCGGAGCCGCCAGGACCGGCCACGTGCCGAGGCCTGCCACGAGCAGCACTGCCAGAAGCCGTCGGACGTGCATGGTGCCTCCTCCCTTCTTGCAGGTGATTGCCCTCCTGGAGGGTTCGGCCCGGGGAAAGCGGCCCCTGCAGCGCGATGCGGGGATCCCGGGGAGGGGTGTCGCCCGGCCCCCAGCGTCGGCGCGCGCGCCAACGCACGCCTGCAGGCCGACGGGAGGTGTTCCCAGGCCCGGGCCCCGGAGTGTTTCCGCAGAATACGGGAAACCAATCTGGCAGCTGCTCGAACCGCGGGCAGCTGGCGGGCCCGGAGGGAATCGAACCCCCGACCAGAGGCTTAGGAGTCCCCTGCT
>CAZGNA010000167.1:0-5806 GCA_964526945.1 uncultured bacterium
CGCGCGCCCGCCCCCGGGGACGGTCGCAGTTGGCCGGCGCGACGTTCGCGCCGCTATCCCGCTCGTCCGCCCGCGCCTGGCGACGGCACCGCGCTGCGGCGCACGTTGCAAAACCGCATGGCGGCCTGTGGCCCCTCGCGCACCCACAGCACGATGCCCTCCACGGCGCGCGCCACCGCATCGTCGAGCAGCGCGCGCTCCTGCGGCGTCGGCCGCTGGAGGACGTAGTCCGCAGGATCCACCGCCGCCGGCGGCCGGCCGATGCCCACGCGCAGGCGCGGGAAGGCCACGGTCCCCAGCGCGTCGATCACCGACTGCAGCCCGTTGTGCCCTCCTGCACTCCCGCGCTCCCGCACGCGGATGGTGCCAGGCGGCAGGTCGAGGTCGTCGCAGACGATCAGCAGGTGCTCCACGGGGATCCGGTGGCGGCGGCGCAGGTCGGCGACGGCCTGGCCGCTGACGTTCATGTAGGTCTCCGGCCACGCCAGGAGCACGCGCTGGCCGTCGATCGTCCCCCGACCGGTCGTCGCCCAGCCCTCCTCCACGTCCATCCGGATCGCGCACGTCGCGGCCAGACGCTCGACGACCTCGCGGCCCATGTTGTGCCGCGTGCCGCGGTAGCGGCGTCCAGGGTTCCCCAGCCCGACGATGAGCCGCATGCGTTCAGGACCGCACCGCGAAGGCGACGCTGGCGAAGCACCACGAGATGACGTCGCGGCATCGCCCCGGCAGCCCGCCGTACGCCTCGTCGGGCCGGGCACCCGGTGCGCGCCCGGCCCGGGCCGCTGCAGACCGCGCGAGACCGGCTACCGCCCCGTCTCGGGTCCCTTCTCCGCAGGGGCCTCCGCCGGAGTGGGCGCCGGCGCTCCGGGCGCCGCAGCCGCCTCGGCAGCCGCCGGCGCCTCTTCGTGCACGCGCGGCGCCACGACGGTGATCACCACTTCGTCGGCCGGGGTCAGCAGCCTGACGCCCTCGGGCGGGGTGAGGTCGCGCACGTGCAGGGACCGTCCGACGCCCAGCGCGCTGACGTCCACCTCAATGCTGTCCGGGATCTGGGTCGGGAGGCACTCGACGAGCACCTCGCGCAGGTGGTGCTCGATGATCCCTCCCTCGGCCACGCCCCTCGGTGTGCCCTGCAGCACCACCGGCACGTGTGTCTGGAGGGTCTCGGTGAGCGACACCGCGTGGAAGTCGACGTGGATCGGCTCGTGCCGGAACAGGCCGCGCTGCACTTCCTTCACCATGACGGTGGTGGGCTCGCCGCCGTTGCCGACCAGCTCGAGGTCGATCAGCACGTTGCGCCCTGCGTGGGTGTGCAACACGGCCTCCAGCGCCCTGGCGTCGACCGCCACGGGCCGGGGCGCGCGGCCCTGCCCGTAGAGCACACCCGGCACCATGCCCTGGCGACGGAGCGCGCGGGCGGCCCCTTTGCCCACGCCATCCGGCACCTGCGCCTTCAGCGCAACCCGTTCCATGCGCGACTCCCTCCAACACGCCAACACGCAACGGGCCCCGACCGCCGGGGCCCACACTCCAGGCCATTATAACCATGGGGGATGCTGACCGCAACGGAAATAGCGCGGCGCCGCTGCGGCCCCGGGCTCATGGGAGGTGGACGTTCCCGCCAACGGGACGCGCCGATGTGCTATGGTGAAATTATGACACCGGTGCAGTGGCTCGCCGACGACCTCGTCCTCATCGACACGCTGTACCAGGACACGGCCCAGGCCGTCGGGTCGTACCTGCTGCTGGGCCCGCGCCCCGCGCTCATCGAAACCGGGCCCGCCTCGCGTCTCGAGACGCTGCTGGCCGGCGTGCGGGCGGCCGGCCTCGACCCGGCAGCCCTGCAGGCGGTGGCCGTCACGCACATCCACCTCGACCACGCCGGCGCGGTCGGGGCACTGGTGCAGCGCTACCCCCATCTCGAGGTCTACGTCCATCCCGTGGGCGCCCCGCACCTGGCCGAGCCCTCGCGGCTGCTGGCGAGCGCCGGCCGGCTGTACGGTGCGTTGCTCGGCCCCCTGTTCGGCAAGGTCGTGCCCGTGCCCGCCGACCGCATCCGTCCCCTGGACGACGGCGCGACGGTGACGCTGGGCGCGCGCCAGCTGGTCGCGCTCGAGTCGCCCGGACACGCGCGCCACCACCTCGTCTACCACGACCGGGCTCGGGGCGAGATGTTCACCGGCGATGCGGCAGGTGTGGCCCTGCCCGGGGCGCGCAGCGTACGCGCGCCCACCCCGCCCCCGGAACTCGACATCCCCGCGTGGCTTGCGACCATCGCCCGGCTCCGCAGCATGCGGCCCGGGCGCCTGCTGCTCACCCACTTCGGCCCGCACGACTGGGCCGACGACCTGCTGGCCGCGCTCGCCGCGCAGCTGCAGGCCCTCGAGCGCCTGGCCCTCGACGCCGTGGACGCCGGGCTGGACGACGCGACCATCCTGGCCCGGCTCGCGGAGGCCGTGGCGGCCGGCGGCCGCGAGGCGCCGCCCGCGGAGGGTGCCGATGGGGCGGCGGCAGGGGCTGGCGGCGGGCGGACGCTGTCTGCCACCGGCGCGCTGACGCGGGCGGACAGCGACGCCGACCGCCTGGAGCTCATCATGGCCTCGCAGCAGAGCGCCCAGGGACTGCTGCGGTACGCCCGTACACGGCGGGGCGGATAGCGGGAGAGCTCTTTTCGGGAACGTTGCCCTCGGGCTGGCGGGACTCCCGGGGATGAGCCGGCTCTCCTCCACCAGGAGGATGCCGCATCGACCGGCCGGAGTATGGCCGGGGCGGGTGCACGGCCGTACAATGGGGTCTGCCGGCGAGGGGTGGTGCACGTGCGGGAGGCGAGGCGAACGCAAGGGAGCGGCGAGCGCGGCAGTGCGTCGCTCGTGGACGCGGTGGCTGCGGTCGCGATCGCGGGCCTCGTCGTGGGTCTGGCCCTGCCCCTCTACCGTGGGTATCTCGCGGACCGATCCGTGCAGAACGCCGCCCACCTCGTGCAGGGCGACATCCGCCTCGCCCAGCAAGCCGCCATCGCCCGCGCGGGCAGCGGGCCGCGCGTGGAGATGTGCTTCCGATCGGACGGGTACGAGATCTACGCGGTGAACTACGAGGGGGACCCCGTGCGCCGGACCGGGGCCGTGGAAGGACCGACGCTGAAGGTCGCCACGGCCGGCGGCGAGTATCCGGCGGGCGTTACGATGGTGCTCCCCGATACCGCAACCGACCCATGCCTGCGCGACGCCAGCCGGCGCGCGCTGGTGTTCTCCGGGGCGGGCACGCCCGTGTCGTTCGACGACGACGCGCCGAAGGACGTGACGTTGACCTTCCGCGGCCGGACACGGCACGTGCGCATCGCGCCCACGGGCCGGGTCACGGTGGTGCCGTGACCCGATGAGCACCGTCGCGCCTCGCGCCATCCGCAGCCGCCAGGACGGTCTCTCGGCCGTCGAGCTCCTCGTGGCGCTCAGCCTCGTGGTGCTGGTCGTCGTCTTCACCGGGCGCGTCATCGTGACCACCCTGGCCTTGCTCGGACGCGGCACCGGCGACGTGCACCGGGCTGCCCGTGCGCGCTCGGAAGCCGCCGAGTGGATCCAGGCGGTGACCGAGTATACGCGGAAGGTCGGGTTCGCCCAAGCCGTGGCGGCCTGCACCGGATCGCCCTGCCAGATCGTCGTGCCAGCCGGCGATCCCCCGACCGGCGCGCCGGCGCCGTTCGACCGTGCCCCCGGGCTGCCGCGGGCGTTTCAGTGCGGGCGGCTGACCTTGTGGGACTGGGACGGCCCCGGCGGGCGGGATCCGGCGACCCTGCGCCTGCTGACCGTGGAGGTGTTCCGGCAGTGCAACGATGCTGCGCCGTTCCTCACGGCACAGACGGGGATCGCGGCACGATGACCCGGGGCGGCGTCGCGTTGCCCCCGGGCCTGCGACGGCGTGGAGGCGCCGGGTTCGGCCTCCTCGACGTGCTGGTGGGGCTGTTACTGCTGGCCGTGGCAGCAGGAGGTATCTTCGCCGGCTTCAAGGGCGTGCTGAACGCGTGGGTGCTCGCGCGCCAGGTGGCCGGCGAGCAGCAGAACGCCCGCGCCACGCTCGACTGGATGGCCCGGCGCATCCGCATGGCCGGGGTTGGCTACGATGGCCCGCGGGTGGTGCTGGCAGACGAGACCGCGCTGGCGGTCGCCGGCGACTTCGACGGCGATGGGCAGGTGGAGTGCCACCGGTTCTTCCTGAACCCCGCGGACCAGGTCGTCTATACGGCGGTGGTGGAACCCCTCGTCGATCCCGGGGCCTGCACCACCGGTGCCGCACAGCCGCTCTCCGCCGACGTGGAGGCGAACCGTATCGCGGTCACCGCACTGCGGTTCCGGTACTTCGACGACACCGCGGGCCCCGGCACAGAGCTGACGCCGCTGCCCCTGACGGCGACGCAGCGGGCGAAGGTCCGGCGGGTGCGTATGACGATCGAGGTGCGTGGTGGTCAGGTCACCGGGCCGTTCGCGCTGTCGGCGGAGGCGGTCATACGATGACGGACGCCCGCACACGCTGGTTGTGGAGGCGACAGCGTCCCACGAGACGGGCGGCGACCGGACGGGCCCCCGGACCTCCGGGCGGCCGTCAGGGCGAGTCGGGGATGGCCCTCGGGATCGCCCTGGTGGTCATTCTCATCCTGGCCCTGATCTCGGCCGCCCTGGCGAACATGGCGATGTCGGAGTACATGGGGGCGGCCACGTTCGACAGCGGCGCGCAAGCCCTCCTGGTCGCCGAGGCGGGCGGGGAGGTCGTGCTGGCCGACCTGGCCGGGGATGCGGACTGGCGGGACAGCGCGCCGGCGACCCGGACCGAAGCCTTCCCGAATCCGGCGTCGGGGATCCCCGCCGTCGGATCGTTCACGGTGGACCTCAGTCACCCGCCGGGGCTGGAGCCCACCACCAACATTCGGGTGCGGGTGCTGGGCACCGTGCGCGGGGCCAGCCGGACCATCCAGTTCGACGCACACCGGCTGACGGGTGCGGACTTCATGCTGTACGCTATCCGCAGCGTCGACATCACGAACATCAGCGGCGGCGGCAGCCTGCAGTGGCACGGTTCGGCGTACTTCGAGCAAGACCTGATCCTCAAGGGCGCCAACCAGGCCGGGGTCTACAACGACCGCAAGGTGTTCTCCAGCGATCCGGGGTTCTTCAACCACCTCTACGTCGGTGGCGACCCCAGCCGGCCCGGATGGATCCTGGACGTCTCGACAGGGAACCCCACCATCGGCGATCCCTACTACTTCGTGCACGTGCGCGGTGAGATCGTCGGCTCGAGCACCCGGTTCAACCCGGCCAACCTGGACACCGTCGTGCCGTCCCCGTTCTACCCGGATGTCCTGGCGGCCGCTCAGGACGCTCGCGACCGCCCGGGCAATCTCCTCGACCCGACCGGCGGGGTGCTGCGGTTCGTGGTCTGCCAGCGGCTGGCCGACGGGACCTGGCAACGACAGTCGCGCCCCGACCTAGTGCTGGGCGGCTCTCAGGCCTTCGTGCTACCCCCGGCCAACGCCGACCCGGCCCAACCATGCGCCGCGTACAACGGGAAGACGGTGGCCCAGGTCCGCACCGAGGGACAGTACCGGCTGATGTGGGACCCGACCGCCACCGGTACCGCCGCCAACCTGGTGCTGCGCCAGCCAGACCTCCCGGTGTTCATCCCCGGCAAGGTCCTGGTCCAAACAGACGTGCGGTACGAGGGCAAGGCCACCATCGTCGTGGCGCCCGACGCGGATCCGACGACGAACGGGTATCAGCTCGCTCCCTACGGAGGGTGTGCCCTCGACTTCAAC
>CAZGNA010000168.1:0-5758 GCA_964526945.1 uncultured bacterium
CCGTCGCGGCTCACGCGCGCGACCCTCCGCAGCGGTGCCGGCAGGACCCCGCCGTGCAGGCCGCACGCCCCACGCGCCCTCGCACCGAAGACGTCGTGCGCCCGCCGGTCACGCGCCGGATCCTCGCCGCAGCCGCCAGCGCGTCCGGAACGGCACCGCCGCGAGCGGTGGCGCGCTGCGGTACGCGGTCCATCCCGCCAGCGGTGGCGGCAGCCGGTCGATGCGGCCGTGGCGCACCAGCGGCCACTGGAGTACCCGCGCGAGCCACCCGGCCAGGTGGAGGCGCGTGGGGCTGCGCATGACGGACGTCCACAGACGGGCCACCAGGCGATCCGTGCGGCCGACCAGGCCCGCACGCACCGCCCGGGCGCGCAGCTCCAGCAGCAGCCGGGGCAGGTCGATGCGCACCGGACACACCTCGCCGCACGCGCCGCACAGCGTGCTGGCGAAGGGCAGCTCGTGCGCGGGACCCAGCCCCCACAGGGCCGGCGTGAGTACGGCGCCGATCGGCCCGGCGTACACCGAGCCATAGGCGTGCCCGCCGGCGCGTTCGAAGATGGGGCAGACGTTGAGGCAGGCGCCGCAGCGGATGCACCGCAGCGCCTCGCGCAGGTCCGGATCGGCCAGCAGGCGCGTGCGGCCGTTGTCCACCAGCACCAGGTGCAGCTCTTCCGGACCGTCGGCCTCACCGGGCCGCCGCGGCCCGGTCAGCAGCGAGACGTAGACGCTGGCGCGCTGCCCGGTGGCGCTCCGGGCCAGCAGCCGCAGGAAGACTCCCAGATCGGCCAGCCGCGGCAGCACCTTCTCGATGCCCATCACCGCCACGTGGATGCGCGGGCACGCGGTGACCAGGCGCGCGTTGCCCTCGTTCTCCACCAGCACGAGCGTGCCGGTCTCGGCCACCGCGAAGTTGACGCCGGTGATGCCCATCTGGGCGGCCAGGAACTCGCCCCGCAGCACCGTGCGGGCCACACGGTTCAGCTCCTCGGCCCGGGTGGAGGGCGGTGCGCCCAGCCGGGCGGCGAACAGCTCGCTGACCGCCTCGATGGGCTTGTGCAGCATCGGGGCGATGAGGTGGCTGGGGGCCTCGCCGGCGAGCTGCAGCACGTACTCGCCCAGGTCGGTCTCGACCACGCGCACGCCCGCGGCCTCCAGCGCGGCGTTCAGGCCGATCTCCTCGGTGACCATGGACTTGCTCTTGACCACGCGCTGCACCCCGCGCGCCCGCGCCAGGTCGACGATCACACGCCGCGCCTCGGCCGCATCGGCCGCCCAGTGGACCTGGCCGCCCGCGGTCGCGACGGCGGCCTCCAGCTGCTCCAGGTAGCGGTCGAGGTGGGCCAGAGCGTGGTCCTTGATCTGCGCGGCCAGCTGGCGCAGCGACTCCCACTCGGGCACCTCGGCGACCGCGCCGGCGCGCATGCGCCGGAACCCCGGCAGCGCGCGGCCGAGCGCGGTTTGCAGCGTGGGGTCGCGCAGCGCGCGCGCCAGGTTGCCGCGCATGTCGACGCGGGGCTGCTCGCCGTGGCCGCCGGCGTCGGCAACGGCCACCGACTGGCTGCCGGTACCCGTCGCCTGCGCGGGGCTCACGGCCTCCACGACGCACCCCATCCTCCCGGCGGTACTCCGGGACGCCCGGGGCTGCCTGCCTGCGCGCCGCTCATGAGGCCGCCAGGATCTCCGCCAGGTGCACCGCGCGCACCCGGCTGCCGCGGCGCGCGAGCCCGCCCGCCAGGTGCATCAGGCACGAGGCGTCGGTGGCGGTGACGACGTCGGCGCCGCTGGCCTCGAGGGCATCGAGCTTGCTGGCCAGCATCGCCCCCGAGGCGGCCGCGAACGTCACCGAAAAGAGCCCGCCGAACCCGCAGCACTCCTCCGCCCGGGGCAGCTCCACCAGGCGCAGGTCGCGGACGGCCCGCAGCAGCCGCAGCGGCTCCTCGCGCAGTCCGAGCCCCCGCAGCCCGTGGCAGGCAGGGTGGTAGACGACCGCGGCGTCGAAGCGCGCTCCCAGGTCGGTGCGCGCCAGCACGCGCACCAGGAACGCGCTCAGCTCGTAGGTACGGTCCGCCAGGGCCGCCGCGCGCGCCGCCCGCGTCGGGTCGTCGCGGAACAGCCGCGGGTACCACTCGCGCACCATCACGGCACACGACGCCGACGGGGCCACGACCGCGGGTGCGTCGGCGAACACGTCGAGGAAACGCGCGGCCAGCGTCCGGGCGTCGTCCCAGAAGCCGTCGTTGAACGTGGCCTGCCCGCAGCAGGTTTGGGCGGCCGGGAACGTGACGGCGCAGCCCGCGCGCTCCAGCACGCGGACCGCGGCCTCGCCGATCTGCGGGAACAGCTGGTCGACGAGGCAGGTGACGAAGAGGGCGACGGTGCGCACGCTCGTCCCTACGGCCGCCCCGCGCCGCCGACACCGTCAGCCAGCGCGGGACGGGGGCCGACGCGCAGGGGTAGGGCGTCTGCGGCAGAGCCGGCGGTGGTGGCGGCAAGCCGACCGACGCCCCGGAGAAGCACGCGCAGCGGTACGGCAGCCGCGGCCTGGGCGCCGTCGCCCGCGCACCGGAAAGAACGCCTGCACCCCATCGCCCCTGCTCTCGTTCGCCAGCCGCCGGGGATCCCCTACGCCACGACCCACGCAGCCCCAGGGTCAGCGGTCGACGGCTCGCCGGCCCCGCGCCGGACCGGCTGCCGCCTGTGCGCGGTAGACGACAGGTGCCGGTCGACGTCGCGCTGGCTGCGCACCCAACCCGCTACCCCACGCGGCTTGCGGCCCGCTCCAGGGCCAGGGCGTACAGCGCGGCGTAGCGTTCCGCCGCCCGATCCCACGAGAAATCCAGGCGCATCCCGGTCTGCTGCAGCCACCGCCACAGGCCGGGATCGCGGTAGGCGGCCAGGGCCCGGCCGACCGCCGCCAGGAACGCGTCGACCGTGTAGGCGTCGAACACGAAGCCGGTCGCGCGCCCTTCCTGCAGCGTCTGCGGCGTCAGGTCCACCACGCTGTCGGCGAGCCCGCCGGTCCGGCGGACGACGGGCACCGTACCGTAGCGCAGGCTGTAGAGCTGGTTGAGCCCTGAGGGCTCGAAGCGCGACGGCATCAGGAAGATGTCGGCGCCGGCTTCGATGCGGTGCGCCAGGCCCTCGTCGAAGCCGATGCGCGCGCGCACGTACGCCGGCCACCGGCGCTCGGCCCGACGCAGCGCGTCCTCGAACGCGGGGGCGCCGGTCCCGAGCACCACCAGCTGCACCCCCGCCCGCACCAGGGACGGCAGCGCCTCCACGAGCAGGTCGATTCCCTTTTGCGGTACCAGGCGGGCGATCACCGCCGCCAGCGGCACCTCCGGCGCGTCGGCCAGCCCCATCTCTCGCTGCAGGGCGGCCTTGCAGCGCGCCTTGCCCGACAGGTCGTCGGCGGAGTAGGGAGCCACCAGGTAGGGATCGGTCGCGGGATCCCACTGCGTGTAGTCCACGCCGTTGAGCACGCCGAACAGGTCGGCGCGCCGGGCGCGCAGCAGCCCCTCCAGGCCCATGCCGTACTCGGGCGTCTGGATCTCGCGGGCGTAGGTCTCGCTGACCGTGCTCAGCAGATCGGCCCAGACCAGCCCCGCCTTCACCACGTTCACCTGGCCGAAGAACTCCACGCCCTGGGGTGCGAACGCCTCGGGCGGCAGGCCCGTCAGGGGAAACTCGCCGATGGGGAAGATCCCCTGGTGTGCGAGGTTGTGGACGGTGAACAGCGTCGGCAGCCGGGGCCCCTCCCAGTGCAGGTAGGCGGGCAGCAGCGCCGTATGCCAGTCGTGGCAGTGCACGAGGTCGGGCGTCCAGACGTCGCGGACGATGGCGAGCGCCGCCCGACAGAGCACCGCGAAGCGCAGCAGGTTGTCCGGGTAGTCCCGGCCCTCTTCCCCGTAGATGCCCGGCCGGTCGTAGAGCGCGGGCGCGTCGACGAAGAAGAACGGCACGTCGTCCTTGCCCCGCCCCGTAAGGAGCGTCGCCTCGAGCGTCTGCCCGGCCAGCGTGATGCGCACCGTGCGGATCGCCGTCAGGCTGTCCCGGGGGACGCCGCGGTAGCACGGGAGCACCACCCGCACGTCGTGTCCCAGGCGGCGCAGCGCCGCGGGCAACGCGCCCGCGACGTCGGCCAGCCCTCCGGCCTTGGCGAACGGGACGGCCTCGGCCACGCAGAACAGCACGGCCATGGGGCCACCTCCGGGACTCATGGGGCCGTCCCCGGAGCGACCAGCCCGAGCCACACGTCGTTCACGTTGGTCCGCGTGGGCCCGGTGACGATCAGGTCGCCCAGCGCCGCAAAGAACGGGTACGTGTCGTTCTCGGCCAGCGCCCGGGCGGGGTCGAGTCCCCGCGCGCGTGCCCGCTCGAGCGTCGTGCCATCGGCCACGGCGCCGGCCGCGTCCGTGGGCCCGTCGGTCCCGTCGGTGCCGAACGCGGCGACCAGCACCCCGGGCACCCCCGCCAGGGGCCACGCCGCCGCCAGCGCAAACTCCTGGTTGCGCCCGCCGCGGCCACCGCCGCGCACGGTCACGGTGGTCTCGCCGCCCATGACGAGGCAGACCGCCTCGGTCGTGCCGGCCGTGCGCACGTCGCGCACCATCGCACCGAAGCGGGCCCCCACCGCGCGCGCCTCGCCCTGCACCGCCGTGCCGCAGGTCCGCACGCGGTAGCCGAGCGCGCACGCCCGTTCCGCGGCGGCACCGACCGCCAGCTGCAGGTCGCCGACCACCACGGCGTGGGCGCGCGCGAAGGCCGGGTCGTCGGGCTTGGGCGTCTCGGGCCGCTCCCCCGCCGCTCCCGCCTCGAGGTACGCGCGGGCGGCGGCCGGTAGGTGCGCGCGCAGGTCGTAGCGCTCGACCACCGCCAGCGCGTCGGCGAAGGTGGTGGGATCCGGCACCGTCGGCCCCGATGCGATCGCATCGAGCGGGTTCCCCAGGACGTCGGAGAGCACCAGCGTCAGGATCCGGGCGGGCGCGGCGGCGCGCGCCAGCCACCCGCCCTTGATCCGCGAGAGGTGCTTGCGCACCGTGTTCACCTCGGTGATGGTGGCCCCGCTGCGCAGCAGCAGGTCGGTGGTGGTCACCTTGTCCTCCAGGGCCACGCCGGGCGCCGGCAGCGGCAGCAGCGCCGAGCCGCCACCGGACAGCACCACGACGAGCAGGTCGTCGGCGCCTGCAGCCTCGGCCATGGCCAGCACGCGACGCGCGGCGCGCTCGCCCGCAGCGTCGGGCAGCGGGTGCCCGGCCTCGACCACGTCGACGCGGCCCAGCGCCGCTCCGTGCCCGTACTTCGTCACCACGAGCCCGCCCGCCAGCTGCGGCCCCACCAGCGCGTCCAGTGCCTGCGCCATGGGGACGGCACCCTTCCCCGCCCCAACCACGACCACGCGGCGCACGGCCTGGAGGTCGCACGTCCAGCCGCCGGCGCGCAGCACGGTGCCCTCGCGGTACAGCACGCGCGCCACTGCCGCCGCAGGATCGGCGGCGGCCACGGCCGCCTCCAGCATCTGCGCCGCGTGCCGCCGCAGCGTTACCGTCTCGCCGTGGAAGAGCGCCGGCGCGACCCTCATCCCGCGGGCGTGCTGCCCGGCGGCCACCATGGGCCGGCGGCGTTGGGCCGGACGGCCTCGACGCGCACCGTCGCCAGCCCTTCTGCCTCCAGCGCTGCGCGCACGAGGTCGCGGGCCAACGGGGCCAGGTTGTTCACCTCGCTCAGGTGGACCAGGTGCACGGTCTGGGGTCGGCCC
>CAZGNA010000169.1:0-5754 GCA_964526945.1 uncultured bacterium
CCAGGGTGACATCTTCATAGAGCCGTTAGGGTGACAGGATTACTGGGCTACGACACAACTCATGCGACAACTCATGGCCTGACCAGCTGAAACCGTGCGGGGTAGCTGGTGGGATGGATGTGGCATCTGAGGGGCCGTAGTGCGTTCCGTTCGTCGTTCGTTTCGTCCAATGAAAACACGGTCCAGCGCCGGATCGCGGCGGCCGAACGCCGACGAGCTGTCCTCCCTCGACACCACCACGGCCCAGCCGGCGTGTGGGTGCGGCGGACGGGCCTGCGCTAGCCCCGTCACCTGGGTTGCACGGGCCGGGGCGCGCCGGGGGGCGTCCACCGGTCGTCGAGCGGATCGCCGGGTGCACGCGGCGACGGCCGCGGAGGCCCGGGTGACGGCGAGGGCGGTGGGGGCGGACGCCGGTTGCGCAACAGCACATCGGTTTCGACGACCAGCGGCGACGCGGCCGGACGCGTCGCGACCAGCGCCACCCGGACGCGGGCCACGGCGGCGGCTTCGGCCGCCGGATGCCCGTCGGCGTCGAAGTAGGCGACCGTGAAGCGGGCGATGGCGCCCGCCAGGTTGTTGGTGCCGCCGCCCACGCGGCGTTCGACCTGCTGCTGGCGCGCGTTGTGCTGGAAGCGCACGTCGTAGGACTCGGGGCCGCGGTAGGGATTGCCCGCCGGCACGCGAAGCGTCATGCGGTGGGTGCACAGCCCCGCGGGCGGACAGCCGGCGTCGGGGACCACCGCCTCGGCCCATCGGGCTTCTTCCGCGATGCGTTCGAGCGCGCGCCGTGCGTGGTACTGCGCGTCGAGCCGCTGTTCGAGGGCCGCGCCGGATCGCAGCATGGCCACGAGGAAGCCGGTCCAGGCGGCGGCGGCCAGGGCGGCCAGCCCCATGGCCAGCACGACTTCCAGGACCGTCAGGCCGGTGGGTCGCGCCGCGACGGACGCCCGAGCGGCTCGCGGGCCCCGAGGACGAACCATGACACTCTTTCCTCCGTCGCCATCGTCTGCCGCGTGCCAGCCGCGCGCACGCCAGCCGCGGCCAGGAGGCGCTGCGCCTGCGTGCCCGTGGCATCAGTGACATCGGCTGCAGGCACGGCGCCGTGCGGGAGCGGCGCGGCCCTCGCGCGCGCGCACCCGCAGATGCAGGGCCGCCCGGCGGCAGAGGCGCGACGATGATCGGCGAAGCCGCCGGCCTGGGCGCGGCCCTGGCGTTTGGCCTCAGCACGGTGCTCGCGCGGCGCTTCATGGTGGCGATCCCGCCCGAGGGCGGCGCGCTGGTCAGCATCGTCATGAACGTGGTGGTCTTCACGGCGCTGGCGGCTGCGGTCGCCTGGCGGGGCGCCCTCCCGCCCGTGCACCCGGGCTCCGTCGCCCTTTTCGTCGCCGGCGGACTGGCCGGAACGCTGGTAGGCCGCAACCTCTCCTACATGAGCGTGGCACGCCTGGGGCCGTCGCTCTCGAGCACGGTGCGGTTGACCAATAGCGTCTTCACCCTGGCGTTCGGGCTGCTCATCCTGGGGGAGCTGCCCCGCCCGTGGCAGATCGCCGGCATCCTGGTGGTGACGGCGGGGCTGTGGCTGACGCTATGGCCCGCCCAGCCAGCGGCGAGGCGCGGCAGCACTGCCGTCCGCTTCGCGGCCCGGGAAGGTCCTCGAGGGCTCGCGCCCACGCACACGACGACGCCGGCCGGGCCTGCCGTCAGCCTCTCGGGGCTGGCGCTCGCGGTCGTCAGCGCAGCGGCGTTCGCGCTTGGCGACACCATGCGCCGCCTGGCGCTGGTCCTGACGCCCGCGCCGGTGCTGGGTGCCGCGATCGGCGCATCGTCGGCGCTCGCCGCCCACCTGCTGTGGGCGGTGCGGCGGCATTCCGCCCGCTGGCCTGCCGCGTCCCTGGGCCGGGCGGACCTGCTGGGCAGCGCGGCCGCCAACACTGCGGCGCTGTTGTTGCTCTACGTGGGCCTGAGCCGCGCGCCGGCCGCGACCGTCGCCGCGCTGTACAACCTCCAGGTCCTGGTCGTGATCGTCGCCAGCCCGCTGGTGCTGCCCGGTCACGAACGGATCACCCCCGGCCTGGTGGCCGGGACGCTGCTGGCCCTGGTCGGGACCATCATGATCCTCTGGGGATAGTCACGACACGAAGGGCGCAACCCGGGGCGTCTGCAGGAACGCCTCGCGGGCCGGATCGGGCAGGGTGGCCGCCAGCCGCAGGAGGAGGTCGCGCAGCGCGATTCGATCGCCCGCGACGGGATTGAGGGCCAGGCGTAGCTCGTGGATCCGTCGGGCGGTGATGACGTCGCTGGCCTGCTGGCTGTACGCCTGGGCGCGGTCCAGGAGGGCCAGCGCCTCCGCCGTGCGCCCCGCATGGGCGGCTACGCGGGCGTCCAGGATGGCCAGCCCCGCCAGGTGCGTGGGCGCCGCAAAGGTCTCCACGGCGGACCGCCGACGCTCCAGGTACCGCTGCAGGTCGTCGAGCCGTCCCGCCTCGAGGAACCCCTCGCCGACGGGCAGCACCACCTCCGCGTCGTCGGGCACGAAGATGCCGGTGGGGAGCGCGAGCAGCTCGTCGAGCACACGGTCGAGGGCGGTGCGGTCGTGCTCGAGCCGCGCGACGTACAGGTCGTAGAGCAGCGCGGCCTCGCGCCACGAGGGATGTTGGACAGCGGGCATGGGTGCGACGTCGAGGGCGCGCCGGGCCCGCGGGGCGTCATCGAGCTCGAAGCAGGCCATGCCGAGCCCGCAGAGGGCGAACGGCACGTGGATCGGCGCGACCTGGTGCAGGCGCGGGAGCCACTCTTCCACCAGGTGCAGGGCCTCCCCCCACGCGCCCAGGCCTATCAGGCCGCGGGCGACGAAGGTGGTCGCGAACGCCGCGCGCCGGGGGTCCTTGATCTCCTCGGCCAGGACGTTGGCGGCGCGACCGGCCCGGATGCCCTCTTCGTACCGCCCCCAGAACACGTTGATGACGCTGTGGTAGCTCAGGCTGGTGGCTTCGCGCTGCCGGTCCCTGGCCTGCCGCGCGACGGCCAGCGCTTCGTCGGCGGCGGCCAGCGCGCCCGGGGCGTCGCCCGCCGAGAAGCGGACCATGGCCAGCAGGTTGAGAGCCCGGGCCAGGCCGGACGGGCTGGCGGTCGCGCGGAGCGCCGCGATCGCTGACACCAGCGACTCCGGCACTCCCCGGACCTCGCCGCGGTCCCAGGCGATGTTGACGAGGTCCACCGTCGCGTGGGCCAGCGTGGTGTCGTCGCCTGCGGCACGCGCCAGCACGGCTGCGCGCCTGTAGTGGGCTTCGGCGTCGTCCACCCGGGCACGGCGGTGGTCGGCGAGCCCCAGCCGGTTTTCCAGGACGGCTTCCAGTCCCGTCGCACCGGCAGCACGCGCGGCCTCCAGCCCGCGCGCGTAGTCGTCCGCAGCCGCGTCGTAGCGGCCGTCGAGCTCGTGCGCATCGCCGCGACCGAGGTAGAGCGGGGCCACGTCCGCGGGCCCTGCCCCGGCGCGCGCCGCGGCGTCGAGGGCCTGGGAATACAGGGCCACCGCCCGGTCCTTCTCGTAGAGCCGCAGGGCCTTGGCGCCGGCCCGCTGGAGGTAGCCCACGGCCCTGCCGTCGTCGCCCGATTCGGTCAGGTGCTCGGCCAGGAGCTGCACGACCTCTTCGACGCGTTCGCCCACGCGGGCCTCGATCCACCGCGCGGCTTCGGCGTGCGCGCGCTGGCGCTGCGCCCGGGGCAGCATGCCGTAGGCCACGTCGCGGGTGAGGATGTGGCGGAAACTGTACTCGGTCTCGCCGGCCATGGCGGAGGCGGTCCGACGCCCGATGAGTTCCTTGCGCGCCAGCGCGTCCAGGACGGCGACCACCTCCGCGGCGGCCAGCCCGGTGAGCTGGGCGACCGCCGAGGGCCAGAAGGCGCGGCCCACCACGGCCGCCGCCTGCAGGACGCGGCGTTCGTCCGGCGGCAGGCGATCGATCCGCGCCGTCAGCACCGCCTGCACCGTATCGGGAATGGCCGCGCCCGGTGTGCTGCCCTCCAGCAGCATCCGCACCAGCTCCTCGACGAACAGGGGGTTGCCCTCGGCGCGCTCGGCCACGGCCTGACGCATCTCGGGCGACAGGGCCTGGCTGCTGAGCGCTGCGGCTAGCTCCTCGGTCTCCCGCGGGCGCAGCGGCGGCAGGTGCATGCGGGTGCCGTTGCGGGCGCTACTCCCCCACGCCGCGCGCCGTTCCAGCAGTTCCGGCCGGGCGAGACAGATCAGGACCAGCGCGGCGCTCTCGGCGCGGCCCGCCAGGCGCTCCACCAGTTCGAGCGTCCCCTCATCGGCCCAGTGCAGGTCCTCGAGGACGACGATCAGGGGCCGCGTCTCCGCCAGCGTCAGCAGCAGGGACGTCCAGGCTTCGAACATCCGCTCGCGCTGCGTCGCGGGGTCGGTCGCTATCCCGTCGTCGACGCCGAAGGTGAGCAGCAGGCCGGGTAGAAGGTCGGTCCGCGTGGGCGCCTGCTCGTGGAGCCAGAGATCGAGCTTCTTTTGCACCGCCGTCGGCGCGTCGGTGTCGAGGATGCCGGCCTGGCCCTTGAGGATCTCGAGCAGGGCGTGGTAGCCCACCTGGCCGCCAAACGGCGTGCCGCGCCCACGCAGGACCAGCGGCCGTGGCGCAGCGTCCCGCACCTCTGCCAGGAACTCGCGGAGCAGCCGGCTCTTCCCCACGCCGGGCTGGCCAACGACGGTGACCAGCTGGATCACCCCATCGTCCCGGGCGCGCGCGTACACGTGGCGCAGCAGGCCCAGTTCGGCGTGCCGGCCAACGAGCGGCGCCACGACGCGGCGGACCTCGGCGGGCTCGGGCCGTGGGGCGAGGGCTTCCCACACCACGAGCGGTGCGGCCTTGCCTTTGACCGACAGTGGAGGGAGCGGTCGGAACTCGATGCCGCCCGCCGCCAGGCGGTAGGTGCGGTCCGCCACGAGCACCGTGCCCGGCGCTGCCGTCTGCTGGAGGCGCGCCGCGGTCGTGACCGCGTCGGAGATGAGCACGTCGCGTTCGAACGTGGAGCCCGACGCCGCCACCACCTCGCCGGTGGTGATGCCGACCCGGAGCTCCAGGCGCAGCCCGTGCGCGGTCTGCAGATGGTCGTTCAGGGCGGGCATGGCATCGCGCATGGCCAGGCCCGCGCGCACCGCCCGCTCCGGGTCGTCGTCGTGCGCCGCCGGCAACCCGAACACGGCGAGCACGGCGTCGCCCAGCAGGTTGGCCACGCGTCCCCCGAAGCGCTCGACGGCGTGCTCGGCGACCCGGTAGAACTTGCCGATCACCTCCCGCGCCTCCTCAGGGTCCAACGCCTCGGTCAGGCCCGTGGACCCCACCAGGTCCGCGAAGAGGACGGTGACGATCTTGCGCGTTTCTCCCAGCACGACGGCAGGGCCGGTGTCGGCTGCGGGCTGGAGGGGAATCCCGCAGGTCGGGCAAAACCGCGCGTGCTCGTCCACCCGGGTGCCGCACTCCGTGCAGCTCCGGCCCTGGGGGGTGCCGCACCGGGCGCAGAACCGGGCGTCGGGCGCGTTGGGCGCGCCGCAGGCGCGGCAGGCGACGGTCTCCGAGGACACCGTCCGTGGGATTCGGGGTCACGGCCCGGTTTCCTGGGCGCCGTCTGCTCCCGGCCCGACGGCGGTACCGCCGGGGAGCGCTGGGCGCCACGGCGCGCCTGCGACCGTGCGCTGCGGCCGGGCGTGCCGCGCTCGGCCGCCTCGGCACCACGTCGCGCCCG
>CAZGNA010000170.1:0-5723 GCA_964526945.1 uncultured bacterium
ACCGCGGCGCGCCGGTCCTCGTCGGCCTGCGCGTGGCCCGCGACGTGATCCCGCCGCTGGCCCAGGGCCGCGCCCTGCTCCACGCCGGCCCCCCGGTACCGGTCGAGCGGCTGTGCGGGCCCATGCGGGGCGCGTGCATTGGCGCCGCCCTCTACGAAGGGTGGGCGCGCGACCCCGACGGCGCCGCCGCCCTGCTGGACCGCGGCGCGATCGCCCTGCACTGCACGCACGACTGGGACGTGGTCGCACCCATGGCCGGCGTGGTCTCGCCCTCGATGCCGCTGCTCGAGGTGCGCGACGACGCTGCGGGCGTGGTGGCCTACGGCCCGCTCAACGAGGGCATCGGCGCGGTGCTGCGGTTTGGGGCGTACGGCGCCCCGGTGCTGGAGCGCCTGCGCTGGCTGCAGGAGGTGTTGGCACCGGCGCTGGATGCGGCGCTCCGGCGCGCCGACGGTGTGGCCCTGGTGCCGCTCGCGGCCCGTGCCCTGACCATGGGCGACGAGCTGCACCAGCGCAACGTGGCCGCCACCAGCCTGTTCCTCCGTCAGGTCGGACCGCTGCTGGCGGAGGTGACGACGGGCGCCACCCTCACAGCCATCCTGCGCTTCCTGAGCGAGGTCGACCAGTTCTTCCTGAACCTGGCGATGGTGGCGGCGAAAGCCCTGACGCTCGGGATCCGCCACCTGCCCGGCTGCACGCTGGTCTCGGCGATGAGCCGCAACGGCGTGGAGTTCGGCCTGCGGGTGAGTGGCCTCGGCGACCGGTGGTTCACCGCGCCGGCCCCCACGCCCGCCGGCCTGTACTTCCCCGGCTACACCGCGGCCGACGCCAACCCTGACATGGGCGACTCGGCGATCGTGGAGACCGTCGGCCTGGGCGCGTTCGCCATGGCCGCGGCACCGGCGGTCGTGGGCTTCCTGGGGCTGGGCTCGGTGCGCGCGGCCACGGAGATCACCCGGGCCATGGGGGAGATCACCGCAGGCCGGAGCAGCCGGTTTCTGATCCCTGCGCTGGAGTTCGAGGGGACGCCGCTGGGGATCGACGTGCGCGCCGTCGTGCGCCTGGGGACGACGCCGGTGATCAACACCGGCATTGCCCACCGCGCACCGGGCGTCGGACAGATCGGTGCGGGGATCGTCCGGGCCCCCCTCGAGGCGTTCGAGCAGGCGCTGGAGGCCCTGGGCGCTGCCCTGGCGCCGACCGATCCCAGCGCCGGTTGACTCCCGCGCCGACCAGACCGAGCATCCGTGTCGATCTCCCTCGCAGGACTCAGCGCATCCCGGTCCGGCTGAAGCCGCACCACCCAGGTCCGGCAGGCTCTCGACGGCCTGACCGGTCGGCAGCCCGACCGGTCAGCACGGGAATACCACAGGGAACGGGTCAGCGGCCCCGGGCAGGCATGCAATGCCTCGCAGGGCTTTGCATCCCGCATAGTGAAATCCCCGGTATGGCCACCGAGCTGAATCCTCCGACCCGACTGCTGTGCGGCACGGGGCCCACCAACCCCGACCCCAGGGTACTGCGGGCGATGAGCGCGCCGGTGCTGGGGCAGTTCGACCCGGCCTTCACCGCCATCATGGGCGAGGCGGCCGACCTTGCCCGCGCCGTGTTCCGGACGGCCAACCCCCGCACGCTGGCCGTCTCGGGCACGGGCCGCGCGGCCATGGAGGCGGCCCTCGCCTCGCTCATCGAACCCGGCGACCCGGTCCTGGTGGGCAACTGCGGACGGTTTGGCGATCTGTTCGCCGACATTGCGCGCCGCTACGGCGCGCAGGTCACCGAGGTGCGCGCCGCATGGGGCGAGGTCCTCGACCCGGACGCCATCGCCTCCGCGCTGCGGCGGGCACCGGCCAAGCTGGTGTGCATCGTCCACGGCGAGACGTCGACGGGCATGCTGCAACCCGAGATGCCGACCCTGGGCCACCTGTGCCGCGAGCACGACGCCCTGCTGGTGGTCGATGCCGTGGTCACCCTGGGCGGCGTGGTCGTCGAGACCGATGCGTGGGACCTCGACGTGGTCTTCGCCGGCGGACAGAAGTGCCTGGGATATCCGTCCGGGCTGTCGCCGATCACCTGGAACCATCGCGCGGCGCACGCGATGGCGGCGCGCGCCAGCCCGGTGGTGAGCAACTACCTCGACCTCACCCAGCTCGAGCGCTACTGGAGCCCCGAGCGCCTCAACCACCACACCCTGCCCACGAGCATGACCTACGCCATGCGCGAGGCGCTGCGCCTCGTGCTCGAGGAGGGCCCGGAGGCCCGGTGCGCGCGGCACCGGCGTGCCGGTGACGCCCTCAAGGCCGGCCTGACCGCCATGGGGCTGGAGCTGTTCGGCGACCCGCGGCACCGGCTGCCGATGATCACGGCCGTGGTCGTCCCCGACGGCATCGACGACGAGCGGGCGCGGCTGCGGCTGCTGGAGGAGTTCGGCATCGAGATCGCCACGTCGTTTGGGCCGTTGCGCGGCCGCATCTGGCGCATCGGCACCATGGGCTACAACGCCGACCTGCGCGTCGTGCTGGCCGTCCTGGCCGGCCTGGAGCACGTGCTCCGCGCCCTCGGGCATCCCACGCCGCGCGGCGTGGGGGTGGAGGTGGCCCGCGACGTCTACACGCGCGCGGCCCCGGCGTACACCGGAGGAGGCCTATGACCCCCGAGCCGCGGGCGGTCCTGCACGCCCCGCCGCGGATCCCGCTGTCCAAGCGCCTGGCCGCCGACCTCCGGCGCGAGATCCTGACGGGACGGTTCGCCACGGCCGACCGGCTCCCGTCGGAAGCCGCGCTCGCCCGGGAATGCGGCGTGAGCCGGGCGACGCTGCGCGAAGCCCTGCGCGCCCTGGAGCAGGAGGGGCTGGTCAGCCGCCGGCACGGCGTGGGGGCGTTCATCAACCGCCACATCACGGCCCGCATCGACCGCTTCGAGAACTTCGACGAGGCGATCCGGCGCGTGGGGCGGCGGGCGGAGGACCGGCTGCTGAACGTCCTCCCCGTGGTGGTCGCGGACGAGACCGCAGACCTGCTGGGCGTGGCGCCCGGCACCCCCGGTGTGCTCGTCCAGAGCCTGCGCCTCGCCGACGGGGAGCCGGTGCTCTACTGCGAGAACGTGCTGCCCGCCGCGCTGGTGGGGTCGCTGGACGTGGCAGAGCGCCGGCGCCGCTACGAGTCGCTCAAGGAGTTCCTGCTCGAGGAGCTGGGCGTGCGCGCCGACCACAGCCTCGTGGCGCTGAAGGCCGTGGGCGCCCCGCCGGCCGTGGCCCCGGTGCTGGCGGTGGCACCCGGGACACCGCTGCTGGCCGTCAGCGGCGCGATCTACGACGTGGCGGGGCGACCGGTGGCGACGTCGCTGAGCTACATCCGCTCAGACCGGTTGGTCTTCACCATCCTGCGGCGGTGACGCCCGCAGCCACTGGCCGGCGGGGGTGCCGGTGACCTCGCCTTCCCGGGCCACCGTGCGGCCCCGCACCAGGACCCGCTCCACCCAGCCCTGCATCTCGCGGCCCAGGAACGGCGACTGCCGGTGGCGCGATTGGAGCCACCCCGCCTCGAGCCGCCAGCGCCGGTCCAGGTCCACGATCACCAGGTCGGCGTCGGCGCCCACCTGAATGGCGCCCTTGCGCGGCCACAGGCCGGCGATCCGCGCGGGAGTGCCGGCCAGGAGCGCCGCGAGCTGCGCGAGCGGCATGCGCCGGCGATGCACGCCCTCGGTGAGCATCACGGGCAGGAGGGTCTGGACGCCCGTGATCCCGCCCCAGGCCTCCCAGACGTCGTCCTCGCCGCGCGCCTTGTCCTCCAGCGGGCAGGGCGAATGGTCGGAGGTGATGCAGTCGACCCGGCCGGCCAGCACGGCCTGCCAGAGCCCCTCCTGCCTGGCCGCGTCCCGCAGCGGCGGCGCACACTTGGCCACCGGCCCCAGCGCCACGAAGTCGTCCTCGGTGAGCGCGAGGTAGTGCGCGCAGGTCTCGACGGTGACCGGCTGCCCGGCGGCGCGCGCGGTGTCGATCAGCTGGATGCCCTCGGGCAGGCTGGTGTGCACGACGTGCAGGCGGCAGCGGGCCTGCTGCGCGAGGAAGAGCGCGCGGTGGATCGCTTCCAGCTCTGCCACGGGCGGCCGGGCTTCGCCCCAGGCCCGCCGGTCGCGACGTCCGGCCGCCTGCAACCGGCGGGTGCGCTCCTCGGTGATGGCGTTGCTCTCGGCATGCACGGCCAGGACCTGGCCCAGCGCCCCCAGCCGCTGGAGCCCGTCGAAGAGCACGCCATCCTCCACGTGGGTGAACTCCTCGGTGCCGCTACGGCTCATGAACGCCTTGAACCCGATCACGCCCGCGCGGGCGAGGGCGGGCAGGTGATCGCGGTTGTCGGTGACGAGCCCGCCCCACAGCGCGTAGTCCACGATCGACTGCCCGGCAGCGGCGGCCAGCTTCGCGTGCAGCGCGTCGACGGTCGTGACCGGCGGCAGGCTGTTGAGGGGCATCTCCACCACCGTCGTGACCCCGCCCGCGGCGGCCGCGCGGCTGCCCGGCCCCCATCCCTCCCAGTGGGTGCGGCCCGGATCGTTGAAGTGCACGTGCAGGTCCACGACGCCGGGCAGCACGATGCGGCCGGTGGCGTCGACGACCTCGTGCCCGTCGAGGGGCCCCTCGGCGATGGCAGCGATCCGGCCGTGCGCGATCCCCAGGCTGGCCGCGCCCACGCCGCCCGGCAGCACCACCCGCCCGCCCCGGATCACGACGTCGTAGAGGATGGCGTTCGCCTCCGTCTCACGGCACGCGCCGCGCCGGCTCGTCTTACCCGTCCCGCATCAGCTCGCCCTGCCCCGCCGCCAGCCCGGCCAGCTTGGGTATCGGCTCCGGCCACGGTACGTCGGGCGCCGGCGGCGGTTCCCCGCCGGCTGCGGGCGGGTGGAGGCCGATCAGGTCGTCGGGGCGCACGGGCACCCGGTTGAGCTCGCGGCCGGTGGCGTCGCGCAGCGCGGCCACGATGGCGGCGGTCGCCACCACCGTCGACGGCTCGCCGGCTCCCTTGGCGCCGAAGGGGACCCCGGGTTCGGGCTCTTCGACCAGCACGCTCACCACCGGCGGCATGTCGAGGATGGTGGGGATGAGGTAGTCGGTGAACGAGGGGTTGCGGATCACGCCGTCGCGCAGCTGGACCTCTTCCATGAGCGCCAGCCCGAGCCCCTGGGCGATGCCGCCCTCGATCTGCCCGTGGACGGCCTGCGGGTTGAGAGCGCGGCCGACGTCCTGCGCGGCGGCGATCTGTACCACGCGCACCAGGCCCAGGTCGAGGTCGACGTCGACCACGGCGCGCTGGGCCGCGAACGCGAACGTCACGTGCGGGTCGCCCTGCCCCCGGCGGTCGAGCGGCGTGGTGCGCCGGTGATGGTAGGTGCGCGTGGCCGCCACCGGCTCGTCGAGGAAGGCGGTAACCGGCGCCAGCGGGTCGTCCCCGGCGAGGATCATCCCGCCCGCGAGCGCCAGGGTCGGGGGCACCGGCCGGCCCTGGGCAGCCAGCCGGGCCCGCACGCGCTGGAACAGGGCGTCGCGCACCGCCTGACAGGCCAGCTGCACCGCGCCGCCGGACATCATGGTCTGTCGGGACGCGGACGTCGACCCTGCAGAACCGATGCCGGTATCGGCGGGACGGATCACGACCTGCTCCACGCCGAGCTCGGTCCGCGCGATCTGCGCCAGCACGGTGTAGAGGCCCTGGCCGACCTCGGCCGCG
>CAZGNA010000171.1:0-5707 GCA_964526945.1 uncultured bacterium
TGGGCCAGCAGGCGTTCGACCTCCTCGACCGTCAGCACGTCGGGCAGTCGCCGCGGCCGGCGCGCCGGCGCCACGTCCAGGGCGGGGTCGTCGGCGATGATGCCCTCGCGGAGCAGGAACGCCGTCCAGCCCCGCACGGCCGCCAGCCGCCGCGCGACCGTGCTGGGCGCGAGCCCGCGCCGGCGCGCCGCCAGCAGGTAGGTGGTCAGCGTGGTCCGCCGCAGGTCCTGCGGACTCCGGGCGCCCTGGCGGGCCGCAAACGCCATGAAGTCGTCCAGATCGCGCGCGTACGCCTCGATCGTGCGCCGGCTCAGGCCCCGTTCAGTGAGCCCGTACGCCAGGTAGGCGTCACGCGCCGCGTCCAGCGCCGGAGGGAACGCACGCCGCCTGCGCGTCGCACCGGCAGGCGGCCGGGCGGTGTGCGGCCGCTCCCCCGCACCGCGACCCGGCGCGGTCCCGCCGCGCCAGGCCGCGGGCTGTGATGCGCTGCCGCGCCCTGTCCCCGGTACCCGGCGTTCCCGGGCGCTCACGGGCTCTCCGTCCTGGCAGCGCCCAGCGCGCGCAGGGCCAGGAGCAGCCCCACCAGCGACTTCCCGTCGCGGATACCTCCCGAGGCGATCAGGACTGGCACGCGGTCCAGGGGGACCCGTTCGACCTCCAGCCCTTCCTCGCCCGGGTCGGCCGCCAGCACGTGCGGACGGAGGTCTTCTGCCAGGTACACCGTGATGGCTTCGGTCAACACCCCTGGCGACGGGAAGTACGTGGCCAGCGGCCTCAGACGGCCGGCCCGCATGCCGACCTCCTCCGCCAGCTCGCGCTGCGCGCACTGCTCCGGTGCTTCGCCGGGCTCCAGCGTGCCCGCGGGGATCTCCAGCAGGAAGGCCTCCACCGCCTTGCGGTACTGGCGCACCATGAGCACATGGCCATCACCCGTCACGGGCACGATGGCCGCAGCGCCGGGATGCTCCACCACCTCGCGCACGACGATGCGGCCGCTCCCCAGGCGCACGTCGTCGACGCGGACCGCGACCACCCGTCCCCGGAACACTAGGCGCGAGGCCACCGTAGGCTCGGCGCTGTCTCCGGCTGCGGGGCCGCTCCCGGCCGCGGGGTCGCGGTGCCCGCCGGGGTGGCCCCCGGCCTCGCTGCGCTCGTCCTCCTGCCCCCTGCTCCCAGGACCTGCGGGGTCCAACGACCGCGCGCCCCCGGTCACCGTCGCCCCGGCGCCTCCTCGGCGTAGACCGGCGTGCCGCTGCGGCGCACCAGTTCGCGGAACGCCTGGGTGAGGCGACGGGTGATCGGACCCGGGCGGCCGTCGCCGATCGGCCGCCCGTCCACCTCCACGACCGGCGCGATCTCCGCTCCCGTCCCGGTGAGGAAGCACTCGTCGGCGGTGTAGACGTCGTGCAGGGTGAAGACGCGCTCGGCTGCGGGCAGACCAGCCTCCCGGGCCAGGTCCAGCACCGCGTCGCGCGTGATGCCCGCCAGCAGTCCCAGGTGCGTCGCCGGGGTCTGCACCTGCCCGCCGGTGACGATGAACACGTTGTCGGCACTGCACTCACAGACGTAGCCGTCGGCGGTCAGCATGAGCGCTTCGTCGGCCCCCGCGCGGTTCGCCTCCAGGCGCGCCAGGATGTTGTTCAGGTAGTTGCATGACTTGATCCGCCCGTTGAGCGCATCGGGCGCGGGCCGGCGGACGCTGGCGGTGATCACGCGCAGGCCGCGGGCGTACGCCTCGGCCGGGTACAGGCGGATCGCATCCACGATGATGACCACCGTGGGCTGCGGGCACTTGCGCGGGTCGATCCCCAGGTCGCCCACCCCGCGGGTGACCACCGGGCGGATGTAGGCGTCCCGCAACCCGCTGGCCCGCACCGTCTCGAGCACCGCGGTCCGGAACGCGTCCCGGTCCAGGGGGATCTCCAGCATGATCGCCTTGGCCGAGGCGTACAGGCGGTCGAGGTGCTCCTCCAGGCGGAAGATCCGGCCGTCGTAGACGCGAATCCCTTCGAACACGCCGTCGCCGTACAGGAAGCCGTGGTCGAAGACCGACACCACGGCGTCGTCCTTGGACACGATCCGACCGTTGACGTACACCGCTGTGCTCATCTGCTCCCTCCTCGGCCCTGTCCGCTCATCCCGGTGGAACGCCGCGTGGGGATATGGGCCCACGCATGGCCAGCGACGACCGATCCCGTCGGCGGCGACACGGACACCGCGGGCGGGGTACGCAGTCGCAGCCTCGTGCGGCCTCCATCGGCGGCATCCGGCGCCGCCGCGCGGTCCCCGCGTCCATCCCATGGCCGCCCATCGCGGCCGCGCCGCGGGATCGGACGGCCTGGCTCCCCGTGACCCGTGCGCCCCCGCCGCTACCCGCGCCCCGCCGAGACCGCCGCGCGGTCCAGCGCGGCCCGGACGAACGCCCGATACAGCGGGTGCGGCCGGGTGGGCCGCGACCGGTACTCGCCGTGGAACTGCGTCCCCACGAACCAGGGGTGCCCTGGCAGCTCCACGATCTCGACCAGGTCCTGGTCGGGATAGATCCCCGTGACCCGCAGGCCGTGGCGCTCCAGGATCGGCCGGTAGGCGTTGTTCATCTCGTAGCGATGGCGGTGGCGCTCACCCACCTCCGCCGTCCCGTACGCCGCCGCGGCCAGCGACCCTGGCACGAGCCGGCACGGGTATCGCCCCAGGCGCATCGTCCCGCCCTTGTCCACCACCCGGCGCTGTTCTTCCAGCAGCGAGATCACCGGATGGGGCGTGTCGGGGTCCACCTCGGTGGAGTTGGCGCCCTCCAGCCCGCAGACGTGCCGGGCGAACTCCACCACCGCCCACTGCATGCCGTAGCAGATCCCCAGGAACGGCACCCCCTGCTCGCGCACCACGCGGATCGCCCGCACCTTGCCCTCCACCCCGCGGGCCCCGAACCCCGGGCAGACGAGCACCCCGTCGTAGCGGGTCAGCTCGGCCTCCAGCCGGGCCTGCGGCCACTGCTCGATCTCCTCGGAGTCGATCTTGGTGATCTCGACGGCGCACCCGTGGGCGATGCCGCCGTGCCGCAGCGCCTCGACGATGCTGACGTACGAGTCCTCGACCCCCATGTACTTGCCCACCATGGCGATGCGCACCCGCGTCTGGGGATGCCGGATCCGGTGCACCATCTCCCGCCACTCCGCCAGGTCGGGTGGGGGCAGGTGGTCGAGGCCCAGCCGCCGGGTGACGATGCGGCCCAGGCCCTCGTCCTCCAGGATGAGGGGCACCTCGTAGATGCTCTCTGCGTCCAGCGCCTGGACCACCGCCTCGGGCTCCACGTCGCAGAACAGGGCGATCTTCTCCCGCACCGACCGCCCCAACGGCCGCTCGGTGCGGCACACGATCACGTCGGGCTGGATGCCGATGCTGCGCAGCTCCTTGACGCTGTGCTGGGTGGGCTTGGTCTTCAGCTCGCCGGCGCCGCGCAGGTAGGGCACCAGCGACACGTGCACGTACATCACGTGCGCGTCGCCCGCCGCCCGCCGGAACTGGCGGATGGCCTCCAGGAAGGGCAGGCTCTCGATGTCGCCCACCGTGCCGCCCACCTCGACGATGACCACGTCGGCGCCGCTGGTGCGGGCCAGGGTGCGGATCTCGTCCTTGATCTCGTTGGTCACGTGGGGGATGATCTGCACCGTCCCGCCCAGGTACTCGCCGCGACGCTCGCGGGCGATCACCGATGCGTAGATCTTGCCGGTGGTGACGTTGTTGGCCCGGCCCAGGTTCTCGTCGATGAAGCGCTCGTAGTGGCCCAGGTCCATGTCGGTCTCGGCACCGTCGTCGGTGACGAACACCTCGCCGTGCTGGTGGGGGTTCATGGTGCCCGCGTCCACGTTCACGTAGGGATCGAACTTCAACAGCGTAACCTTCAGGCCCCGCGCCTTCAGCAACCGCCCGAGCGAGGCAGACGTGATCCCCTTCCCCAGCCCCGAGGCCACACCGCCCGTCACGAAGATGAACTTGGTCACGGTTCCCTCCCCCGCACGCGCACCGCCGGACCCCGCCGGAACTGTTCGCCGCAGCCGGCCCCGCCGCCCTCGTCGGCGAACCGCCGGCGCCCCCGGCGGCGGGACCCGCCCCGGCCACCCGCTGCCACGCTCATCGCTCGCCCCACGCCAGCTTGGTGCGCAGGATGCTGTAGAAGCTGGGCGGCCGCAACCGCACCAGCCGCGTGCGCACCGCCGCCCGCCGCACGACGACCCGGTCGCCCGGGGCCAGCGGAAAGCTCTCCTGCCCGTCCACGCTCACCCGCACGTCCTCCGCGCCGGCCACCGGCTCCACCGTCACGGTGGCGTCCCCCGAGACCACCACGGGACGCGCCGTGAGCATGTGCGGGCAGATGGGCGTCACGATCACCACGTCGACCTGCGGGTGCACGATCGGCCCGCCGGCCGACAGCGAGTACGCGGTCGAGCCCGTCGGGGTGGCCACGATCACACCGTCGGCCGGATAGGTCGCCAGGTGTTCGCCGTTCACCCAGGTCGTCACCCGCACGATGCGGGCGACGCCGGTCTTGGTCACCACCACGTCGTTGAGCGCGAGCCGACGCGGCTGCCCCCCTCCGCGCCCCACGAGTTCGGCCTCCAGCATCGCCCGCGCATCCAGCACGTAGGCGCCGCCCAGCACGGCCTCGGCCGCCTCGGGCAGATCGGTGAGCTGCGCTTCGGCCAGGAACCCGAAGCCGCCCAGGTTGACGCCGAAGATGGGCACGCGCCCTGCCGCCAGCCGCGCGGCGCTGAGGATCGTGCCGTCGCCGCCCAGCACCACCAGGAGGTCGCCCTCGTCCACCAGCGCGGCGTCCGGCACGCCCAGGTCGGGCCGGCCCACCGCGTGCGCGCCGTCGACGTTGAGCCGCACGCGCGCGCCGCGGCGCTCCAGCGCCTCGACCGTCCGGGCGAGCCGGTCGACGCCGTGGGGCTGACCGGCCATGCGCGACATGTTGACCAGCAGCCCGATGCGGGTCACCGCCCGGCCTCTCCCGCAGCCGGCGGCGCCACCACCCGCGCGATCTGCTCGTCCAGATCCTCGGCGGCCTGCCCGGGGGCGTTGTGCACCAGCAGGAAGAACTCGCGGTTGCCCTTCGGACCCACCAGCGGGGACGCCACGACGTTCACGGGCGACAGCCCCAGCGCCCGGATGCCGGCCACCGTGGCGCGCAGCACCTGGGCGTGCACCGCGGGGCTGCGCACGACGCCCTTGGGCGCGGCACGCGGCCCGGCTTCGAACTGCGGCTTCACCAGCACCACCAGCAGGCCACCGGGCCGCACGAGCCGGCTGACCGCCGGCAGCACCTTGAGCACCGAGATGAACGAGACGTCCACGGTGGCCAGGTCGGCGGCCTCGGGGACGTCGTCCGGGCGCAGGCGCGCGGCGTGCCGACCCTCCAGCACCACCACCCGCGGATCCTGGCGCAGGCGCCAGTGCAACACCCCACGGCCCACGTCGACGGCGTACACGCGCCGGGCGCCGCGCTGCAGCAGGCAGTCGGTGAACCCGCCCGCAGACGCGCCCACGTCGATCGCCACGCGGCCGGCCACGTCGATCCCGAACGCCTCCAGCGCGGCGGCCAGCTTGACGCCGCCGCGGCTCACGAACTGCGCCCCGGCGCGGCGCTCGAGCACCGCCGTGGGCGCGACCAGGGCCCCCGGCTTGTCGACCCGCCGGCCGTCCACGT